>NZ_CANMKV010000022.1 GCF_947498635.1 uncultured Microbulbifer sp. | reverse complement strand
TGTGGAAGCTTACTAGCCTACAGCCAGCTGACCTCTCTCGCTATTGCCAAGTGTGTCGGTTGTTATGGGAATCTAGGGTGACCCAAAAAAAGTGGGCTTATCGATAATTTCTCTGAAATTCTTTGTCAATGTAGTCCTCCAAAGCAGCAAAAGACCGACAAAATAAAAGCAAGCTCGATGTCACATAAAACATGAGGACTGGTGATATGGCAGGAAAGAACTTTTATGAAGGCGGAACAAAGATTTATAAGGTATTTCTTATATTTGGGGCTGAATTCTAACAGGATTAGATATTATTTCAATCCGGGGCATTTAAATGCGACTTGAATGTTATTGTCAAGCTAACTCCCTGAATGTTAACTTGCTGCATTGCCATGAGAAAATTTATAGCCGCTCAATTTACATGATTGCAGACAAGTATCGCCATCTTGGTAAAGTGATAATCATAGGACGAGCGCCCTAAAAGGCAATCAATAGGCTACCAGGTAAAAAGGTAAATCCAGTGATTTCGAGGGTTTAGGTTTTCTTTTGACTGGGTGCTTTTTGATCCCTTGAGTTCCTCGCCTCTGTCTCACTAGATGTTGCCCAGTCACCCTCTTCGCTCCACGGATCATCTTCAGGAAAATCATTTATATAGATTTCTTTCTCTTCGTAACTGGGTTGGTAGCGTAAATCATATTGAGCCGCCTTTACGATAGAGATGCACAGTAACAGAGCCACGATCAATAGCGGGACGCCACCAATAATACTTGCAGTTTGCAGGGCATCCAGACCACCAAGAAACATCAAGGTAATAGGCATTACAGATAGGGTAAACGCCCAAAACAAACGGTTCCAGCGGGCTGGTTCTCCAATAATTTCTTTTTGCACAACAGCAGCGAGGATATAAGATATGGAGTCGAATGTGGTGGCGGTAAAAATTAATGCAAGCACGGTGAAAGCCAATATAACCAGCTTACTCATTGGCAATGTTTGCAATATGGCAAATATTGCCGCAGTTGCCCCCTGCTGGTTGAGCGTTTGCACCACATCCAGCTCTCCAGAAAACTGTAGATAGACGCCATAATTCCCCAGAATCAAGAAAAACAGGAAGCACCCCAGGGTGCCATAGAATATGGCACCAACAACCATTGCTTTAATGGTGCGCCCTCGAGAGATTCTAGCGATAAACAGACCGACACTTGGCGCAAATACTAACCACCAGGCCCAGTAAAAGATGGTCCAATCTTGAGGGACATACGTTTGGGGAAATTGTTTAAATCGACCAAATGGCTCCGTCCAGGTCGCCATATGAAAAAGATTATTCAGGACCTTCCCCAAAGAGTCCAATCCCGCATTCAACATAAATAATGTGGGACCTGCAATAAAGACAAAAGCGAGCAAAAGAATGGATAGCCACATATTGACATTGGAGAGTGTTTGTATTCCCCTTTTCAGTCCAGCAAATACACTACACCCAAAAATAAAAGTGCAAAGCATCAGAATAAAAATTTTCGTGGGTATCCCTGTAGACACACCGAATAGTTCGTGAGCGCCTTCGGAGATTAAAGGGGCAGCAATCCCCAGGGTGGTGGCCCCACCTCCAAGCATACCAAAAACAAAACACACATCGATTAACTTACCAATCCCACCCTTTGCCCGCCTCTCACCCAAAACTGGCATAAGAGCTTCACTTATCTTTAATACGCTGCGATTTCGCACATAATAAAAGTAAGCGATGGGAAGAGCTGGAATGAGGTAAATTGACCAGGCTATAGGCCCCCAGTGAAATATCCCATATGCCATGGCCCACCGTGCCGCCTCGGGAGTGTTTCCTTTTACCTCAAAAGGCGGTGTCTGGTAATAATAAACCCACTCCACCATCGACCAATAAAGAATAGATGCCCCTATACCAGTGCAAAATAACATGGAGGCCCAGGATAGTGTCTTGAACTCCGGCTGCTCCTCGGGCTTCCCGAGTTTAATCTGGCCTATATCACTAAATATGATATAGGTCATAAAGAGTAATGCACCAACTCCAAGTACCAGATAAAACACACCCAACTCATCTGTTACAAAGTTCTTGGCCATGAGTACCCACTGCGCTCCCGACTTTGGATATAAAATGAGCGGTAGGGTAACCATTAAAAGCAAGGTGAGCGCCCCAAAGAAAGTGGGTTTGTCGATGATTTTTTTGAATTCCCCCATCAATACGTCTCTCCGGGGTTTTTATGGGAGCCGAATGGATTTAAACCAGAGCAATCAATTGGATGCAATGCTGCCTCATCAGCCGGATTGCCACAAGAAATGAAAGATTTACTGATAAGTCTAGCTGTATGGATGCCATCAAAAGGGGATATTTTGGGTAACGGGAATAGGTGAGGCTTGACCTGCTCCACACGAAGGTGGCGCCGTTGAGCAATCATCAGCTCAAATAGCCTACGAGCAAGGCAGGCCTTGCTTGAGTGGAGGCGGAGCGATCAAGCGCTTAGTGGTGTATACACCAAGCGAACATCAATCGATCCCACCAAAAAGTATAGAGGGCTTCTGTCAATCTATGAGGTTACGTTTTTAATGAGCGCTCCAACTGGGCAAACTGCCCTTGGATCATGGCTTTTTCCCGAGTAAGAATGCGATTCTCATCGTTGAGCAGTTCAAGTCGATCTCGTGCTGTGATGAGTTCAGACTCAAGCCTCTCCAGCGAATACTGTTGTAGTTGCATCGCCTTTTGGGATGCGGCCTCATCACTTTGCAGCTTTGAAATTTGCTCACGCAAGCCGGTGAGCGCTGCAAGATTGTCCCTTAGCGCAGAACCCCGCTCCTCTGATTGCTGTTTGAGACTTGCGGCTTCCGCGCTCGCGCTACCTATTTGTTCCCTGAGGTCCTGCTTCTCCCGGTTGAGCTCAATAATGAGCGCCTGTGCCTGCTTATAGAGCAGTTCCAGTTCATTGAATCTGCGTTCGGTGAGGGCCTGCTGCTCATGGAGAGCGGCCACCTGGTCCTTCAGTTGCTCCGCGGCTGCACGGTACTGATCCCGCTCATGTTGCCGATCGCTGGCTGTGCGCTGCTGGAAGTGTTCAAAATGATCACGTATATCTCTGTTTTCTTGCTTAACTTCCTCGATCGTTGTCTTTTGCTCGAGGATGCGCTCTGCCGCCTCCTGCCTCTGGTAGTCACTTTTTTCCAGGGCTGCCTGGGTCTGTTCCAGGGCTTGCTTGAGTCTGCGGTTTTCACTTTCAGCAACAGAAAGTTTTTGCTCGACCTCCCTGAGCCTGACGGATTGCTCGCTGGAAGTGGTGCGTATTTCTTCCAGCTGCGCGTTGATCACCGCCTCTTGAGCCTGAAACTCCTGCTGCACCTCCTCTACCCGCTTATCTGCTACCCCCTGAATTCTCTGATGCAACCCTTTCAGGGCCTCAATCAGGTCTTTGGGGAGCCCACTGATATCGGTATCGGTCGTAGATTCATTGCGCCACCGCTTGAGTAGCGGAGCAATTGTGCTTTTGCTGCCGGTACCCAGCTGCTCCCGCACCCGATCCACGGTGGGATCTTCCCCGCGCCCCTTAATCGTCTTTGCCGCCTGGACAATATCCAGATAAGTGACACCAGTGCGTGCCATAAGCTCTTCCTCAGATTATTTCGTTATAAATTACGTATTACGTATTATTACATAATATTTATATTTTGAGTATTTCTTGAATGCCGCCATATAACCTTCGATAATGATTCTTATCGAAGGTTATAATTCTATAATTACCCCCAGATAACGTACCTTTGGTACACAAGAGGGGACCAGAAGCGACTCAAGGCCATGAAAAAACTCACCACCGCATCGACGAGAAGCAATCACAAGCCTCTAACCCCTGTTACACCGAATCAGGTGGGCGAACTACTCACTGAGGAGGCCATCCAGAAATATCTGAGCGCAGCCACTTCAGACAGCACCCGCAGGGCTTATCGCTCGGCCATACGCCAGTTCGAAAAATGGGGCGGCCGACTGCCAACCGATAGCAGTGGACTTGTCCGATACATCCTGAACCGCGCAGAACATCTCAACCCGCGCACCCTGGATCTCCATCTCACCGCCATCGGTCAGTGGCACCAGTACCAGGGCATGTTTAACCCGGTAACAGACGCCTTGGTGCAGAAAACCATGCGGGGAGTTCGCCGCACACACGGCAAGCCAAAGCAAAAATCTAAGGCGCTCAGCCTCCAGCACATAGCCGCTTTGACGCGGTATTTGCGCGAGCAGCCGGCAACAAAGAAGAATGCCAGGGATCTCGCGTTGATTCTGGTTGGGTTCTTTGGTGCTTTCCGGCGCAGTGAACTGGTCGCCATACAGGTGGAGGATCTAATTTGGGAGGAGGAGGGCCTCATTGTAAGACTTCCCAAGTCGAAGACGGATCAGAGCGGTCAAGGTATGATGCGCGCCCTGCCCTACGGCTCCCCCGGAGCTTGCCCGGCAAAAGCACTCCGATCCTGGCTGGAGGCTGGCGGCATTGACAGTGGCCCTGTATTTCGTGCGGTAAATCGCTGGGGCTCCATCCAAGAAAGGCAACTGAATCCTACCGCCATCAATGACTTGCTGAAAAAGCTAGGTTTGGCCTGTGGCTTTGAGTTTGTCGATGAACTCAGCAGCCACAGCTTTCGTCGAGGCCTCTCCACGTCTGCCGCTCGGGAAAAAGTGGGATTTGAACTTATTAAGAAACAAGGCGGCTGGAAGAGTGATGCCACGGTGTGGGAGTACATCGAAGAAGGGCAGCAATTTAGCGAAAATGCTTCCGCCATTTTGATGAAGAAAATGGCGGAGCTGTTATAGCTCTGGCTGGGTCATTACGCTCTTGATACCAACGGTGGTTGGCGGCTAACTACAAGATACCGCCACCATTAAATATACGGATCAACCGCTGGGTTGAACCTTAATCTATGATTCTAAACTGGGAGACCCTTCACGAAGTGCCCCCCAAACCATTCGCCCGAAGTAGCAGTCTTCAGCTGCTAGTTATTTTGCCCCTGCTGCTTGTGCGTCTTATCAAAAATCGCTTCCCATTCCTGGTTGAACTGTGATGGCATTGGTTTAGGGCTCTTTTTGAACAGCACAACACCCACATGAGCCTCATGGTTGTGGGGTTCAGAAGTCACCTCTTCAACAAATCCATGCATTATTCCTTTGCTGTCCAGGATGAAACTGCCGGAACTCTCATCGGAAACATCGACGGTCACTATATGAGTGGTTTCGCCCATTTTAGAAAAAGCAAAGATGCCGATATCTTGACCGGTGGTCATGCCATCTTTGGACTCTTCGACCGCGCTGAGCTGATGCTTTATATCGGCAGGCTTTTTGATAGTATCCATAAATCTACCTCCCCCCCCTGACTTCGTCACCTTAAAAACTTTAAAGGTTCGGCAATATTGGTTCTTTTTTAGCGTTAAGGCGCTTGTACTATGCTCGTATAGCATAAAAGACTCGTCAGCGATTGCACACCAAACTCCATCCAAACGGTTCTTCGTATCGGGGTTGGCTTGGATTGAATTTGGATAAGAGACTAATAACACTACAGCCCCGAGCAACAGAATACTGAGATGAGCTTGTTTAATCTTCATAGTGTTTACCTGTTTGGTGAAGGGGCCGCTATGTGGGGATGCCTAGCGAATGATTCGAACTCCATTGAGAAAGACCGGTCGGTACAAACTGAGTGACTAACACCTTAAGTATTACCACTCCACCAGCTGCAGAAATTTAGTTTCTCATTTTTATCCTGCCAGCCTAAATGACAGCTGCCCGTCGCTAGATAACCAGCAACCGGATAACCTCCTCAGGGCATTCACCCAACGAGTTTAATGATGGAAATAAGTCTGATTGAAAAATCACAGATAGCCATGAGAAGTTATTCTCATAATTTTAGTGACAAAGTATGGGGCGCAACCATAAAGCGATAGGCTAGTATTTTAGCTTTGTAATCCCCTGCATCTTTAGCTCCGGAATTACAAAAACCGCCATTCGCTTCTCTTAATACCTAATTTATAGGTAGATCATTCGAGGAGGCCAACGATGCCCCTAAAGCCAGCGCAAATAGAAGAATGTGAATCCAGCCCTTGGAGTTTCTCAGACCTAAAAGCCCTATTCCTTAATTGCACGCTAAAACCAACACCGGAACTCTCACACACAGAAGGACTAATTAACCTTTCCCAAGAGATTATGGAGCGCAATAGTGTTTCGGTATCGGTTCTCAGGCCGGTAGACCATGACATTGCCTTTGGCATCTATCCGAATATGACAGAACACGGCTGGGAAAACGATGAGTGGCCCACTATCTACAAACAGGTCAAAGAGGCCGACATACTGGTGCTCACCACCCCAATCTGGCTCGGTGAAAAATCCTCAATCTGTACGCAAACAATAGAACGCCTCTACGCCAATTCATCAAACCTCAATGAAAGGGGGCAGTATGCCTACTATGGAAAAGTGGGTGGTTGTTTGATCACTGGTAATGAGGATGGCGCTAAGCACTGTGCAATGAATATTCTCTACTCTCTACAGCATCTAGGCTTTCTCATACCTCCTCAGGCGGATGCCGGCTGGGTTGGCGAAGCCGGCCCCGGCCCCTCATATCTCGACCCAGAATCAGGAGGACCGGAGAATGACTTTACCAATCGCAACACCGCCTTTATGACCTGGAATCTTTTGCATATGGCACGAATGCTCAAGGATGCCGGCGGAGTTCCCGCCCATGGTAACCAGCGCTCCGCCTGGGACGCAGGTTGTCGGCCGGACTTCCCCAATCCCGATTATCGCTAAAGCGCTGATAGACGCTGGGCATCGACTCGGTGAGTTGATCATTTGGACCGACCAGAGGACTAAGGAACCTCTGGCTTTGAATGTACTTTACATATCAAGGCGCTGCTTTGTGGAAATGTCTGAACCTTTCAAAAAGCTCCAAAGCAATGTTTGGGGCGCTCTGAAAGCCCCGTCGGACGGGCCTTGGGGCTGTAACGGCTGAGCTTGTAGGTCCTGCCACTTCCGATGAGCGCCTCGAACATCTGCGCCCTCAAGATCCGCAGAGCGATTACGGAATTATTCAGCGGCCGCCTAAATTTATGAACGGATCAGAGACCTCTATATTTTCCATCAGGAATATTTACAAGCAGGGACCTAAGGAGATACATTGCGCCACCTTTTAGCCCCACCAAACCTCTCTCGGCCGAATATCCATCAGCTATGCTTGCCGGACAATAGTCAGAGGAGGTTGTTGTATTTAGCCCCATCGAGGAATGCGTTTTCGAATGAAACCCGAGATACTGGAACATATTCTCGCAAGTAAACTTTTTATCAGCTTCTGTGTCATCGTAGTTATTTTATTGCTGCGTGGGTTCTTTACGCTTGCGATTGTCCGCAGTAACTGGGCTAAGGCAGATAAGCGTCGCCGGATTAATACGGTACATAACATTGGTAATCTGCTGCTGGTAATTGGTGTTATTGCCGTTTGGATCACAGAACTACGCGAATTTGCTTTATCGATAGCCGCCTTCTCGGTAGCCATTGTCCTTGCTTTGAGGGAAGTCGTTCAGTGTCTGGTTGGCGGCCTATATCAAGCCAACATGCGCTCTTTCACTGTTGGTGACTGGATCCGTGTGGGTGATCAGTTTGGAGAGGTTACGGACAGCGACTGGTTGAGCACCACCTTATTGGAGATAGACCCACATGGTCTGGGTAATGGCTATACAGGCACAACGCTCTATATCCCCAATAATGCATTCTTTACCCAACCGGTAAAGAACTTAAATTTTATGCGCCGCTATATCGAGCACACGTTCTCAATTACTCGGGAGCGGAGCGAGGTTAACCCTTTTGAGGCAAAAAAATTTCTCGCAGAGCGCCTGAAGGAGCACTGCGATTCCTTTCGGGAAGTTGCCGAACGCTACTGCAAGCTCATTGAGAATCGTATGGGCGTGGAGCTGACAGGCCCCGATGCAAAGGTAAGTATTACAACCAATGAGCTTGGGCACGATGTCATCACTGCTAAGATATTCTGCCCGCGAGAGGAGGCGACTAACATCGAACAACTGGTAACGGAAGACTTCTACAACTTTTGGTTCGAGAAGACTAAAAAGTTGAAAACTGAGCAGCAAGGAATTGAGCTGGCATGAGGATGCCCCCCTACTACTTTTTATTATGGTGAGGCTTGTTCATTAGCCTCCAACTCTCCCAGGCGCTGGCGGATAATCTCCGCCAATCGCCGAGCTCCAGGACCGATATCATCTCGGTTAGGATAAATCAGGTACATTGGCACCACTCTCTCACTCCCCCCCTGCAAAGGAAGTATTTTTAGACTCTTCTCTGATAGTTCATTAAGGATCTTATCTTTCGGCAACCATGAAAAGCCATGTCCTTTACAGGCAGCGCCGATAACAGAGGATATATTGCTTAGTGTCCACCGCTTCGCTACTTCAACCGTCAGCGTTTTGCCGTCACTCTGGGGGTTGGAATCCCGCACCAGTAAGTGCCGGTAGTTGCGTAAATCATTCACGGTCAGCGTTCGATTTAGCTGATGTAATGGATGCTCGGGATGGGCAACGGGGATAACACGTGGAGAGGCTGGCAGCAGCTCACCGTTGTGAGCAAGGGGGATACGCGGATCGATGGCAAAATCTACCTTTCCTTTTTGTAGTACTTCAAGTGCACCACTAATCACCGTTTCATAGACCTCAACCCGGGTCTGCGGGCTCTCCTCCCCAAATAACGCCAAGCAATCGAGCATCAACCACATAGGGAACAACACTTCTACAGAAATTGAAATCTGCGATTCCCACCCGACGGATGCCCTACGTGCGGATAATTCCAGGGCGGAAGCATCTTCTAACAATTGCCGAGCATGACGGTACAACATATCGCCCGCTGTCGTCAGCACCGCTTTGCGTCCACTAATTGTGAAAGCAGCCACTCCAAGCACGGACTCTAGCTTTTGCACTGCATAGCTCACTGAAGATTGGCTCTTATGCAAACGTTCTGCTGCCTGAGCGTATCCTCCACCCTCTACAACGGCTACCAAACAGCGCCACTGCTCAAGGGTGATCTTCGGGTTTGTTGAATATTGATTTCCGAACTGACTAGGCATAATCGAATTTTTAGATGTATTTCAGCGAATATTTCTAATTTTTAATCGATTCATTCAATGTTTCAATAGCATTCAAGCAATTCAATTCATTTGGAGACCGTTATGGCAAAGTTACTTAACATCCAATCCAGCATGTTCCAAGCCGGTGGCCAGACCTCCCAGCTCGCCACAAAATATGTCCAGAACTGGAAAATGAACAACCCCAACGGGGAAGTGGTTCAACGTGATCTTGCCGCGCACCCCATCCCCCATTTGGATCTTGATCGCTTCCAAGCTTTCACCACTCCGGCTGAACAGCGAACCTCAGAACAACAGGCCGTGGCTGATTTTTCTGACAAACTGATCGAAGAGATCTCCTCGGCCGATGTCCTGGTATTGGGTGTACCTATGTACAACTTCGCCATCCCCTCCACATTGCACACCTACTTTGACCACATTGCTCGGGCTGGTATCACTTTCCGCTACACAGCCAATGGACCCGAAGGATTATTAGAAAATAAAAAGGCCATCATCTTTATCGCTCGCGGTGGCTATTACGGTGACGACCATGCACAGAGTGCATTTCTTCGTCAGTTCCTCGGTTTTGTGGGTATCACCGATGTAGAGTTTGTCTATATTGAGGGGCTTGCAACGGGTGATGAGGCCAAAGAAAAAGCCGTGACGGCGGCAAATGAGCGGATTTGTGAACTTGCTTAAAGTTCTAGGTGATTCAGGGCTAATGAGAAACCAAAAGGCCAGGCTGTATTATCCAACCTGGCCTTTCAGATAAAAATTTACAAAGATTCTACAGCCACTGCCTCTCTGTGTTCAGCAGCTTCAACTGGTGAAGAATCAGCTTTATCCACTGTTCGACCAAACAGTCTCTGCACCACCACAAAAAACAAGGGAATGAAGAAAATCCCAAGAATTGTACCCACGAGCATGCCGCCCAGCACTCCGGTGCCGATGGCACGCTGCGCACCGGAACCCGCTCCGGTGGCAATCGCCAAAGGGAGTACACCCAAGCCGAAAGCCAGGGAAGTCATCAGGATCGGGCGCAGGCGATCGCGCACTGCATGCATGGTCGCTTCCACCAACTCCATACCGCTTTCCAGGTTTTGCTTGGCAAACTCCACAATCAGGATAGCGTTCTTGCTGGTCAGGCCTACGGTGGTCAGCATGGCCACCTGGAAGTAAATGTCCCGCTCCATACCACGCAAACTATTAGCGAGTACAGCTCCGAGAATACCCAGGGGCGCCATCAGCAATACTGCCGTCGGTACCGTCCAACTCTCATAAAGTGCGGCGAGGCAGAGGAAAACGATCAATAAGGAAAGAATATAGAGCAGGGGTGTTTGTGCACCGGCGGCGCGCTCCTGATAGGAAAGGCCACTCCACTCTATACCAATCCCCGCCGGCAATTGGGCCACCAAGTTCTCCACTTCCGCCATGGCTTCACCAGAGCTGACCCCCGGTGCGGCCTGACCATTGATTTGCATAGACGGTACGCCGTTATAGCGTTCAAGACGGGGAGATCCGTACTCCCAGGCGAAGCTGGCGAAAGAGGATAAAGGCACCATATCGCCTTTATCATTGCGCACGGACCACAGCTGGAAGTCCTCCGGCGCCATGCGATACGGAGCGTCTGCCTGCATATAAACCCGTTTGACCCGCCCGCGATCGATAAAGTCATCGACATAGGAGCCTCCCCAGGCGGTACTCAGCGCACTGTTAATATCGGCAATAGACAAGCCGAGGGCCGCAGCCTTGGCGTTGTCGATTTTCACTCGAAACTGGGGCGTATCCTCCTGGCCGTTGGGGCGCACGTTGGACAATAATTTGCTCTGTCCAGCCATCCCCAGGAATTGGTTGCGCGCGCCAGTGAGAGCCTCATGCCCCAGGTTGCCGTTGTCCTTTAGGTAGAAATTGAAGCCGCCAGAAGAGCCCAGCTCTGGCAGAGGCGGCGGTGCAAAGGCGAAGGCCATGGCATCTTTGATTTGCATCAGTGCGCCCATTGCGCGCATGGCTACCGCTCCGGCACTTTGTGATTCCTCTTCCCGCTCAGACCAGTCTTCCATATTCACAAAGGCGATACCGGTATTCTGGCCGCTGCCGGCAAAGCTAAAGCCTTGCACCGAAAATACCGACTTCACAGTGCCCTGCTCGTTATCCAGGAACTGGTCTTCCACTTTACGAATCGATTCCATCGTGCGCTCCTGGGTCGCACCCACGGGCGCCTGCACCATAGAGAAGAGCACACCTTGGTCTTCCTCCGGCAGGAAGGAGCTGGGTAGGCGTAGGAACAAAAAGACCATAACGGCCGAAAGAGCGGCAAACAGCAGCATAAAGCGACCACTGCGCTTGAGAATGCCTTGCACTCCGCCCTGGTAACGCTGGCTACCTCGCTCGAAGTTTCGATTGAACCAACCGAAGAAACCTTTCTCCCCTTGGCTTTCACCTTCTGAGAGCGGTTTGAGCAGCGTCGCACAAAGTGCGGGCGTCAGGACAATTGCTACCAGTACCGATAGGGCCATAGCCGCCACAATGGTTGCTGAGAACTGGCGATAGATTACACCGGTAGCGCCATCCATAAATGCCATAGGGACAAACACTGCCGACAGCACCACACCGATACCAACCAGCGCGGCGGTGATCTGGTGCATGGACTTTTTCGTGGCCTCCTTTGGAGATAGCCCCTTTTCGCGCATCACTCGCTCTACGTTCTCCACCACCACGATGGCATCATCCACCAGCAGACCGATGGCCAATACCATGGCAAACATGGTGAGCATATTGACCGAAAAACCCAATGCGGCAAGTACGGCAAAGGTACCCAGCAACACCACCGGCACCGCAATTGTGGGTATTAAGGTTGCGCGGAAGTTCTGCAGGAACAGGTACATCACCAGGAAGACCAGCACGATCGCTTCAATCAAAGTACTGATAACGCCTTTGATGGAGACCTCGACAAATGGCGTGGTATCAAAAGGTACGACCGAGGTTAGCCCTCGTGGGAAGAAGGGTTCCAACTCCTTAAGTTTCGCCTTAACCCCCTCAGCGGTTTCCAACGCATTGGCACCAGTAGCCAGATTAATGGCGATACCGGTTGCCGGCTGACGGTTGTAACGGGAGATAAACTCGTAATTCTCCGCCCCAAGCTCAACACGGGCAATATCCCCGAGGCGCAGCAGGGAGCCGTCTTTATTGGCACGCACTACGATTTCCCGAAACTGCTCCGGGGTTTGCAAGCGCCCTTGGGAAGTAATCGAGGCATTGAGTTGCTGCCCCGGTACCGCCGGGGCGCCGCCAAGGCTACCTACGGCTACCTGGGCATTCTGCGCGCGTACTGCCGCCGCTATATCAGAGGGCGCAAGATCGTAGGTGGTCAGCTTATTGGGGTCGAGCCAGATACGCATGGCGTACTTGGAGCCGAACACCTGCACATTGCCAACGCCGGGCACTCGACTGACCGGGTCCACAATGGCTGAATTGATGTAGTCGGCAATATCGTTGCGGTTCATGCTGCCGTCTTCGGACACGAAGCCCGCAACCATCAGGAAGCCGCCGCGGGACTTACTGACGTTCACCCCCTGTAGTTGCACCTCCTGGGGCAGCAGTGGCATTGCCAGCTGTACTTTGTTCTGGACCTGTACCTGGGCGGTATCCGGGTCGGTACCATTCTCAAATGTGAGGGAGATGGATACACCGCCGTTAGACTGACTGGTGGCAGACATATAAAGAAGGCCATCGAGGCCTTTCATATTCCGCTCCAGAATTTGCGTGACCGAGTCCTCCACCACTTTGGCGGAAGCACCGGGATAGTTCGCCTCGATATTGACGGAGGGTGGCGCGATATTTGGATAACGCTCCACCGCCAGCTTACTGATCGACAGGACACCCGCCAGCATGGTGATAATTGCCAGGACCCAAGCAAAAATGGGCCGGTTGATAAAAAAACTCGCCATAACTACCTCAGGAACCCTGCTTAACAGCGGTTTGTTCTTCGTCAGCCGCAGCAGGTGGTTGTGCGTCTTCACGTTCGCTGGGCTGGACCGGGGCCCCGGGGCGAATCTTCTGCAATCCGGCAATTACCACGCGGTCACCAGCCTGAAGTCCCTCTTCGACCAGCCAGTGATTGCCGACTGTGCGGCTCACTCGCACGGACCGCTGGGCAACAATATTCTCTTCGTTGACGACCATGGCCGAAGTATTGCCCTTCGGGTCCCGCGCGATGCTCTGCTGGGGTACCAGAATGGCATTGTCTCGCACACCACTGCCCACAAGGGCCCGCACATACATGCCCGGAAGCAACATATTGTCTGGATTGGGTACGACTACTCGCAGCAACACGCTGCCGGTAGAGGGGTCAACACTCGCCTCAGCAAACTCCAGTTTGCCTTGATGCTCATATTCACTGCCATCCTCCAACAAAATCGTCACTGGCAAATGAGCGGCATCGGACAGAGTGCCCGCCTGTAAAGAGCGGCGAAGGCTAACCAGCTCTGCGGCGGATTGAGTAACATCCACATAGATCGGGTCCAGCTGTTGCACTGTGGCCAAAGTTGCAGCCTGATTGGCCGTCACTAAAGCGCCCTGGGTCACGGTCGATTTACCGATACGACCGGTGATCGGTGCGGTAATCTGGGCATATTCCACCTGAATTTCCTTTCTCTGCAACTCGGCCCTGGCCGCTGCCACATCGGCGCGCGCCACTTGCAGATCTGCCTCTGCAGCGTCATTTTCCTGCTTACTCACTGCGCCACTCGCAACAAGGCCTGCGGTGCGCTCCGCTTTTAGCCGCCCAATATGCATGGCCGCATTGGCGCGTTGTAGTTTCGCTCGGGCACTGGCCACATCGGTTTGGTAAATGGCGTCATCTAGCTGGTAGAGCGGCTGATTTGCATCGACACGCCCCCCTTCACGGAACAATTGCTGTTTTATGATGCCACTAACCTGTGGACGGACTTCCGCCACCTTGAAAGGCGACGTGCGTCCGGGCAATTCCCTCGTAAGGGTGACAGACTCAGATTCCAAGGTGACCACTGTTACCTGCGGCGCCATCATTGGCGGTGCGGAGACATTTTCATCACAGGCGGAAAGCAATGAGCTTGTGACCACAAGACTGATGAATGCTTTTTTATTGAGCATGAATACCTCGATCAGGGCCTGACAGCCTGGGGACAGCAGTCAGTTACGGGGGAAATAGTAGACGTGACAGGAAGGTCCGACTCCAATGGATTGGTATTTTATGGGTAGTGATGAAACTCGATCAACTATTCATCAGCGTGTAATAATCGACTAAGATGCACTTTTACCCAGTGTTTTCAAGGGTTTGCACGAAGGTCTCATTTGTTTATCTTGCGGTGAAAGGCTGTGAATTTACGGTCAAATGAGGCGATTATGATAAAGAAGAAGCTGCTGTTTCCATGGATAAATACAGAGAAAAGCAAAGACTCAAGACCCGAGAACGTATCCTGAACGCCGCAATCAGTGTTTTTTACGAGTGCGGTGTCTCCCATGCCTCCCTTGCGACAGTCGCCGAACTTGCCGGAGTCAGTCGTGATTCCCTCTTCAGCCACTTCCATGATCGGGTGGGCCTTCTCAATGCCTTGACCGAGCGCATGCCGTTGCCGGGTGAAACGCTCTGTGCAAATGCCGGTGACGAACTGAAAAGAGATCCCCTCGGCACCCTGCGTACCCGCTGGCTATGGTTGTTCGATGAAGTTGCCTGCAATCAGGAGTGGCAGCGACTCTTGGAAATTATTTTCCTGCCCTGCGATTCAGCCAGTGACGTCTGTGAGTCCACCCACCGCATCAAAATGGGGCGCACAGAGCGGCTTGAGCGTATGGGGCAATTACTGGAGGTGGCTCTTGCTTCCGGTCAACTACCGGCCGATCTGGATCTGGACCTGGCTCAGCAAATGCTCCACGGCGGCCTCTTTGGGGTGCTTGAGAGCTGGTTGCTTTCTCCACGTATAGAAGATCTCGGAGATTTAGGCGAGCGCTATATTGATACTCTCCTGGATATGATTCGCTTTTCGCCCGTACTGCGCCTGAACAGACAGCAAGTGCGGACCCTGCACTAATCTGAGCGATACAAAATTTGTCTCTAAATTGTGACGAATCGAAATACCAGTGTTTGTTGCAGGTTAGGCAGGCTGAGAAAACCATCACTCAAGCTTACTTTTTGAGCTAATCCTCTGTGCACCAAGCACGTCGCGAACCGCATAGTGAAAACCGGGGTGGATACAATGGGCACCATAGTTACCGGCCTTATCTAAAGCCAAAAACCCCACCTGGAACTGCTTGTAGTCCCCAAGCTTTCGTGCAATCCGCTCGATCGCCTCTCGGCAGGCCTCCTCCGGTGTGTAGCCATGACGCATTAACTCCACAACCTGATGGCAGCCAACTGTTTTTATCATAAGCTCACCCATGCCTGTGGCAGTGGCAGCCCCCACTTCATTGTCGACATAGAGCCCAGCGCCGATAATTGGCGAGTCCCCTACCCGCCCATGCATCTTAAAGGCCGCACCGCTGGTAGTGCAGGCACCTGAAAGATGGCCGTCTTGATCTAAAGCCAAAATACCGATCGTGTCGTGATTCTCGATATTGATCACCGGCTGATAATAGGATTCCTGCTTCCACTCACGCCAAGCTGCCTCAGCTCTTGGTGTAAGTAGATTTTCAATTTCAAATCCCTGCTCAACGGCAAAACGCTGTGCACCTTCACCCACCAACATGACATGGGGGGTCTCCTCCATCACTTTGCGTGCGACCGAAATGGGATGCTTTATACCCTGCAGAAAAGCCACTGAACCGCAGTTTTGCTTTTCATCCATAATACAGGCGTCCAACGTAACGACACCATCCCGATCGGGAAAGCCACCGTATCCCACACTGGTAACCTGCGGGTCTGCTTCCGGGACACGAGCGCCGGCTTCTACTGCATCCAAGGCCCTGCCACCGTCAGCGAGAATCGGCCAAGCTGCCTCATTGGCAGGGCCACCGTGGTTCCAGGTTGAAATCACCACTGGTTTTTTTCCCTTCTTAGCATGACGCTTGGCCATGGCAGTCACTGACGGTGCTGTCAAGGCAGTAACAGTTGAGAGGAAGGAATACCGCAAGAATTTTCTTTTGTTCATCACGATGAGTTCTCTTTGAGCCTTGAGTGCGCGGACACACCACTGCATCCGCACGCGAGAGGTAAGGCAGGATCAGAAGCTATAAGTCAGCCCCATATAGGCGCGGCGGCCAGAATAGGCTGAACCAAGGACTCTATTTTCCTCGCCCCAATACCTATCCACCTTTTCTTCGGTGAGATTAATAATGGAGGCCGTGAGCGTTAGGTTTTCCATCAAACGATACGAAGCATTCACATCCAGCTGGTCGTACTCATCGGTAAAGGTGTTCACGCCATTACTGTAACCATCGGCATAGGCGCTGCGATAGTTGTAAGAGGCCCGGACACTGAAGTCGTTATTCTCGTAATATACCGATAGGTTGTATTGATCCTTGGACGTGCCCGCAATCTCCGTTTTGATGGTTTCACCGCTCTCTAGATCAAGGTTGGCCAATTCCGTATCTGTATAGGTGTAATTGGCAAAAACCCCAAAACCGTTATCGAAAGCGTACTGAACAAACAGCTCGGCTCCTTGGGCACTGGCATCGGTACCATTGACCGGCATTGACATGTTCACATTCCATATATCACCATCAATTTCCCTGCTCACCAGGGAGCTGCCGTTAATCACGAATGAGGCGATATCCTTGCGGAACAGGGTCAATCCTACTGCGGAAGCATCACCGAAATACCACTCCAGGCCCAAATCAAACTGATCCGCCTTATAGGGCTCCAGCTTGGAGTTCCCCGCAAATCCATCGCGCACAGTCGCTCCAGGCAACGGAGCGTGTATCGACTCAGAGCCACCCAGATCACCGTAATCTACCCGGGCTACGACCCGAGCGAGAGCCGCACGCAAGACCAGTTCATCGTTAATATCCCAGGCTATATTGGCGCTGGGCAAAAAATCGGTGTTACTGCTATCGCGGACATTGGGCTCCGCCTGCAGGACGCCATTAATATTGTCGTAAGTACGGGCATATTGTTTGGTCTCCACTGCGCGAACGCCAAAGTTACCGCGCAAGGTGGCTGAAGCAAAATTCTGTTGGACATAGGCTGCTGTGACCTCTTCCCCGATACGGTAATCCTGATCCTTTTCTACGGTAACCGTGGGATTGCCATAAGTCTCATAGAGAAACGCCTTCAGTTGTTCAAACTCCAGATGGGCGAAGTTGGGCACATTCACACCACCGATTATATTGTCTAGCGGACCACTCGAAAGGATATCGAGGGTATTCGGCACCCCATTGGGGTCAGTATGAAATGAATCATCTGGCCACCAGGGATAACAAAGACCTGCTTCACCCTCTTCATTGGGCCAGTTGATCGTTGGGCATGGGGGGTTGTCATCATCCCAGGCTTGCCTGGTGATACGCCGGTTAATTTCGTGGTCGCGGTATTTAAGTCCAATGTCCAAGGCGCTGAACCAGCCATAATCCATATCGACAGAAATATCCAGCTGGTAGTAGTTTTCATCGTCTTCACTACTGGTCCAATGGGAAGAGAACCAGTCGTATAAAGGATAGGTATTAGGATCTCCCAGGTCGGCACTGGTATCGATTTCGGCGGTACCACTACTGAGGTCCCAACTCCAATCAGTGACAGTGCCTTGGCGAGCGTTTACCGAGGCAAACAACTTCTCGGAGGGGCCTCCTTCCGCACTGGTATTACCGACAACCAGGCGGATACTATAGCCATCCCCCTGGTAACTCGCATTGAAATCCAGGGTATCAGATACATACTTCGCGCGAGTGTAGTCACCGGCGACCTGCGGGGACTGCAATTCCGCCTGTCCACTATCCAACATGCCGATACCGAGTAAGGTATCGCCATCCTTATCAAATTTCAGGCTACCAGGTGCTATCGCATTGCCGTAGTTCCACTCGGGAAATACGATACGATAATTTTCCGAATCGCCGCCCTGTTCAAAGCGAAAATAATTAACGCCAAACTCCAGCTGCTCTACAGGACGCCACTGTGCGCTGAACTGTATACCCTCGCGGGTGCGCTCCTCCTCAAACACACTGCCCACTACCGCTCTGGGTGCATAGAAATCCCGGTATTCGTTACCGTCGACATCGACCATGGGCCCTCTGGCCTCTACACCATCGTGCGGCTTTTCAGCACCTTGCCAGCCCCAGTTTTCCGTAGTGGTGCTAATCACACGGTTTTGACGATCCTGCTTGGAGTAACCAACTAACACACCTATGGATTCCTGATTATTTTTCCAGGAGTAAAAACCGGTGTACTGCGGCTCATACTTTTCCGTGACATCCGCATAGGTTGTCTCTATGGATAGCATGCCTTCCCCGGCATCCAGATCCAGAGGCTTGCGGGTATGTAAAATTACGGTACCGCCGATTCCGCCTTCATCCAGCTTTGCCTCTGGGCTTTTATAAACGTCTGCGCGGGAAATCATTGTTGCAGGTAACAAGGAATAGTCGAATGACCGTGAAGGATCATCACCGGGAGTAGCGATATAGTTGCCGTTCAGCTGGGTAAAAGTAAGTTCCGGCGCGGTGCCGCGGATACTGACCCGTGCGCCCTCGCCACCACTGCGAACGATGGAAATTCCTGGCACCCGTTGCAATGAATCCGCAACATTTTTATCGGGAAACTTGCCGATATCTTCAGCCGTTATTGAATCCACTATCGCATTGGAGAAGCGCTTCACATCGAGATTTTTCACCATACTCTGGCGAATACCCAGCACCTCGACTTCCTCGAGAACCAGGTTTTCTGTTTCTGACTGTTCTACGCTTTGCGCGTGTGCCATGCCGACAATACTGAATAGCACCAACATACTGGCAGACGTGCGTAATAACTCCGTTTGGCGACTTACTTTAAGAGATTTCTCTTTCATTGCTCAATGTCTCTTTTATTATTCTTCTCGAGCTTTCCGTTCACCCTCTAGGCCCTGTGCATTTAAGTTTTCGGCCATCGGATAAGCCCCGGTTTCAGGTCTACGTCTCACTGGCTCATTATTTTTTACATAGAATCTTCCCTCCCTAGGGTGAAGCCATTAGCAATCATTAACCATCCAATCCGAGTCGCTTTAGCACTTCGGGCGGCGCTCCGGGGAAACTGGCCATGGGTCTGTTGCCCACGTAGCCGATATCCGCCATGCCTTCCTCCGTGGTGTAGAATGCGGTCGAGACAAGGACTCTCACCTTGGCGAAGAAACGTGCACCAGCTTGAAATTCAGGCTTTGCGCTGCGGACCCATTTAATGTCTTCACAGATCGCGCTTTTTTGAGTTTCACTCAGCTCAATAAATGCCACTGCGAACCTGCGCCTAGATTCTCCTTCCAGCCAAACAACTCCGCCGCGAATCGTGACGAGATCTGCCTTGTTATTGGTATACGGTGCACTGACGTATTCATTGATGTAGTGATGAGCCCCAACCGAAGAAGCGCTCGGGGAAATTTCATCCGCTGGAATAATCACATCGCACAATGCCGCCAGTACCGCCAGCTCACTCGCATCCAGTTGCATCTCCCAGGACACGACCGGGTTGAGCAGGTCCGGGTCCGTCGGTGTCCCCCTGGCTAAAGTTTGCTTTGGTGCATCCAGTTTTTTAATTGCGGGGTTGGTTGCTGGCTTGTCCTCTCTGATCGCTACTTTTTTCGCTACCTCCTCAGAACAGCCCATCACCGGAACAGCGACAGCGGTGGAGGCAATCAAACGCAGGGCATTGCGGCGGCTTAGGTTTGTTTTTTCCTCGCTCATCTCAGATATTCCTCTTCTTGAACTGATCCACGATGTAGTCACTGGTACGCCAAGCCAGGGCCATAATGGTTAGGGTTGGGTTTTTATCGGCATTGGAAACAAAAGGGGCACCATCGGTAAGGAAGAGGTTGGGAACCTCCCAGGACTGGCAGTTAGGATTAAGCACGGAGTCATTTGGGTTTGAACCCATACGCGCGGTGCCCACTTCATGAATGATCGCACCACCGTTGATAATTGCCTTGGCCCCATCTGTTTGAACCTTAGAGGTCACCCTGCCGCCCATGCCTTCGATGATTTCAGCAAAGGTTTTGTGCATGTGGGCCGCTTGGTTCAACTCCTGCTCGCTCCACTTCCAGTGGAACTTCAGAACGGGGATACCCCACTGGTCTACCTGTTGATTATCAATTTCGCAGTAGCTGTCCTCATTGGGGATCATTTCTCCACGCCCATCAAACCAAACAAAAGAACCGTAGTAGCGCCGGCAGGCCTGTTTCAGATCCTTGCCGTAGGCGCCGCTGGTGAAATCACCCATACCACCGAAGGCGCCGGCGCCCGGCATACTGCGGCCACCGCCAAACTCAATGTGGTAACCGCGGGCAAAATTCAGATCCCCACGGAGCTGTTCCTTGTACAACCACCAGGGCATATACATATGCATCGCGGATGCACCGTCTTCGTTATGTGCAGGCATATTTTCCAGGGCGGGAATCTGGCCACCGATGCCGGCGCCAACAGTATCCATCAGGTACTTACCTACGACTCCACTGCCATTGGCGAGGCCATCGGGGAACAAGCTACTTTTCGAATTGAGCAGAATGCGCGACGTTTCGGCGGCGCTGGCTGCCACCACTACGGCACGAGCACTGGCAAACCTTTCCTGACGAGTGCCTTTATCGATGTATACGACCCCGTTGGCATTACCTTTCTTATCTACGGTAACCTCGCGCACCATGGCATCGGTAATGATGTCCATATTGCCAGTGGCCAACGCCGGCGGCAGCAGCACGGTAGTGGATTGGAAATTCGCTTTGATGGAGCAACCGCGTCCGCAGGGTGTGGCCCAAAAACAAGCGGCACGGGATTTCATTGACTCGCGGGTTACCTCCTGGGCGAGCTTATTGTCTGGGAACAATTTTTGAGGAATAGTTTTGTGGTCTAGGCGCTCACTGAGAATGGCCAAATGGGATGGAATCACCGGAATACCCAATTTGTCGCAGGCCTTTTTCGCCAAGAGTTCATAGGCACGTGGCTTAGGCGGTGGCAATAACACACCGTCGGAAGAGTCGGGCGTATTTTCCAGCCCTTCATTGGTGCCGTAGACACCGATCAGCATCTCGGTTTTGTCGTAGTAGGGGGCCAGGTCTGCATAACTAATCGGCCAGTCGAAACCGAGTCCATCCCGTGAATGGGGCTTAAAATCGTACTCCCCCATACGCAAGGAGATACGCCCCCAGTGATTGGTGCGGCCTCCAAGCATACGCGCGCGCCACCAATCGAAACGCCGACCTCGTTCGTTGGATGCCTGGGTGTAGGGCTCACCAGGCACCTGCCAACCACCGTCGACTGTCGCATCATAAAAACCAAACGGCTTTTCCGGTGTACTACCTCCGCGTAGAGGTGCGTCTTTGGGCAGATTGAACATAGGGGTTTCCTTGACTGGGTCATAGGATCGTCCCGCCTCCAGCATCAGTACTTTTAATCCTGCTGTCGCCAGTACATAGGCCGCCATACCGCCACCTGCGCCAGAGCCCACAATCAGCACGTCATACTCTTTTTTCTCGAAGTCATCCTTCGGCATCGCCTCTCTCCTACTTCCTAAATTATTTTTATATTGTCCGGTGAATTTTAATTATTACTCAAGATAAAAGTGTAACCGGTTACATCGAAGGCCATATTATTTGTCAATTTTTTTCATTTGTTGTGAATTCGTTGAATAATTAATAGTTATTCGCTGACTTTTCGACTTAAACGTATAAATTGCAACCGTAACCCCTCAATATTGACTATCATCCTAAAGTAACCGGTTACACTAAAAATCAACTTATATCTATTATTTAAGACAAGGCCGGCTCAATCTGTTGCGATAAGCGCAGTAGCAACTTTTGCGTGGCCTTAATTCCATACTCCTCATCACTGGAACCCTCGTACTCAATGCCGATATATCCCTTGTAACCGGCATCTCGTATTATCCGTAGCATCCGGGCAAAGTCCGTATTGACCTCGTTACCCCTCTCATCGAAAGAAAAACTCTTTGCGCTGATTCCGCGAGCAAAAGGCATTAGTTGCTGCACCCCGAGATAACGGTCGTAGTTACCGAAGTTGCCAAAGTCCGGTAGGCTACCGCAGTTCGGCATGTCCACTTTCCGCAGTAACTGAGATAGCCAAAGTCCGCTTGAGGAATAACCACCGTGATTCTCCACCACAATGTCGATATCAAAGTCCTGAGCAAATTCTGAGAGCCCGCGCAGCCCCTCTGTACACGCGGAGCCGACTTCCTCACTACTGCCCTGCCCCCCAGCATTTACCCTGATCGCGTGACACCCCAAGTATTTGGCGGCTTCAACCCATTTGTAATGATTCTCTACGGCTTGAAGTCTCTCGCGCTTGTCTGGATTACCGAGGGCTCCTTCGGCATCTACCATTATCAAAAGGCTCTTTACGCCGTGATCTACCGCGCGATCTCTCAACGCCGTCAGGAATTTTTGATCCTTGGCTTTATCGGCAAAAAACTGGTTTACATACTCCACCGCATCAATGGCAAAGGCTTTTTTTGCCTTGACGGGGAAGTCCAGTACCTTGAGAACACCACTGCGCAGCTGTCGATGTAGGGACCACTGGGCGAGGGAAATTTTGAAGAAGCCCCCCTTATCAGTACCGATGCTATGTCCACTGCTGCCAAATGAAGGGGTCGTCAAGGTAGCTGCGGCCAGGCCGGCACTGGCCTGTAAGAAAGTTCTACGCTTCATTCCTGTTCTCCAGCGTGCTCTCCAGACTGAATCAAATTACCAGAAAGATCGCTCTGAAATCCTACAGTCGATGTTGCCTTATCGCACTCCCGCAACGATCGGCGGAAGCCGCTGATTGCCCCACCGAGATCCTCACCCATGCGACGGATTTTACCGCTGCCAAACAACAGTAGCGCCAGTCCAAGGATAATTAGAATCTGCCAGATGCTCACGCCGGAAATCCCCATGGCCTACAGCTCCCGGATTCGGATATTGCGATACCAGACTTTGTCTCCGTGATCCTGAAGGGCGATAAAGCCGCTCTCGCTACGGGCAAAATCTGGATAGGCAGAAAACTTGCTGTTGGCCAGACGCCTATCCCAGTCTTCAGACCAGAGTTCATAGCGCACAACCATGCTGCCATTTAGCCAGTGCTCAACTCGGCCATCCTCAACACGAATACGGGTTTTATTGAACTCACCCGCCGGTTTCACCTCATCTTCTTTGGGGGCGTACATATCGAATACCGATCCCGCCGTGTGGCTGAGCTTCTCCAGATCGGGAAAGGCGCTGTTATCCAATACCTGATATTCCATACCAGACATCCAGACCGGTGCATTGCCACCCGCTACCCTATAAATAATGCCGCTGTTCCCCCCCTCAGAGATCTTCCACTCCAGCTCGAGTTCAAAGTCAGAAAACTGATCCGCAGTCACAATATCCCCAGCCCCGCCGGCGGTGAGCACCAGGTTGCCATCTATGACCTGCCAGGCTTCTCCCACCGGAGACCCACTTGCAGCAACCCAGCCCTGCAAGGTTTTACCATCAAACAAATATCGCCATTGCTTTTCGGCTTGGAAGCCACCGTGGGTATCCGTTTTTTCCGGCACCCTCTCACAGCCTCCCAGAGGGATTAGCAAAACTGCTGCTATGAGAAGTGAATATGGTTTTGTCTCTGTGAGTGTTTTCATCGTTATCATCTCCACATGAAATGGTCGTTATCTGTTCGGGGTATTACTGGTTTTACCGCCGAACTCCTGTCAATCCTGGTAGCGGTCCGTACTTCCACGTACGACCAGATCAAACGGCAAAATGGTCCGACTCGATTTCATTGGTTTCCCATCAATAATCTGGCGCAGGGTTTCCATCGCATATCGGCCTAGTGCTTCTGCTGGCTGGTCAACTGTGGTCAGGGGGGGATCGGTAAATTGCGAAAACTCGATATTGTCAAAACCCGCCACGGATACATCTGTGGGAATTTGTAGCCCCATCTTTTTCGCTTGATGTATGGCGCCAATAGCCATTTCATCATTCATACAAAAAATGGCGGTAGGCGCACTGATAGAAGAAAGTAGCTTTTGTGCGCCCTCGGCACCTGATGGCATAGTGAACTCTCCGTTGACAACTAGTTCCGTATTCAATGTAAGGCCATGTCTTTGCATTTCTTCTTCGAATCCGGCTAAACGATCACGCACAATTGGACTTTTCATTGGACCGGTAATCACGCCTATTCGGCGGTGGCCAAGCCCTATTAGATGTCGAGCCAGCGCCTGTGCTGCACCGCTGTTATCCAGCTCAACGACTGGATACCGGTCATCTTCAGCAATCCGCTCACAGGCATTCACCATCGGAACCGACGCTGCCAGGGCCGCATCTTTTTCCGCAAACGGATAACAACCACCCAGCTGTATCAAACCATCTGCCTGATTTGTCAGTGCCATGCCCGCATAAAATTGCTCGTGAGCGGTATCGCCCTTGGTATCCCCCAGTAACACTGAGTAACCCTGATCTTGAGCAGCTTTTTCTATTCCCCGGATAACCTTGGAAAAAAAGGGATTGGCGATATTTGGGACCAGTACCATCACCGCAAATGACTTACCAGAACTGAAGTTTCTCGCCAGTTGGTTGGGCCGGTAACCGGCCTCCTCCACGGCCTTCAACACCCGCTCTCTAGTTCGCGGAGAAACCATTTGCGGGTCTTTCAGAGCCCTGGACACGGTCGCGACCGAAACACCAGAGCGACGTGCAACTTCGCGAATGTTTGACATATATTCCTGCTAATTTTCGACTGGAAGTGGACTATTTTCGCACAGATCGAAACCATCTACGGGTTCCCCACTGTAATCACACTCTCTGTTTTACTGGCAGCCTGCCGGCGATCCCAAAGCCAGATAAACGCAAAAATGGGTAACAAAATGAGAGGGACCACTGCCAGCGATTGGAAGGACTCAACCGAGGCGGTTGCCAGTACTGCATCCAGTTCATCACCAGATAATTTTTCGAAGGCTTCCAGACCACCTGCAGCCTCGATCTTGGCATTGTCGAAAATGACTCCGAGTTTCGGCAGGACAAATTGGATAGACATACCACCGGCAAAACCCAGTAGCCCCAAAAAAAGCGCCCCGCCGCGCACAAAGCGTTCAGACACAGTGGCGAGCATGGTCGGCCACATATAACAGACACCAATGCCCCAGACAGTAGCTGCCAGGAGCGCCGTGACCGGGGTCCTGGCCATACCCAGGCTGTAGAGCCCTACCGCTGCAAGCAGACTGCTTAACCACAAAAGCCCAACAGAGGACAACTTCTTCGCTAACTGTCCAGCAAAATGACGCATCACAAACATCAACATGCTGACGTACACCAGGATAAGAATGCCCTTCATACCGACAACCCTTGAGAGGGTCAGATCCACCCATTGGCCCGGCGCCAGCTCTGTTGCAGCCGTCAGCCACATACACACCCACAGAAGGATAAACATGGGCTGTTTAAAAACTTCCTTAAGCATTTCGCCGTAACTGATACCGGAAGAAACGCGTTCAGTTACCGGGAAATCTGTTACGGCAACGAGCCAGGCCATGACTACTGCAGGTAAGGCGAGGACGATCAGATTCAACTGCCAGGGAAACTCGAGGGCAGAAATTGCCAGCCCTAATAGCCCTCCCACCACGATGCCCGCGGGCCACCAAGCATGCAGCACGTTTAAACGGTGTGTCTTATTCTCTGGATCGACAGCGGCAACCATCGGATTACTGGCGGCCTCCACTGCCCCCCAACCCAGTCCTGTGAGGAGCAGTCCAGCCATGACCAGATTTTCCACCCCCTCTCCCGGGGGCACCATGGAGGCTGTGATAATGAGCAGGCTGCCCATCACATAACCAATTGATGAAAGCAACAGCATTCTCTTGATGCCGACTAAGTCCACCAAGGCACTGCCAAACAGTAAGGTGAGTGCAAAACCGGTAAATGTGAAACCCAAGGCTTCCCCCAGCATGGCGGTGGAGTTGGCAAGGTCAATATGATCGTAAATATCAGACTGTAAGTTACCGGCAATCGAGGCCCTGACCGCGAATCCAAGGCCGATCATAAAGATCGAGAGATTGCCTACCAGGAAGATATTCCTGTGCAGGGTCTTTGTCTGTGTTTCCATTTATCCGGTCTCCGCATCAATTATTGTTATCGGTTGTGCAATGACATCAATCTCAGTTCAATTTCACCGGTTTACCATGGCTAATCCAGCCCTAGTATTCGGCGATTTCTGGCGCGATCTGTTTGCCCTCCAGCGAAATCATCAAAGGCCTTCTCGGCCACTGTGATCAGATGATCCCGAATAAACGGCGCACCCTCACTGGCGCCTTGATGCTGATCCTTGATACAGCATTCCCACTCCAGAACTGCCCAGCGGTCGTAGCCATACTGGGTCAGCCGGCTAAAAATTCCTCGAAAATCCACTTGGCCATCACCCAGCGAACGAAAACGGCCAGGCCGATCAATCCAGGGCGCATAACCGCCGTAAACACCGGCCCGCCCACTCGGGTGGTATTCCGCATCCTTCACGTGGAAGGCCTTGATACGCTCGTGGTAAATATCGATAAAAGCCAAGTAGTCCATTTGCTGTAAAAGCAGGTGGCTGGGATCGTAGAGAATATTCGCCCTTGGGTGATCCTCCACTTCGTGGAGAAAACGCTCGAAGGTCAGTCCATCGTGGAGGTCTTCACCCGGATGCAGTTCGTAGCAAACATCGACCCCTGCATGGTCAAATGCATCCAAAATGGGGCGCCACAAACGACCTAATGCTTGAAACCCCTCCTCCACTAACTGTGCGGGGCGCTGAGGCCAGGGGTAAAAAGTGTGCCAGAGTAATGCACCAGAAAAGGTTGCATGCGATTTGAGCTTCAGATTGGCACTGGCTCTGGCCGCCAAAACCAACTGGTTGCTCGCCCACTCAGCTCGGGCCGACAGGTCGCCGCGCAAGCTCTCCGGAGCAAAAATATCCAACATTTCCTTGTACGCAGGGTGTGCAGCTACGAGCTGTCCCTGTAAATGGGTGGACAGCTCAGAGATTTGCACGCCTGCGCTATCGCAGATTCCCAACACATCATCACAGTAAGCTTGGCTAGTGCTGGCCAGCTCCAAGTCAAAAACACGCTTGTCCCATGTGGGTACCTGTACACCCCGGTAGCCGAGCCCCGCCGCCCAACGCACCATCGACTCCAACGTTACTGGCTCTTTCGCAGGCGGGAGAAACTGGGCGAGAAAAATTCCGGGCCCCTGAATTGTGGGTGCCTTCATTATTGTTATCCTTTTTACTGCTGTACTTATGAACTCTGTTTAACTCTGCAATCCCTATGGAAATTTCTTGCGCTCGTCGAAAGGTGGCTGGCACTTGGCCGGCACCGGTACTTCCCTGTACCGTACTATCCGCCGTACTACCCACCCTGCCAGGGAACTTCCTACATCAGAGTTACCACGTATAAGAGGTGCTTGGTTTATAGAAAAAAGTACGTGTTTCTCTCACTCCCAATAAGGTGCCAACGTTACCCAGGAAGATTGCTGACAACTGCTTTCCAGGGCTCCGCGCACAAATGCCATTGCGCGAACACCTGCATCGATCCCCCCAACACAGTTACCACTCTGTACCGGAAAATCTCTCCGTTGGCTCCGCACCATCTGTGCAAAGTCCCGGTATATGTTGGCAAATGCTTCTATATAGCCCTCTGGGTGGCCCTGCGGAGTTCGACATAGGGCTCGAACCTTTTTATCCAGATATTCGCAATCAACACCAGCTTGAAGAGTGGCCTTCGGTTTTCCCCGGTATTTGATTTGCAACTGGTTTGGAGATTCCTGCTCCCAAAACAGCGATCCCCGCTCACCGTAAATGCTGATATTGAGGTTATTGCTTTCGCCTCCACAAACCTGACTAGCCGTCAAAGTACCGCGCCCCCCCCCTGTCAGTTTGAACAAAGCAGCACCATCATCATCCAGTGCCCGTTCATCGACTACTGACTGCAAATCTGCACAAACCTCAGAAATTCTTTCGCCAGTAACAAATTCCACTAAATAGTGAGCATGGGTACCGATATCGGTAAAGCAGCCACTTTCACCTGAGCGTTTAGGATCTGTCCGCCAGCCCGCCTGCTTACTGCCCTTCGTGTCATCCGCCAGGGCCAGCCAGCCTTGAGGATAGGTGACTGTGACCCGGCGAATGTTCCCAAGCTCCCCTCTGCGAAGAATCTCCTTTGCTTGAACCACCATCGGATAGGCCGCATAAGTATGAGTAAGACCATAGATTCGCTCGCTACGGACAACTTCTTGTTGCAGCGCCAGAGTCTCTTCCAAATTGCCAGCTGCAGGCTTGTCGGAAAGTACATGGAAGCCCGCACGCAAAGCTGCGATAGCGACCGGCAGGTGTAGATCATTCGGGGTGACAACCGCGATAAACTCAACGCGATCATCGACGCTGCGCTTAGCCTCCTCTGAAAACAGCTGCTGGTAACTCTGGTAAACGCGTTCGGGGTCGAGCCCCAGTTTCTCTCCAGTCATTCGCCCTTGCTTTGGGTTACTACTGAAGCAACCCGCCACCAGCTCAATCTCGCCATCCAGTGCAGCCGCCATTCGGTGTATGGCCCCGATAAACGCACCTTCTCCACCACCAACCATGCCCATTCTTATTTTCATACCCACACTACTTTCCATGGGGAGCGCACTATCGCCCGATAGAGGCGAGGCCCCTGACCTTTATTGTTATGGCTTTTATTTCGCCAAGTGCATACGCCCTTCATAGAGGAATACACAACATGGAAGAATCAGCTACAGTGAAATGTAACCGGTTACATTTCTATTTAAAATACAGAAAAAAGCAGCCACTGCAAACTATCAACGCGCAACATGGCGTCATATTCAACCAAGAATAGATTTTTGATGACGAGATGCGGCATTTGGAGACTTCAACCTACGATTTTGAGAGTGTGCTATTCATTGTGATAACCCACCTGCCGGGCAAACTCACCCCATGAATGCCATAACAACTCATCACTCTGCCAGCCATTTTGTATGGTATGTCCACTGCCGGTACCTGCTGGCAGCCCACTATTCGAACCTGGCTGGGGGTGGTGAGGCTTCAATTTGGAGCGCACCCACTCACCGGCATCATCCGCAACGTCCAGAGCCAAACCCCAGTGATTGGGCCAGACCGCCAGGAAATTTTTCAGACCAAAATCATCCAGTTGATAGGGCGTTGGATACTCCAGATGTACCAACGGATCACTATTAGGGCCTGGTGCATCCGTTTTCCAGCCAGCGTATACCGACCACTGGCACCCCTCGGCCCAGGCCGCAAAGCTGGGCATTACACTGGCAAGGCGCTTGAAGGATGCACAAAGCAGATCATTCTCAATTTCTGGAGGAATGCATCTATCCACAACACCCGCTTTAAACTTGGGCACGTCCGGGTTAAGGGTAAGAATCCAGAGGCCTTCCCCCTCCTCCAACGGGTGATGCATCACCATTAAGTCAATTAGGTAAGCAGAAACCTTTGGAATATCGGGGCCTCGGGCCAAAAGCATGTGTAGCGGCCTCACCATCTGAGAATTTTGCACCTGCTCCTCTGCAACACCCAACTGTCGAATTACCTCAGCATTACCCGCACCACAGGCGGAAATCACCAACTCTGGCTTTACTGCGCAAGAGCGACCGTCCATATCCAGAATTACTCGCTCAATATCTGAGCCCGCAAGCTGAAACGATGCCAACCGGCCACGATATATTTGCTGTCTCAAGGGCTCGCTGACACTGAGATAGGCTGCAGCGCCATCAAAAATAAGATCGCCAGGAAATCTGAACCTGCGATTTGGTGGCAAACCATCCGGATCAAAGATCCCTGGCAATTCCACCTCCTCAGAAGGGATAGCCGCTTCAGCCCAGTTACCTTCAACCATCTTTAAGAAGTCCGGAGTCAGCGCTGCATGGAAATCAGTTATTCGACTATTCACACCGCTAGTCGCAAGCTCTTTGTGCCAGCGTTGCGCGGCAGCCCTGTGAATCTCCGCAGCTTGCGGGTTGGCGGCATTCCAGCCAGAGGAGAAGTAACCGTGGAAATGCAGGGATTCAGCATCACCGAACTCGTCATCGACCAGTATCACCGAGTACTCCGGTATCAGCGCCCTCATCAGGGTTGCTCCCTGAATACCACCTCCGAGAATCAGTACATCAACGGGAATTTCCTGTGACATAGCATGGCCTACTTATTGGTTTGGCGAGAAGGCATGGTTTATTGGCAGAGCCATCAAAATGTAACCCAACTTATACTTGCTTGTTGCCACTCTCTTGTTCAAATATTTTCAGCTTTTGGCGGTTTTGAGAGCCGTAACCTCGCGAGAGGATCCACCAAAATGCAAGTACATACGAAAAAAAACCACCCAAGATACAAAGCAGGTACCAAAACCAGTTAGGAAACTCGTAACCCAGCTTATCTAGGGCGGAAAACGGCATGTATATCGGAAGATTGATAACGATCGCTCGCCAGCTAATCGCCCATGCCAATGAGACTACCGTCGATAGTGAAAAATTCTTCCTCATTATAATCTCCCTGATACAAGGCCAAGTAACGGGCGAATAGTTAAGGCTGCCCTTTTTGTCAAAAAAATCTGGCTAAATTCTGAGGGCAAAGCCGGCCATTCTTGAAGTTATTGTGAAGATCTTCCCCAAATCAACAATTGATTAATCCGTTCCAGCTTTCCTCTCGTAAAGAGTTTGCCATCGCACGGTTGGTACGGTGGAAAGTGACTCAATCAAATGACAAGGAAATTAGAACATGAAGGGATTGGTAAAAGGTTTTGGGGTTTTTCTACTGGCTTTTGGGGCTCATTTCTCCTGGGCCGATAGTGAGTCTGAACTTGAAACGGTACCCTATGTGGACGTTTATCAGTATGTTGGTAAGTGGTATGAAATAGCCCGTTTGCCACAAATCTTCCAGCCTGCTTGCACAGCGGTTACGGCAGACTATGGCCTCAACGATGATGGCACACTCAGTGTGTTCAACTTTTGCCGAATCCTACACCCGAAGTACGGTTTTCCAATCAGCGTACAAGGCTCTGCTACCCCCATAGATGAAACGAATAGCAAGCTTGCGGTTTCATTCTTCGATGGCAAAACCAATGGTAACTACTGGGTCTTGGAGTTGGATCCCACGTATCAATGGTCCTTGGTAGGCGACCCCGATCGCAGCAGTCTCTATCTTCTGAGCCGTACCCCTCAACTGGATGAGGCAATTATTGATGAACTGCTGGACCTCGCCGTGGTTAAACATGGCTACAACATCGACCACATCATTATGACTAAACAGCTACCTCTCTAAAGCTGAATGCAGGGGCGGATGCAGCAGCTACTGCATCCGTCACAAACCAATCTAGAATTTACTTTAACTTAAAATAATACATATTTTTCAATAAGTTAAAGGTTTTTTTTGATGTATCGTGTTAGGTTTAGACAGCTTAAATAGTCCACCTTGAGTAGGGGGAATGACGTTACGCGCGATTAAGAAAACTCATCATCATTTTTCACAATCACATAACCACTACGCCTCCCCATAACCTCTTCATCCCCTTCCCTAAATAAGTCATTTAGAAATTTGGGACAGCTGTGATAACAGAAGCATGCGGACTCACTTCCAACTATGTCTGCCGAGTGCAGAATCACTGGTAGCTCGGCTAGAAGATATCGAACAGCCATAAGCATCATATCAATGGTTACTTGGCCTTTCGCTGAGTGGTGCTCCAGTACCCACCGACTAGTTTCTAAACAACCCGCGCGGAAACTTTCATCCGAATTAAACTTCTGTTCCACCTCACAGTAAGTACTTGAATAGGATTCAGACTGTTCCAACCACACCGAATCCACTAACTCACTTTCTATCGATCCAGAAGCCACCACGCGATAGACTTTGTTGTGCAGGTAAGTACATTGACGCCGCGCTCTCTTTTTAGCTTTTCTCTCCTCATATCCAAGTGCCCGCTGAGTATATTCAGCCGCCCCATCCGGAATGAAGAACATCACCCTTTTAAAGTGACTATGTGCCCACTGAGCAAGTCGGGTTATTTGTCCCTCAGAAAAATAACTATTGAAAGGGCTTATACCAATTACAGCCAAATCAGCCATCTCATAAAGTTGTTGAGATCTGGTAGTTGCAAAGTCGACTTTCATACTGATGCTCCTAATTTGTAGTAATCGGAGTTCAGTCGAAGTGGCTTATTGCATCGATCTCGCTTGGTTAGTAACAAAAGCCTATGGAATGAAAACAGCCTGAGAGACTTCGCTTGGCCAATCTCTGATCACTTACCTCATTAGATGTGCAAAAGTGGTCACGACTCCCAAATTCAGTGGGTATCGCTCAGGATCAGACCCCCAATCCATCTATTGGTAGGGATCATTTGCGAGAAAATATGGAAAATCGGCGAATACCTGTCATGTTTATGCTCTCCCCATAACCATTCGATCACTTTTTCCCCTGTGTTAATTTTCATCACATTGCCTGCAAACTAAACGCAGACCTCATAGTCAACATTAGGTTGAGAGCGCCAAAAGCGATGGTGACCAAACATATCTGTCGCCTGAAATTGAGATGAAATGCCGTATAAGGTGGAGATCAGGGAAATATATTTTGCTAAATGTCCCCAAAGCGGGAAAGATCCATCTCTGATTGGAGGTATTTCATGCCCTTCGGAGCTTTCAGCCTTTATACTTGTCCTAAGCTATAGGTCGCCAAGCCATAAAGGCTGGTGGCCTATGAAGTAGGACGTATAAAGAGACTCCCTATGCTTACCAATCGGATCGCCGCACTATTTTCCGGCTTCTTGGTCATTGGCTTGCTTTCCACCACCTCTATGGCTGAGACCGAACCCTTGGTTCCCGAAAAGGATCAGGGCAGTACAGCCAGAGAGATCGTCGGCAAGCTTGAAATGCTGCACTACAACAAAATCAAGGTCGGGGACGAAATGTCTGAAGACCTGTGGGATGAGTACATCGATGCTCTAGACCCCACCAGGAGTTACTTCCTCTCCTCCGACATTAACGAGTTCCGTGAGTGGAAGACCACCATGGATGACCAGTTGCGTGCCGGGGAGGTCAAAGCGGGCTTTGAGATTTACAACCGTTTCCGCCTGCGCATGAGTGATCGCCTGGACAATATCCTCTCCCAGCTGGAGAAAGGCCTACCAGCCTTTGATTTCGAGCGGGACGAGTCTCTGGAGCTGGACCGCGAGGAGAGCCAGTGGCCCTCTTCCATCAGCGCCGCCGATGACTTGTGGCGCAAGCGCCTGAAAAGCAGCGTCCTCAATCTGCGCCTCACCGGTAAGACCGATGAAGAGATACGCGATCTGCTGGAACGACGCTACAAAGGCCAACAAAAGCGTCTGGAGCAGCAAAACAGCAATGACGTATTCGAGCTCTATATGAACTCGCTGACACGCCTCTACGATCCACACAGTAACTACCTGTCCCCCCGCTCCCTGGAAAATTTCAACATGAGCATGTCGTTGTCTCTCGAAGGCATCGGTGCTGTGTTACAGGGGGATGAGGAGTACACCAAGGTTGCCCGCCTAGTGGCCGGTGGTCCAGCTGACCGCACCGGCAAGATCAAGCCCAACGACAAGATCGTGGGCGTGGGTCAGGATCAGAAGGGAGAAATGGTCGACGTCGTCGGCTGGCGTCTCGATGATGTGGTGGATTTAATCCGCGGCAAGGCAGGCACCTTCGTCCGCCTGGAGACTATCCCCACTGGCGGTGACGGTACCCACAAGACCATCCTCATCAAACGCAGTAAAGTTAAGCTGGAGGATCAGGCCGCCAAGAAAGCTGTTTTTGAGTTCTCTGACGGTAAGAAGAGCTACAAGATTGGCGTAATCAATCTACCCACCTTCTATATAGACTTCGATGCCTACCGCCGTCGCGACCCCAACTACAAAAGCACCACCCGCGATGTGGCCAGGCTGCTCAGTGAACTGAAAGAAGAGAAGGTCGACGGCATCATTCTCGATCTGCGTAACAATGGTGGCGGCTCGCTACAAGAGGCCACCATGCTTACCGACCTGTTTATCGACCAGGGTCCGGTAGTACAAATTCGCCATGCGAATGAGCAGATCTCACGGCATAATCGCTCCCGCTCTCGTGCGATGTATCGCGGTCCGCTGATGGTGCTGATCAACCGTTTATCCGCATCTGCTTCAGAGATTTTTGCCGGTGCTATTCAGGACTACAACCGCGGCCTAGTGGTGGGCAACCAATCCTTTGGTAAAGGCACCGTGCAGACCATGGCTCCCCTCAAGGAGGGTCAGCTGAAAATCACCCAGTCCAAGTTCTACCGCGTATCGGGAGACAGCACACAACACGCGGGTGTTAAACCGGATATCCCCATGCCGCAACTGATCAATGCGGAGAGTGTTGGTGAGAGTGCCTACGATACGGCCCTGCCCTGGGATCGTATCCACGCGGTACCCCACGCAAAATACTTCAACTTGAAAACGCTGATCCCGAACCTGATCACCAAGCACAACAAGCGCACGGCATCAGACCCCGACTTCATCTTCCTGCGCGATCAGTTTCAATTTGAGAGCGAACGCGCCGATAGGAAGCACCTATCTCTGAATGAAGTAATGCGTGAGCAGGAACGAGAAAATGTAAATCAGCGCCTGCTTTCCATGGAAAACCGACGCCGCAGTGCCAAAGGCCTGGAACCCTATAAGGATTTCGAGGCTTATGAAGAAAGTGAGTCAGAAGAAGTCGCTACTATCGGCGGCCCGGTAGAGATCAAACTGGAAAAAGATCCAATTTTGAACGAAGCCGGCTATATAATGGCGGACTTTATCGGACTGGCCAACAAAACCAGCAAGGCACCGCCACAAGTCGCCAACTTCTAAATTAGCCGTTCTCCGGGTGCGCGATGCGCGCCCGGTGCACGCACCAACAGTTAGGTCGGGCTTCCCCGACCTTTTTTATTTGGGGGAAGAAATGAAAGTCGTTTCCTTTAACGTCAACAGCATCCGCACTCGCCTGCACCAAATGCAGGCCCTGGTGGATAGCCACCAACCCGATATTATCGGTTTACAGGAAACCAAGGTCACCGATGAGGATTTCCCGGTAGATGCCATCAGGGACCTGGGGTATGAACTGATCTTTTTTGGGCAAAAAACACACTACGGAGTCGCACTCCTATCACGCCTGCCTTTTATTGATCGTGAATATGGCTTCCCTACTGATGACGACAGTGCCCAGCGCCGTATGGTGATGGGGAAGTTTGATATTGGCGGTCCCAAACCACTTACCGTGATCAACGGCTACTTCCCGCAGGGGGAAAGTAGGGAGCATCCGGTGAAGTTCCCAGCAAAAGAAAAGTACTACGCAGACTTGGATACCTATCTGCAAACCACCTGCGAACCCGATGCTCCGGTACTGGTTATTGGCGATATGAACATTTCCCCGAGCGACCAGGATATCGGTATTGGCGAACCCAACCGCAAGCGCTGGCTTCGCGACGGCAAGTGCAGCTTCCTGCCAGAAGAGCGTGAGTGGCTGCAGAAAATTGAGGCCTGGGGCTTGGTGGACACCTTCCGTGCCATGCACCCTGAAACCGATGATGTATTTAGTTGGTTTGACTATCGCAGCAAGGGTTTCGACCGCGACCCTCGGCGCGGACTGCGAATCGACCTCATCATGGCGACCAATCCACTTCTGGAACGCTGTGTCGCCACCGGCGTAGATTACGATATCCGCGCCATGGAGCGCCCCTCAGACCACGCGCCGGTCTGGGCAGAATTTAAGCTCTAATCGTTTGTGAATAACCGGGACCTGTGCCCGGTTTTTTTAATCCTTTGAATATGCGATTTTCCATATATAATGCAGCCAAAGCCGAATGGAGCAGCCCCATGAAAAGGCGCATTCTGTTTGTCTGCTCGGGGAATTCAGCCCGTTCACTCATTGCTGAGGCACTATTGCGCTACTACGGGGGAGCGTTTTTCGAGGTATGCAGTGCCGGCACTGACCCTGCTCCAGTGGATGTTCGAGCTATTAGGGCGCTGCGACGCTGCGGCATCCCAATAAGTGGTCTCTACTCCAAAAGCTTAAAAGAAGTCTCTAATCGGTATTTTGACCTGGTTATTACTTTATGCGACAAGAGCCACAAAGAATATGTGTCCTCCCCTGGGCATGGAAAGTTAGCCTCTTGGGATTTTAAAGATCCAGCCAGTCGCCATTGTTTCAGGCCCTTTTACAAAACAGTATTAGAGCTCAGTACCCGGATCAAGCTATTGGTGTTGATCTACAGCAAAGCCGCAAAAGTGGCATAACTCGAATCTGAGGGAAACCTTGAACCCTGTACAATTTTATAAATGCCTGGCGGACGACACGCGCTTGCGCACACTGCTCTTGATCGTTCATGAGGGTGAGCTTTGTGTGTGCGAGCTAACCGCAGCTATGGATTTGAGCCAGCCAAAGATCTCCAGACACCTGGCCTTACTCCGCGGGGCCGATTTATTACAGGACCGACGTCAGGGTCAGTGGGTTTTCTACCGTATCAACCCTGCATTAGAGGGGTGGGCGAAATCAATTCTTCAGGAAACTTTGCAGGCAAACCGGCACTTTATTGAGGCGGATCTACGCAACCTGATCCAGATGGGCGATAGGCCGCTACGTGCCACACTGTGCTGTTGAGCAACTCAAGACCTCAACGGCCCCGTGGCGATAGGCGCTTTTACAGTAAAAATTTATCTTCATATATGTGTTTTTTCATATATGCGAATTACTCGGGAGAGACAAAATGGCTATCAAAGTCGGAATCAATGGATTTGGTCGAATCGGGCGTCTGGTGCTACGCGCGGCCTGGGACTGGCCAGAAATCGAGTTCGTCCATGTCAACGATCCCGCTGGGGATGCTCCGACACTTGCTCACCTACTGAATTTCGACTCGGTGCATGGGCGCTGGCAGCACAATGCCGAGGCTAGCGGGGACATGATCACTATTGATGGACGACAGGTGCGCTGCAGCCACAACCTGGCCATTGCCGATACGGATTGGAGCGCCTGTGATCTTGTCATCGAAGCCTCGGGAAAGATGAAGACACGTGCCTTGCTGGAGGGGTATCTGAAACAGGGAGTAAAACGTGTACTGGTATCAGCTCCGGTGAAAGAAGCTGGGGTGCCGAATATTGTTCTGGGAGTGAATCAGCATATTTATGACCCGGCAAAACATCGAATTGTTACCGCTGCATCCTGTACGACCAACTGCATTGCTCCAGTGGTTAAGGTGATTCATGAAAAGCTGGGCATCAAGCATGGCTCTATAACCACAATTCACGACATCACCAATACTCAGACGATTCTCGATGCGCCCCATGCAGATCTGCGTCGTGCCAGGGCCTGTGGAGCCAGCTTGATTCCCACGACTACGGGTTCGGCCACCGCCATTACCGCAATTTTCCCAGAGCTGAGCGGCAGACTGAATGGCCACGCCGTGCGGGTTCCGCTAGCCAACGCCTCACTAACCGATTGTGTATTCGAGCTTGAACGTGAGACGACAGTTGAAGAGGTCAACAGGCTGCTTAAAACCGCAGCCGAAGGTGCGCTGAAAAATATTCTCGGCTTTGAGGAGCGCCCTTTGGTTTCCGTGGATTATAAAACCGACCCGCGCTCCAGTATTGTCGATGCCCTCTCCACCATGGTGATTAATGGCACCCAGGTCAAAATTTACACTTGGTATGACAACGAATGGGGCTATGCAAACCGCACCGCGGAACTAGCCCGTATGGTTGGCACCGAGGGTCAATAGATTGAAGATCATTTGATCCCTTGTAAAACTGGCCTGGCTTCCAGGCCAAATTGAGCCCAAGTAGTAAGAGCCCGAATCAATGCCGTTCCTCTCCTCCCTCCCCCCCTCTGTGCGCCAATATTTACTGGTAACTGGAAACTATTGGTCTTTCACCCTCACCGACGGCGCACTGCGTATGCTGGTGTTACTGCATTTTCATACTTTGGGGTATACCCCAATGGAAATCGCCCTGCTTTTTCTGTTCTATGAAATTTTCGGGGTTATTACCAATCTGGTGGGAGGATGGCTGGGAGCACGCGTGGGGCTCAATCACACCATGAATATTGGCCTAACATTGCAGATTACCGCGCTGGCCATGCTCCTGGTTCCTTCGAGTCATCTCAATGTTCCTTGGGTTATGGCCGCTCAGGGGCTCTCCGGCATTGCCAAAGACTTGAACAAAATGAGCGCAAAAAGCTCGATCAAACTGTTGCTGCCTCCCTGTGCCCAGGGGGCGTTATATCGCTGGGTAGCCCTGCTCACTGGCTCTAAGAATGCGCTTAAAGGCATTGGCTTTTTCCTCGGGGGAGCCCTGCTGGCACTGCTGGGCTTTCGCGGGGCAGCATTATTAATGGCAGCGGGTCTCGCACTGGTATTGCTATTAAGTATGAGGTTTCTTCAGCGGGATCTGGGCAGATCCAAGGCTAAATCCCGTTTTAGGGATGTGTTCTCTAAAAGTCGGGCTGTAAATGTCCTTGCCGCGGCAAGACTATTCCTCTTTGCCGCGCGCGATGTATGGTTTGTGATCGCTCTACCCATTTTTCTAGCAAGCCAGTTTCATTGGAGCCACTGGCAGGTAGGTGCCTTCTTGGCCAGCTGGATAATCGGCTATGGGGCTGTGCAAGCCTTTGCACCTAAAATCACTGCAAGTTTCTCCCCTGCAGTTCCAGATGGTCGAACAGCCCTACTCTGGGGTGCCGCTTTGAGCCTGATCCCATTACTGATTGCCCTTGCCCTACACACCGGTACCCACACAGAGATCAGCTTATTAGTGGGCTTACTATTTTTTGCTATCTTATTTGCCGTCAATTCCTCTGTGCATAGCTACCTAATTGTCTCTTATGCCAGAGAAGACGGGGTTTCGATGGATGTGGGCTTTTACTATATGGCCAACGCCATGGGGCGCCTTGCCGGAACTTTGCTATCGGGTTGGATATTTCAAACGGCCGGCCTTCAAGCCTGCCTACTGGCGTCCACTGGCTTGCTACTTCTCACAACCGTAATATCTCTCGCATTACCTAAACACAGTGAAGATAACCGCCCGCTAATCAATGCTGCGAGCTGATTAGAGTGAATCTACGGAACTGGGGGTGAACGGCAACAGGTACAACTCTGTTTCTGCTATTCGTTGAAACTCTCTGGGAGGATCACAGCCTGCCAATAATGCGAGGGAACTGGACCATAAGACCCACGAAAAAACACGAAAACAGCTTTGCATAAATACCACTCGGGAACTGGCTTAAAGCAACCAGTCGGATAACGACTTCGGTGAGCGCCCAAACTGCCCGAGCACAAAGTGTTGGCTGCAGTTATGACCAACTGAAGCTTAGAAAACTGGGAAGTAAACCTCCATGCCAACTTGGCATCAAATTCTACCATTTCAGCGAAGTTAACCCTAACAAAGTGATCTTGATTCAAGCGAGCCAGTAAAGTTGGTATTCAGATTTACCTGGAAAGATCTCCGAAACGTGCACATACATCAATCGCCGGGACAATGTCGAAATCTAATGCTAAAGCCAGCTTTAATACTCTCTCAAGTGCGGACATACGTTCCGGGTTAATGCCCGTTACATGTGCATGGCAGATCAAGGTTATTAATCCATTACCTTTCGCTACCTTCCTGATCACTTGGCACCAGAAATCTGATAATGCTTTTGGGTTGCGTAAACCATTGCTAGCAAGGTTGTAGTGAATGGCATCCACCATGAACCACTGCCAGGAAATACAGATCAAGCCACTTTCCAGCTGCTGGATCTCATCTCCAGAAAATCCTTTCACGTCGCTGGGAATGCTTTTCGGTAGGGAGGTCTCTATACTAGAGTCATAAATGAAACCATCATCAACGAGAATCTGCCGGGTAAATTGCCCTACCTGGCCGCCGGGAGCCCGAAAGCCAAAAGGCTGTATACCGCGTAATTGCAGGGCCTTTAAACCATCATGGATGTACTGGCGAGCTGCACGTTGATCCAAGCTAGAAAAGCCTTCATGAATCCACCCATGCAGGCCAATTTCATGGCCGTCATTATAAATATTCTGAATCAGTTTCCCATAATGCAGAGCACTCCAACCTTCTACAAAAAAGGTCGCGTGTATTTTCAGGCGTTCCAATAGCCGTAATAATTGAGGAAATCCAATAGTGATTTCAGGGGCTTCCCAGTTGGGTACAGCAGATTCCCTAAGAAACACTTTTCTAGCCTCACCGACATTATCAAAGGTCAAGCAGAGAATCCTGGGCCTATGGTTCTTAGTAAGCAACGCCATAACAGGACCATTGTAATTATTGGTAAGTTGACGGCCTCAAAAAAAGCCTGCGTTTCACTTGTTACCGGTAGTCATTCTAACCAGTGTTCGATCTTTCTTTATAAAGTGATGATAAAGAGCCGCCAGGGCATGCCCGAGAATAAGCAACCAAACAAGCCATTCTCCCAGAACTTCCTTATGTATAAAATCGATAGGTTCTTCAAATTGCTTAAAGGTCATCCCCATTGTATTCTGCATAATATTCGTAAAAAATGACGTATCTGCAAACTGAGGGATTTCAAAAAGAAAAAAATATTCAGTATTCACCCCAGTCCCCAGATATCCGGTTAGTGGTGACAATATCATGACGACATACAGCAGAAAATGGCCTGTATGGGTGGCAATGTGCTCTAACCTTGAGCCTGGCTCCAATCTGGGGGTGGGGTTCGTGAGACGCCAGAATATTCGCAACAGCACAAGCGCTCCAATCGTTACGCCAATAGACAAGTGAAGCTGTAGGGCAATCCAGTTTTCCGGCGTCTCTTCTTGTGTAAACCATTGGCGGTAATAGACACTGATATAAGATCCCAGGAATAATAATGCGACACTCCAATGCAGCCACTTGGCAATAGAGCCATAGTCGTACGAATTGTTCCTAATACCCATTAGTCGCCTTCTCTAGAAGTTTAAAGCCTTATAAATGACAAACCTTGAAGGCGGACAAGCACCATAGATAAAACCACATGAAGCCCCCTCATATATAGTTAATGGGCAGATTTCAAATTCCCAATAGACCACACAAAGAATCACGATCGCTCTTTAATTTGAAAGGATTTGGCAACACCTACAAAAAAGAACAATACTCCCACCGCCTGCACCAAATGATAAAAACTATTATGACCAAGCACCCAAACATAAACAATTTCCTCTTCAGCACTCAGCTGAAAAATCCCGGAAATTACGGAAACAATGGCACCCAGAACCATATACCAGGAGCCTCTCAGCTTATTAGCCAATCCCAGCCAGGAATAACCAATGATAACAGGAATCATTATAAGAATCTGGCAAGTAACAAACACAACAAAGCCATTGACTCTAGTCGCCGCTACCCAAAAAAATATCAAGCTCGCCAGACAAATATAGGGCAACCCTTTTTTTGACAAACTCTCACCTAAAAGATCATTCATAACTGCGACGACAAAAGATGCCAGAAAAGCGCCCAACAGGAACAAAAGTATATACCATAAGAAAACTTCGATGTTTTCAGGAATCTGCAGCCCATGTATCAAGCCAGCCAAAAAGGAAACAACAACTAACAAACCATAGAAAAAAATCCAGGAATTTCTTTTCCATCGTGGTTGAAGCTCAGGACGACATAAATAAATCAGGATTATCACTGCAGCTATAGTAAGGATAAAATCCGTTATAGCCGACATCTGCTGAGCGGGAACATCTGTAAGTTTAATCACCAGATTCAGGCCCCTTACCCCCAAGGTTCTATTTGGACGGGTAATATTGTAGTGCGTTGATATAAATGATAAGGAATCTTAACAGGGGGCAGCCTACCCATCAGGCTTGAGGGTGTTCAGCAGCCACTTAAAACCACACAACCCCAAAAGTCCACCTATAAGAATTCAATTGCGGCAGATAATACCTCTGCCGCTGAAGCCCTCACTACAACCAATACCAAAGAGCCGCTAACAGGTTAATCATCATCATTGCAAAGTCCATCACAAAAATAAACCTCATAACGCCCCTTACTTTCCAAGCTCCACCACCACTGCGATTCTTAAGTGCAACAGGCAAGTTATAAATAAACTGCGAGCCATGTGTAACCGAAAAAGTAAAAAGCAGAACAGCTCTTTGTATATCACTAGAGAAAGAGGCGTGGTTAATTAGCAGTAAAATGTTGAGCAACGCCAGAGAAAAGTTAAACCCTCCTAGAAACTTGCCCGATTCAGCCAATATACCAAAGACGGGGGTATCCCTTTGCTCTCTGGGGACTAGCAATTTGGCAAATACCCTACCGCGCAATGAGAACACATTAAATCCCATTAAGAACCAAATACAATTTAACACCAGGATTGCTTCAAAGATCACACCAGCCTCCAATAATTATTCTTGTGAACACTTATATTTCTTATGTGGCCAAATATACGATGGCGCTTTACGCCTTAAATTACATAATCCGCCATTGATTCAGGTGTTGCTGAACACCGGCCAGCGCTCCACGATTTCGCCCTGGTCATACACAGCAATATCCCCGAACTGAAGAAAGACTGATTCACTCTGAGTAGGGCGAAAGAAAACCCAGTCATCTTCTGCAAGAGTAACTTTACTGGACGCATTCAACATTTCCTGATTAGTGGAGCGCCCATAGATTGGATTAATCGAGAGACCTTTTGGGGATTCTGGTCGAGCCTTCCAATACCCACCAGAGACGAAGTATGTTTGGGCTCGATTGGGGTTCAGCCAACGCATGACTGTAGTCATCCCCTCCAAACCGGGAATCTGCGTATGGGGAAGCTTCTTTAAAACTGGGCTTGCAATGAATGCTGCTGCTACATGATCTTCTAGGGTAGGAATATCAAAGTCTAGGGGCTTAACCAAGCATGATCCTGCCGCTAGTTCATTACAGGGAGCCCTGCCAGCTCGACCTTTATACAACTGGTAAGTAGGGCTACCGGCCCCATTCAATGTCGGGTTCTCGGGAAAATGCTCCCCCAACAACTGCCGGGCTTGCGCTAATCGCTGCGAGTATATGTCGAGACCGCGATCAATCGCCTTCTCTGGCCCCCCCAGAATTCCCGGCATTTTAGCCGCATGGGCGTCATACCCCATAAAGCCTGACAGCTGAAGCTGGGATTCTCCCTGAATAATATTGAGCATTTTAGTAAGGCTTTGCGCATCACCTATTCCGCCTCTGTGTAATCCTACATCCAATTCGATGTTGATACGCAGCCTTTGCCCCAGGCCATTGGCCAGCTCTGCGTACTGCTGCAAGCGGCGCGGGCTGTCAATAAGCCACTGAAGTTGAGATGCGGGATCAAAACCACTTGAAGGTAAGCTCTTGTAAAAGCTCTCAGCAGCGGCGATCGGGAAAGGCTTACCTAAGAGGATATCCGCCTCGGGTTGTGATTGTGCCAACTGCTGCAAGAAAGGCAGGTGAAACACCATAATTCGCTGGGTGCCAGTTTGTTTGGCTACAGTCTCTAGCAAGCCCAGGGCAGGAAGGGACTTGGCTACGATACGGTAATCGTAATGCCCCTGTAAGTGCCGCGAAAGTACCCCAGCATTGGCCTTTAGTCGCCTTAAATCGACTACCATCGTGGGGCCCGATATTCCCGCCGAATGCAATGCCCTGGAGACGCCCGCAAAATAATCATCATGCCCCCCCTGCCCCATGGGCTCGGGCCTTAATAGTGGCAGTGACGCTGCAGCAGCCAAGGCTGTGCCACCCAGTATAAATTTTCGCCGCCCTCTATCCACAGTGCTCCCCTCTAGTCCCACCAAGTATTTGCCGAATAGCCATCCAACTGCTCAAAGGTACCGCGGCTCGCCGCATAAAGATCAGCCAGTGAGCTTTTTCAGGTAGGGGTTCAAGAACTTCCCCATCGGGTCGAGTGAACGCCTAACCTCTAGATAGTCCTGCCAGCGGGGATAGAGTTTTGCGAAATCCATTTTGCCCAACGTATTGAGCTTGCCCCAGTGTGGTCTGCCACCATACTTACGCATAATCGGTTCCAATGCCTGAAACAGGGGCTGATAATCTTCCTCAAAATAGCGGTGCACCGCGATTGAAACAGAGTCCTGCTGGTAGAAAGGACTCAACCAAATATCGTCCCCCTTTACAAAACGAACTTCGATCGGGAAGAACACGTTTAGGTTGTTCTCTTCGATGGCTCGTCGTAACTCTGCAAAAGCGGCCAGCCCCGCTTCCCGAGGCAGGTGATATTCCATTTCATTAAAGCGTACATTGCGTTCACTGGCATAGTTTCGCCAGGAGGACTCCACAACCACTTCCTTTTCGATATCCTCTATAGCGGATTTCAAGGCAAATTGTCGAAGTTTCGGGGACCAGCCGAGCCAATCTCGCACTGTTTTAAGGGTCATTACCGCTTCGTTGGTATCTTCCCGCTCGGTTGAAAAAATCTCTTCATCCGTCAGTTGATGGGAGTCCGCCATGCACATACTGGAAAATGGAATGTAGTAGAACTCAAAATTTCGGTTCGAATCAGCCAAAGATTCTGCCTGCTCAAGCACCTCTTGTAGAGGTGCCACCCAGGACTCTCTGCGAAGTCGATAGCTTGGCTGATTTTGCATACGTACCTTGGTCATCAGCCCCAGGCTCCCGAGGGAAACCTTTGCCGCAGAGAATACTTCAGAGTTTTGTTGCATATCACACCAAAGTGTATCGCCACCCGCTGTCACCAACTCTAGGCCAGTCACATAACTAGACATACAACCCAGACCGGCCCCTGTTCCATGAGTGGCCGTCGCTAAACAACCGCCCAGAGTCTGCTCGTCGATGTCCGGTTGGTTAATTAACGCTTGCCCAATATCCTCTAGTGGTTGCCCTAGGTCTGCGATACGAGTGCCAGCGTAAATCGTGGCCTCGGCTGTTTCTTTACTGTGATCCAGCACTCCGCTAATACGCCCAAGCGAGATGATCGTGTCATCCGTGGGTACTAGAGGCGTAAAGGAGTGCCCAGCACCTACGGCTCTAATAGTGCCTTTGGAGTCGGCTACGCGTTGTTGTAATTCAGCTATTGTTTTTGGCGCGAGGCGCTCACTGGGCAAACACACTTGAGAACCGGACCAGTTGCGCCAATGGATACCCTTGCGTTTTATTGGCTCGGCGGCTTGTACCAGAGTACGGGCAATAGACGAAACTGGGGCTGCGGCGAGAGCGGTGGAACCTGCAGCGATAGTGGCAATAAAACGACGACGTGACTGATGCATAATCCCCTACTCCGCAGTGGCCATAAAGGCAATCAACTGTTCAAACTGTTCAGGTGAACACTCAAAGCAAAGTCCCAGAGGCGGCATCCCCTGAAAGCCATTGATTGCGTTATCTACCAGCACATCCATCCCCTTATCCAGACGTGGCTCCCAGGTTGCAATATCCCCAGTTAAAGGCGCGGCACTGGCACCAGTACTGTGACAACTACGACAGGTACGTCCATAAATTTCAGCAATTTCAGGATCTGTAGGGGTTAATGAAAGGGCTCGCTGAGTCAAAGCCAAGCGATTTTCGGCACTCTCTTCAGGGAGGTCCGAGCACCCACTTATCATCACGGCAAAAAACAAGGGGGCACAGAGGAGCCTTACGCTCCGGCGAGGTCTTACCGGTTCCATGTATGTACACCTACTACATTATTGTTAATATTTCTCAGGTGCTTAAACCTGAGGTTGGCGCTGTGTACTTAAACTTTAAGTATTGTTAAACAGGCTGGCAGTTAAGACAACCAGCGGAACCAACCAGTCTATTTGTAATCCTGTTTATCAACTTTTTGGGTACCAGTTAACAGAGACTAAACAGATATTTTTTATTAGTATTGATTTTATCTAATATAAATTTCTCAGCGGGTTCCTATTAAATATCTAACGTTCAGTGTTGTTAGATATCGTTGATGGGTTGGATAAACCCTCTTCTGTTCGTAAGTAGGTGATATCCCCGACCCATTTCTGACTCGGCGCTTCAGCATTGAAGTTCTGCTCGAGCAGATTTAGAGCCACTGGCAGGCCATGTTTTGAGTAGATTGTGGCTTTATATCTCTTAGCTGCTTTGGCTCGCAGGCCCTGTCGACGCATACTGGCAGTAATTGTTTTTTGTTTATATTTATTACCTTCACTGGTCAACTCCTTCGTCAGGCGAGGGGCGCCACTACCTTCTTTACTGGCTATAAAGCGCTGCTGGAGCTTGGATTGGCCGACCGATCTTGACACCCGGTTGCAAAGCCCTCTGCGAGATCTGCTCAACACCTCAGCCACCGCTTTGATGTGAACTCTTGCCTGTGCTTTTGTATGAAGGCGTACCGCATTTCAGGCTCTTTGCAAAGTAATCAGCGGTCTTTTTTAAGGTCGTCAGTACTAGGGCATCTTTTCTATATTTCTCAGAGTATTTTTTACGAGCAGTTTTGGTTGATTTACTTGGTCTTATCATAGAGCACCTCTGCTGCGTGGTTTATCGCTTTAGAGAGTGTCCGTCGTTGGTGGATAGGATCAGATCGTGTCATAGGGCACCTCTGCTGCGTAGTTTATCGCTTAAGAGAGTGTCCGTCTTTTGTGGGTAGGATCAAATCTCCCCAATGAATCCTGATAGCGGCAGATTCCAAAGCAAGCTATTATTCGTGGTGGGCGGCATCGCGTACGCACAGTTCTGTTTTTTTCATCATGTAGGCTTACAACATCATCTCAAATTAAAGCCGATGTGTAAGCGATTAGTCGACGCTGGTAAACCTAAAAAAGTCGCTCTCATTACCTGCATGAGAATGCAACTTAGCATCCTGAATATTATGATGAAAAAAAACACCTACTGGAATGAAAATATGGCTTAAAGCTTGATGGGTAACTATAGTCACCTGCTATAGGTTAAGATTCATAAAAATTCAACCTTGCGTGCTCCCGCTGCATACGCCATTTCACCTAGACACCGCTGCTCAACCTCAGATAGGCCGCCCTCAGACATTTCTTTAGCTTCTAAATGCAGTATCGGCTTAGGTTTGAATAAACCGGTAGCCCCAATTTCTTTGAGGCCACCTTTAAGGCATTCGACTGCGAGAAGAAATGTACCAACCAATAGGCGAGTTGTTGTGTATGGCTGTATTGGTTTCACGACAACGTTTTGGGTGTCCGGGCGACCAAGGGGCAATTGCTGCGGCTTGTATGGTTGTTCTTGACCGATTCTGATGTTGAAAATCATTTTCGTTAACGGGTAAATTGAGACCCACCTTCGGCGGCCACCGAAGGCCTTGTTTGTCACAGTTCGTTGCTGCGCCGGTTTATAAAGACCGTTAACAAGTAGGAACGTGACAGACACTCACTAGGCATAACTCGAATAGTCATGTGGGCCTCGAGCCCGAATAGCAAGGCGGAGATAGCTTATCTTATGGAACCTCAAGAGATCAATGTCGGTATCGATACCAGCAGTAAACAACTCGATATTTATGTGAGACCTACTGGCCAGTTTTTTAGTGTTGCCAATGATAAAAATGGCATTAAGGATGCCATTAAACAACTACAACCTCTTAAACCTCAAAGAGTATTAATAGAGTCTACGGGAAGACTCGAGTTACAGTTTGTTTGCGCCGCCGACAAAGCAGGATTACCTATTGTTGTTTGCAATCCTTCGCAGATAAGAAGCTTCGCTAAATCCGCAGGTCGCCTCGCCAAAACTGACAAGCTAGATGCAATGGATATTGCACATTTTGGTGAGGCCATGAAACCAAGGCTGTCGACGCTAAAAACAGAAAAACTTAGGGAGATCAGTGACTTACTTACTGTAAGAAGCCAGTACTTAGAGATGAGCACAATGCAAAAAAATCGGCTTCAGCGGATGCCTAAATCAGTACACAAACCTATCCAGACCATTTTAAGCACCATTAAAAAAGAGTTACAAAGTATCGACAAAAAACTGGATAAACTTGTTAACAGTGTGTCTGAGTGGCGGCAAAGGCGCGACCTATTGTTGAGCGCTAAAGGAGTCGGAAATGTATTGGCTTATACGCTGATGAGTGAACTTCCTGAGCTCGGAAAATTGAACCGTAAAGAAATCGCTGCACTTGTAGGTGTCGCCCCAATGAACCGTGATAGCGGCAGCTTCCAGGGAAAGAGATATATTCGAGGCGGAAGGCATCGTGTACGTACGGTTCTATTTGTTTCCATCATGTCGGCCATACAACATCATCCCAAACTAAAGCCAATGTATAAGCGATTAGTCGACGCTGGCAAACCTAAAAAAATCGCTCTGATTGCCTGCATGAGAAAGCAGATTACGATCCTGAATACGATGGTAAAAAATAACACCTACTGGGATGAAAGTATGGCTTAACAACTTGACGAACAACCATAGTCACTTGTTATGAATTTTTAAATGCATACTGTACAAATGAGTTGATATAAATCCTCTCGATTTGGCATGCTTGATTTTGGAGAAGACTTAATCGCCTTATCAATCTCATATAAAAAACCTTTACCTGGAGGGAAGGCTCCAGTTTCAAGGCCGTCAGCGATGATGCTTAACCATTTTTCCTGCTGTTCAGCTTGCATGTAATAGGAGGCGAACTTCGCCATTGCCTGATAGCAGTCTACGTCACTGGGCCAATCCATAACTTTCACTAATACTCATAACAGTTAATTCAAAAGAGGCGTCTTTACATCATTCTTCTATATATTTCTGTCCCACCTAGCCAAGCCGACCTCAAAAATCGTCCAATATCAACGGTTAGAGTCAATGGCATGATATTCTATAAATAGATATACAGCAGCTGCTCTATATCTACATGATTTTTCTGCTTTTGATAATATTGGCAATCCCTTAAAAGTCAGTGGATTAGCTCATTTTCACTAGAAATAGAAGAAGCCTTTTTTGAATTCTGATATTGAAAGCAGTACAAAACAATAAAAACTGTATATTAAAACAGTTCAGGGACAATTGCATGGACGACATTCACCACAGACTACCAAATATCCTGAGCATTTTATGGCCATCTTTCGACATAAAATCCGAAAACAATGACTACCGCACCAATTCAAGGGCTTTGCTGATGCCTGTGGTACGGGTTGAGCTCCCATAAATAGCTCGGATATAACAAGTAAGGCCTCCAAGGACTAATATGATTACCAGGGGCACTGGAGAGGTCATTAGCAACTTCCTGGCTTACATTCGTTATCCGCTAGATTAAGCCCTCTTTTTCGCAAAGCTTTATTCAAGACGGCTGCGAGGCGGACGCCACCTTGTTGTAAGCGTATTTCCACAGAGTCCTGACTGCGAAGGAAATACTTTTCCCCCAGTTGAATTTCATTGGTATAAGCCAGGTTGTGAGCAATCTGGTGGGACTCCCGCGCCCACTCTTCCACTGTAGTGGACTGCCATAGTTGACGTTCTCCTGGGCGGATTATTTCCGTTTGCCGCTGGGCATAGTCCTGCCAATCAGCCACTACACGAGAGACGAGCTGGATATCCCAAAGGGCATGTAGATTTGTTTCTTCACCAAAAAACTGAACCTGTACATCATTACCTCCCCGGTCTGAATAAAGGCCAGTATGAAGTGGCTGATGCAGGTCGCCAACAAAATGTGCAACAAACATTAAAGCCTCTGCCCGCGCGCTTTCCGGGCGGCTGCGATCCGCGAGAACTGCGGCAAACTGTTGGATGGCATTGAGGATACATCCCGCTGGTGGGCAATCTCGCGCGGCCTCATAGCTACGCCACCCGCGAGAAAGGTTGATATAGTGCATGGGCGCAGCCCAGTCATATTGCGCATTTGAGCGAATGCGATCTGCCCAGGTTGCCGACTCGGCCAAGTGAGGTTCCCCCACCTCTTCAAGAAGAAGTCCCACTTCTTTTGCTACGTCAGGACTTAAGTAGTGCCAGGCGATTTCACCGATTACTCGATGACCATCATCGCCCCAGGCATAGGCCTTAAGTACACTGAAGCATCCTATCAGAACAAAAATCAACCGAATGATTGCTTGCGACTTATTCATTTCAGCCACCTGTTATAGAAATTTAACCACTAACTCTAGTGAGAATTTGTGACAAATCACCTTTCATAAACTCCTTGGGTGTATCGCTCAAAAAATGTAACAAATCGTTCATCAACTCTTCAATTTCATCTGCTAAAAAGCACTCTGACCGAGATTTGGGAAAGTGTCTCGGAAACTAATACCACCAGTACTCTCAAAGTTACGTTGTTGGCTTTTTTAAGACCAGGACCAAGCTATGAAACCATCTCTATTTCCACGCGTGTGGTTATCTGCTGCTATTCTCTCATCGATTAGTGCGACCCCGGTTTCCCTCGCTCAGGAAACGGCCGCCGCCATTCGCGGTGCCATTACCGGTAGTTCTGGCGAAGTTATCCATGCAGCGCAAATTACGGTGGTACATACGCCCTCCAACAGTCGGCGGGTAACAGAAGTTGGAGAGTCCGGTCAATTCAACCTGAGCGGCTTACGTGCCGGCGGGCCCTACACCGTCATCATAGAATCCGATCAAGGGGATCGTACCTTTGAAGATATCTACCTCTCTTTGGGTGATAGCCTGCCTCTAATAGTATCTCTGGATACCGCCAATATTGAAGAGGTCAATGTTCTCGGTCGAGCTATCAATACCTCCCGCCAAGCAATGGGCCCGGCATCACATTTCAATAGCGATGACCTTGCGAGCGCCCCCGCCATCAACCGCGATATCAAGGATTTGTTGCGCTTGGACCCGCGAATTTATATCGATGAAGCCAATTACGATTCCATCCAATGTGCGGGAGCCAACCCTCGCTTCAATAGCCTGACTGTTGACGGCGTGCGTATGAATGACAACTTTGGTTTGAATAGTAACGGCTATCCAACTGAACGTATGCCATTCTCCTATGACGCTATCGATCAGGTAGCCGTCGAGCTGGCACCATTTGACGTACAGTATGGTGGCTTCAGCGCCTGTAATATCAATGCAGTGACCAAGTCCGGCAGCAATGAGTGGCACGGTTCTTTTTTCTATGATTATACCGATGATGCTTTTCGCGGGGACTCGCTAGAAGGAGAGGACATCAACGTAGCCAAGTTTGATGAAAAGCGTTACAACGCAACCCTTGGCGGCGCCATTATCGAGGATAAGCTTTTCTTTTTTGCAGCCTATGAGAAACTCGATGGTATCGCTACTTTTGACCGGGGCCCAGTTGGTAGCAATGCCGCTACTGAAGTCCAGGGCGTATCCCAGGCTCAATTGGACGAAATTGTACGAATTTCCAACGAGGTCTACGGTTACAATCCGGGCAGCTTACCCAACAGCCTTCCGGAAGAAGATGAGAAACTGCTAGTCAAGTTCGACTGGAATATTTCTGAAAACCATCGCGCCGCATTTACTTACAACTACAACGATGGTTTTTCTATTGCCGAGGCCGATGGCGATCCCGATGAGCTGGAACTGTCCAATCATTACTATGAGCGCGGGGCAGAGCTGAACTCCTACGTCGTGCAGTTATTTTCAGACTGGAGTGACATCTTCTCTACTGAAATAAAGATTGGTTATTCCGAGCTGGATAACCATCAGATTTCGCTGGAAGGGACTGATTTTGGTGAAGTGCAAATCAGCACTTCCTACGATCACGACAACGATGGCAGTGACACAGGTGCTACTGTTTATCTCGGTGCAGATGACTCCCGTCACGCCAACAAGTTGAGCTACGATAACCTGACCTTTAAACTCGCGGGCAAACTGCTTTTGGGTGAGCACAACCTAACTGCCGGCTACGAGCACGAAAATTTCGATATTTACAATCTGTTTATTCAGGAAGCCGCTGGTGAATATCGCTTTAGTAGTATTGAAAATTTTGAGCAAGGCGTTGCCGACTTAATTATTTATGAGAATGCTATTGGTACCAACAATATCTTGGATGCCGCCGCTGAATTTGCATACGATATCGACACTCTCTACGTGCAGGATGAGTACACTTTTGCCGACGTCGACCTCACCGTCGTCGCCGGCCTACGCTACGATCGTTACAGCAGCGATGACGAGCCTGTAGCCAATACAGATTTTACAGCAGCTTATAACTTCTCCAATCAGCACACCATAGACGGTCTCGGCCTACTGCAACCCCGACTGGGCTTGAACTGGAATGTCGATGATAACCTTGAGCTGCACGGTGGGGTTGGCCTCTACTCAGGTGGCAATCCGAATGTGTGGATTTCCAACAATTACTCCAATAACGGCGTTATACAAATTGAAGCCACTGATACCAGCGGCACTCCTTTGTTTGATATGGATTGGACTGGTAACGGCACTCCAATTTTCGACGTACCACAGTCCCTCTACAATCAAGTTGCTAGTGGAGACGGCTCTTTAGGTGGCGTAAACATGATGGACCCAGACTTTGAGGTTCCATCCGTTTGGAAATATGCACTTGGGGGGAGCTATGAGTTTGAATCTGGTTATCTAGTCACTGTAGACTATCTCTACAGCGACTATAAAGATGCAGCCATAATTCAAGACCTATCTTTAGAGCAGGCTAGTGCCGCAGCCGATGGCCGCCCGGTTTACGCCAACGCTAATGGCCGCAGGGGGGACTACATGCTCACCAATGTTAAGGGTGATTCCGGTTACTCCAGTGTTATCTCATTGGGGCTCAGTAAGTCTTTCGACTTCGGTCTGGATGTAGCGGTGGGATACGCCTATACCGATGCTAAAGACGTGAACCCCATGACCAGTTCAGTGGCCTATTCTAACTACACCACTATCGCCACGGTAGACGCTCAAGACCCAGGTACGGCGACTTCCAACTACGTGGTGCCACACCGTTTTACACTGAAGTTGGACTATGCCCGCGAGTTTCTAGCTGGGTATAAAACTCGCTTTACGCTCTTCGGTAGTGCAAATGAAGGCGTTCCCTATTCCTACACCTTCTCCAATTATATCTTTGGTGATGGGGGACGAGGGCGTGGCCTGCTCTATGTTCCGACAGATTTAGACGATGCCAATGTTGTCTTTGGGGAAGACTTCGATACCGACGCATTTTTCGCATGGATCGATTCTGAAGACCTAGATAGCGGCACTATGGAGCGCAACTCCCTCAGCAGCAATTGGTGGACCAAATTCGACCTGCGTGTTGACCAGGAGCTACCAGGCTGGCGCGCCGACGACAGACTCAATGCTTTCTTTGTCATCGAGAACCTTGGCAACCTGCTAAACGACGATTGGGGAGTAATGTACGAGGGTGCCTTCCCACGCTTCCAGGCTGCTGTAGATGCGAACATTGATGAGCAGGGCCGATTTGTATTTAACGAATTCAACGATCCAGCTGGTCAAACCCGCTTTACAGCGGCTTCCCTTTGGAGCGCCCGTATGGGAATACGCTACGAATTCTAAGTACAAAAAAGCCGCGGCAATTGCCGCGGCTTTCCTATTTTCAAACCTATAAATAGGCCTGCTCAAACGAATTTAAGCACTACCCAACCAACGGGCTAAAGTCTCCCGTAACAAATCCTTACTCAAGGGCTTGGTCAGAAAATCGTCCATTCCCGCCGCCAAACAGCGCCCTTCAAACTGCTCTTCCGTTGTGCTAGTCAGGGCAACAATTGGCAATCGATCATCCGGTCTGTGCTCGGTCTCCCATCGACGCAACATCTCAATAATTTCAGCACTGTGATCAGTATTTTGCTGACAATCCACCAGCGCAAGGTCGTAGTGTCCCTCCGACAGTCGGACCATGGCCTCCTCACCATTACCGGCAATATCCACTTGATAGCCAAGTGCCTGCAGCATTTCCTCAGTTACCCATTGGTGCGGACGCGAATCCTCAACCAACAGCAGGGAATATTGCCGCGGGTGATCGGCACCACCGGTGACCACTCGACGGGTGGTTCTCTTGGTTCCGCCAACGGTTCTCTCCACCAGGGTATCGTGCAACTCTTTGCGAGTTGCCGGGCGCCCCAGATAAAGCGCTGAGGGCACAAGCTGCTGGAGCTGTACGAAAGCAGACTTCTGGCCAAAACCACCGAGGCAAATCAGCGGACAATCCCTATTTTCACTGTGGGCCTGTTCAAAAAACGGGGTGACAGAATTAAACAGCGTGTCATCCCCCATGGCGGGCACCAGTAACACTAACTGACCACGCTCCAGGGCCTGCTGGAGAAGCTGCTGCACCTCACATTCACACCCCTCACACCAGCGCAGGGATTTAACGTCCATCCCAAATGAGCGAAGCACCTGTACAAGACCAGAAATAAACAGGCCCTTTTGGTGTATCAATAAAACTTCGCTATCTTGCAGCCGTCGATCCGGAGTGAGATAAGTGCGCTGGTTGGGTTCCATACTGAACTTAACCACCACCTGATAGCGATTGCCGTCCTGGTTGGAATGCAGTTGCAAATAGCCGCCCATAGCCTCTGCCAGACCTTTGGCAATTGAAAGACCGAGCCCAGTGGTCACCTGGTTGGTGTCCATCCTGGAAAAGGCTCCAAACAATTCGCTTTCATCGGGAAGGATTTCACCCCGCCCATCGTCCCTCAGGGTAATGTTCAGCTGCCCTTCAACGGATGTGATTGGGGTAAAACTCACTTCGCCCCAAAGTTCGCCGCGCTGGGCGATACCGGTGGCAGAATCCACCAGGTTACGGATGAGTTGTGCGGTTTTTCGGTTATCACCAGTCACCATCACCGGCAGGCTGTCATCAATCTGGAAATTAAATTCCAGAGACTGACTGTGAGCAGCGCGCGCGGCGAACTTAAAGGACTTCTCGATGGTTTTTACCAGGTTGAACGGCCCCTGGCGCATACGGATATCCTTACGCGCAACACGGGTAAACAAACCAACATTGTCGACAAGCTTAAGTTGTTGGCTGCTGGCTGTTTTGGCCAACCCAACCCACTCTTTCTGTCGCTCGCTGAGAGGCTCCGCTTCTAACAGCGATAGGGCCCCCAATGCATCGGATAACTGGCTGCGAAACTCCTGACCGATATTGACAATAAACTCATTGGTCAATTCTACGGCTGCTTCAGAGTGCTTGCGCGCGGCGGCAAGACTACTGGCACGCTGTTGCAACTCTTGCATCGCTGAGAGCCGCTCCCAATAATTTTCCGACTCGCGTCGCCCCTGATGAGCGGTCAACCAGATAAAGGCCAGAGTCAAAGTGCCGTAGATGGTACCGAGAATCATGCCGGAGAAAAGGGCCATTAGTGCAGCAGGTAACAGAGAGGTGGCGGTAAACCAGGCAAGAAAGCGGTGGTACGGTGAAAATACCGTCGTCACACTCGAACAAAAAATGACAGAGTAGATCCACAGGAAGTGGGTCTCGGGAGCAAACCCCATCAGGTAAACGAAGTAAAATAGGATCAAGCCCCACCAGATCGAACCGAGAATCGAAATAAAAAAGTAGTGATTTCTCCAGCGATTTGGCCCTGCGCTGTAAAGGTGACTAAAGCGAAAAACGTAGTAACCGCGAATCAACGTAAGTACCACCAGCCCAGCCCCAAGGATGAGCAGCAGGCGTGGAGCCTCAAGGCGCATGTCGCCGATGGTGGCCGCAATTAGGAAGGCACAGAAGGAGAGTATCATCCCCCGCCGACTGTACTTGGCAATGCGCATATCGGTGGCACGACAAATGCGCCTATCCTTCTGCACTTTCAGTTCAGGGCGATCAAATAACGTCATGGCGACCTTCCCTGAAGCATTGGGTATCCGGTGACATAAGGGCCCCTAGCCTATCCCAAGTACTTCAACCAGTACTGTTTTTATAATAAACCCGAGCAAGCCCAGGCCCAGCGCCGTAAACAGGATAAAGGTGCCGAACCTACCCGCCTTGGAGTCCTTGGCCAGGTTCCAGACAATAAACACCATAAATAGGATAAGTGCGCCGATCCCCAACCATAGGGAATACTCTTCAAACTGCTCAAAAGTCATGCAATTCTTCGCTTAGAAAATTGCCGCGCATTGTACAGTGCTTGCCGGCTACTGGTAAGACTTGGCCGAATACTGTCGGTCAGCATACCAACTCACATGACTGGCAGTTCAAGCACCCTGATAATAGTCCCCATCTTCCTGGGCGTGAGTACCACATCGCAAACGTCGTACTTCCTTCTCACGGTAGCGGCTATCGTGCCAACACCTAGGCAGTGGCTCTCCAGACAGAAAACACAGGTCTGTTTTATCAAAGACCTCTGGATCTTGGATCTCTTCGCCCCATAAATAGCGGCCAACCACTGTCAGCTCATAGGGATTAGAGAGTGTGACGACATCGGCCACCTCAACCAAGTGCTTGGTGGTTACATCTTTGAAAAGCATAGTGGCACCTTTTTCCACTTCCTGACTTCAGTATAGGGCTTTCGGCGACAATTCTGGCGAAAACTGGGGGCTAGTGGCATGGATGGTATAGAGGCCGCGCATCCCGCTATTAGGCAGCACGTAGTCTTTGATAAAGAAGAGTTCTTAGGAAAAATATGTACAAACTGACAAGTGATCGTCAAAGGGGAACCGGTTTCTACACCGTGTCTCCCCAATGGGAAGCGAGAGGCTCAGCCCCTCAACTCTCAGCCCTCTATAGTCAGGCGAGCAGAAACCATACCCTGCTCCGATAATGCATCGAGATTAATGGTGCGCACTCCCAACTGCTCTTTCATCAGTTGGTTGAGCCATGGCTGCAGGTCCTGATAGCGCACTTCCTCAACCCAAAGACGGATACGATTCTCCCCCTCCGGTTCAAAGCGCTTAATGGTGACCCGATTTTGCTTGGCCGCGTTAGTCACTCGTTGCAGAAGAGTTCCCGAGGCTTTGCCACCAGCCCCATTAGGCTTGATACGAGAGAGGACGGGGCGCTGGGACTCCATCCACTGTACCAGTTCCCTAGATTCTTCCGCACGGGTACGGGACTCATCGAAAAAGCCCTTCGCCGGGCTGAATAGGCCGTAGACGATAAAAAGACCACCTGCAAATAGGCCAAGGGCACCGAGGGCGCGTTGGTCACTGGATGACAGTGCGTGCCATTTCTGTTTCCACTGCGCGATTTGTTCTTTCATATCTCAATAACCACCAAATTCTCTCTGCCATTTGCCCGGTGCGCCTAGCGCACACGGACCCGCCCGGAAACACCCTTCTTCAGCTCATTGGCCCCGAGCAGATCAGCGCGTAAACCACTACTGGATAGCTTGCTAACAAAGGTATCCAGGTCTGAAAGGCTTTGTGCCTTCAACTGCAGTACCATTTCGCCACGCTGACCGTCAAAACGCAGAGATTGCAACTTCAGCTCTTTACCCCGCTGCTCTGTCCACACTTCACTCAACTGCTGCATGTGAGTGGTAAAGGTACCGCCCTGATTACCGGCGCCTTTCAAGAAACCATTGAGCTGCCTGCGCAACTGGGCTGAAGGGCGAACATTGGGAAACAGCTCGGTGAACATGGTGCGCGCTTGCTCTTCCGCTTGCTCGGCTTGCCAGTGGTAAAAGGCTCCCGCCCCAACAAAAAAGAGAAGTTGAGCAGCGAAACAGAAAGCGGCCACTTTAGCGGGTTTCACCCACCATACAGAGTTACTTTCCCCTGTGGAAAGCTGGTAATCACCACTGAGCAGATTGGCGAGGATACCCGGCTTATATCGCTCCAAAAAAATGTCTTCAGGGGGGCGCTGATTACTCTGTAGTCGATCGTCGAAGAGGGATTCCAATTCGGCCACGATAAGGCCATCCCCTTCTCCCGCGCCCAGCAACAGTAAGCTCTTCCCCTCCGGCTCTTCGCTGGTGTTTTCTTCAGGTGCATCGCCCTCACCGAGCAGAGAGCCGAGTAGAGGCTGGAGATATTCACGACGAATTGATAACCCTTGGCCACTTTTCTGCCAAATATGGGCCTGCTCACCTTCTAGCCATAGAGAGAGGTCACTCTCGAGCAGGTCCAAGAGCTGGTATTCAGGCAGCGCCGCTATTAGCGACCAGTTGAGCCGCTCCAACTGGCTGTGCAAGATGTCCATCTTGTCTTTGGCAATCGCATAAATACTGCAAATATCACCATGACGAGGCGAGCAGACAAAGTGTAGATCTTCTACATCCTCGGCTAGCTGCTCTTCCACCATATAACCAATAGCGTTTGTCTGGCGCCTGGCTGCTTTTGGAATAGCTTCAACGCCACTCCAAACCCAGTTGCCGGGCAGCAGTAGGAGGGCTTTGCTTCCCTCAGGTAAATTCAACGCTGGGAGAATTTCACTCTCGGTGGCCGTTTCAAATTCAGGGTCAAAAGCCGAAAGGAATGCATCATCCAGTGCCAGCTGCCGCCACTCACCCCCCTCCCACTGGTGCAGGGTGAGCTGATCATCGCTATTTTCAGAGAGCCGCAGCATGACCAAAGCGGGCTTCGGTGGGGCTGCAGGCATGCCGATTTCATTTACGCTTTTCTTTTTAAACATACAATCTTATTGGCTATCTACTATCTTCACCCGCTACGGTACCGTCGTAGTCGAGTAACTCCTGCATCATTGCACCAGAAAAAGTGCGGCGCTGGCGCTGCACTACTTTAACCGCTCCATCTCCATCCTCATCAAGCCACAGGGCGGTCTCCCAATACTGACGGTAATCTTCACTATCCCCCAGTTGGACAGCAATGCGCGCCAAAAAGTGCTGGCTGTGAAAACTAAACGGGTCTGTTTTGGTGATGTTGTAGGAGGAATAATCCCCCGACTGACTCAAGATGCCACCAGATTCGCGGAACTGCAGCAACTTAGCCACACTCGCGGAGGGGTCTACCGCCTCAACCAGCTCCTGTGAAGCTAAATTGATATTGATCTTGCTTTCGGTCTCAGGCAGGGCGCAGAGAAAAGGGGCGAGTTTCTGCCAATCCTCCTGTTCCATCTCCTGTACCGCTGACAGCTCGGATACATCGCTGATCAGGGTGTCAGGGGTGCGGTGCGCAACCTCCCTGCCGAGGTAGCCATCGTCCTCCGTTGCCGACGTGCGCGGGGTGTCATTGTCATCAATCCAATCGGCAATTGCTCCGGCCAAATCAGATTTTCCGGTGACATTACTCACCAGCCTTCGAAAAATATCAAACTGATCATTGGCGCTGGCCTCAGCCAGATTATTAACGTTAAAACAAGAGTTTAAGTCTTTGATATTTATGCGTATTTTGCCGTTGTCGGGATTGAATTGCAGCGCTGGGGAAGCCCAGGCCTCAAGTGCGTGATCGGCGGGCTCATCAGCTTCTTCATCCTCTTCGAAATCTTTGAGCAGCGCTACCCGGCTCCAGGCCTCTGCCCCGGCGACAAATTCGGCTAACTGAGTATTGGCCAAGAGCGCGCCACTGCGGGTGATGGCAATCTGATCGCGGGTAATCGCATGGGAAACCAGCGCAATAGCAATCACCATAACTAACAGAACGGTGATCAAGGCTACACCCTGTTGGCAGTGCAAAGCCTTTGGTGATTTACCTGCCTTCATCAATTACCATTTCCCCCGGTGTTAGTACTCCCCGGATTACGATTTAACCCAGGATTACCGTTTGGCGATCCCCCCCCGGAAGAACTGTAATCCACTGAGGAGAAAGAAAAGACTCGGCGAATTTCCCCGTACTGGTGGGTGAGCAAGACAAGCTCAATCGCTTTTGGTAACCGACTGTTGGCACTTGTAGGGGGTGTCGGAGAACCGGCCGGCGGCCACTGAGCCACCCAGGCATCGGAATCCGAATCAAAATACCTGAGGGTCAGGCTCTCGACCCCCGCTAGCAAAGGCTCGACAATAGGTTCTGAATCCGGCCCGCGGTCCAGTACCTGCCAGCGGCTGCGCAACAATAATGCGCCGGTGTCTTCTTCCTCGCTGAACGAGCTACGTTCATCGCTCTCTGGGTAGCCGATGCTATAGCCCAGACGCTGTATCTCCCCTCGAGGCTCCCCGGTGAGATTTGCCGCTCCCAGACGAGTAAATTCGAATTCGTCCTCATCTCCACGGAATGCGGGCTCATAGCCTGTATAGGCATTCTTTACCGGCCTCGCTGTAACCTGACGCAAGTCATCCTCCAGGCGGTAAAGCGCCATGGAGAAGCGGCGCAGCTCTTCGGCACGCCGCTCAACGATATTGTCCGTATTGTGAAAAACATCCAAAAGGGAAAAAGAGCCGACACTAATGATCGCCACAAGGACCAGTACGACGAGCACTTCGACCAGGGTAAAACCGGACTGAGCCTTCAGTGGCGGGATGTGTGTGGGGATCTTCATCGAAGCTACTCCTGCGCCGCCCAGGCATCGAGTGTCAGAGTCGGGTTTTCCGCATCGGGATACCCTACCTCGATCGTGATGTGGCGCAGACGCTCTTCGCTGGTAGCCTCTACACGGGCGGTCACTTCCCAGTCCCTCGCGGCAAAGGCCACCTCGTCCTTCTTTTCCCCAATTGGCGGCCAAGGGGTTTGTAGGCGCACCTGAGAAAGTACTTGTTGCGCCACCCAGTTCGCCGCGAGCCGTTCTTCCATCACCCGCTGGCGCTGCACACTGCTCTGCATAGTTCGCAATACACTGGCCGCGATAACCCCAAAGATGACTAGCGCGATCAATACCTCAACGAGGGTAAAGCCTCTCTGCACAGATGGGCGTAGGTATCTATAAGTCATCGGCCTGCCACTCTAATTGCAAGCCGTAGAGGCTGCTGTAGGAAATAGTCGCGCCGCGAGCAAAATCGCCATCTTCGATCAGGAAGACCGCCAGTTTCACCGGTAGGACCTCACCGCTGGAGAGGGCAACAAATTGTGGCTTGGTATCTTCCTCGTCACTCTCCTCTTCGGCAAACTCGGTGGATTCAGTTGAGGGAAGATCCGCCCCCTCCAGCACCTCGAGACGCACGTTGGCGGGAAATTCATGGGTCGCAAAGCGCTGACTGCGCCGGCTGGCCGAAGCCATATCGGGCGCCTGCCAAGTCATTGAGGAGGGATCAAACCGCACAACGATGTAAGACTCAGGCTTTAGCACCACGCCATAGTGGGTTTTGTCAATCAGAGCCCGATCGGCAACCAGCTGCAATAGCGCGGAGAGACGCTGAGTCTCGCCCTCCCATACACGTACCCCGGAACTGCCCAAAGACATCATAGCCATACCCGCTAGGCTGGCGATTATCACAATAACCACCAGAATCTCTACCAGGGTGAAGCCGCGATTGCGCTGGAGCCCTACCTGGGCTGATCGTTTATACATCAGGTATTGTTTGATCTGGGCTTACAAATCGGCAGCAAAAATATCGGCGGCCTCACCCTCTCCACCTGGCTTACCATCGGCACCCAGGGAGAACAAATCGAAGGCGCCGGAGCTGCCAGGGCTAATGTATTGGTAGAGATTACCCCAGGGATCTTTCGGTGCCTTTTTCAGGTAGGGCTCAGTCCAGTTTTTAGCTTCGGGGAAACCGGAAGGACGGGCAACCAGTGCCTCCAGTCCCTGATCGGAACTCGGGTACACGAAGTTATCCATACGGTACATATCGAGGGCAGTTTCGATAGCGCGAATGTCCACGCGAGCGGCCTTCATACGGGCTTCGCCCGTTTTTCCCAGGACACTGGGCACCACCATGGCGCCAAGCACACCGAGAATCACAATTACCACCATGACCTCAATCAAGGTGAAACCACCACTTTTGCGTAGATTTCGCATTTTTTTCTCCAAGTTCAGCTGAAAGCTGGGAACCCCCAGGGTCACGAGAGATATCGTGACCCCAATTTAAAAAATTTTCGCTTGTTTTAAACAGAGATATTGATCTTTACACTCAAAGCAGTAGGAAGCCGAGCAACCCGACAGCGCCGAGGCCAATGAGCACTTTAGATGCCTCTCTCAAGGTAAAACCGCGGCTTTTCAGTAAGGATTTCATTGTCCCCTCCTAAATAACCAGCGTCCCAATTCTATGGACTACACCTCTTTGAGCACTACATGGCTAGTTCGTTCATGCTCATAATTGGCATCATAATGGCCATCACGATAAATAGTACGATAGCTGCCATCACAAGTAACATGAGTGGTTCAAACAAACTCACAAAAGCGGTTACCGCACCCTGTAAATCTTGCTCCTGAGACTCCGCTGCCCTCTGTAACATCTCGTCCAAGGTACCAGAAGATTCACCGCTGGCGATCATATAGATCATCATTGGAGGGAAATAGCCGATATCTTCCATGGCGCGGTGCAAGCTGCCACCCTCACGCACGGTTTTCTGAGCGGTTTCCAGGCGATCCTTAAGGAACTCATTGGTCATTACACCTCGGGCAATACCCATGGCTTGTACCAGAGGAACACTACTCCCGGTCAGGATTGCCAGGGTGCCCACGTAGCGGGCACTTTGCGCACCGCGAACCATCCAGCCAATCACCGGCAGTTCCAGTAGCCGATGATGAAACTTGTACTTGATTGCCGGGCGGCGTAACAAAATCGCAATACCGGCAATGGCCGCACCCAGCGCGGGGGGTACCAGCCAGCCCCAGACGGCAATAAAGTCACTCAGTGAAACCAGTACTCGAGTGGGTAGCGGCAAAATCTGTCCGGTACCGGTAAAGACCTCAATAACATCCGGCACAACATAAACCATCAACCCTGTGACCACGAGGACACAGATAAACACCAGCACCAGAGGGTAAATCAGCGCCAATTGCACTTTCTGCCGAAATTGCTGCTGACCCTCGGTGTAGTCACCCAGGCGCTCCAATACGGCATCCAGGTGTCCAGAGTGCTCACCAGCCTCGACGGTGGCGCGGTAAAGTTTCGGGAAAGCCTTGGGGAAACAACCCAGGGCTTGCGCAAAGCTGTGCCCTTCCAAAATCTTTCCGCGCACAGCCAACACAACGCGGCGAATTTTTTGGTTGCGGGTCTGATTGGCAATTGCCCCCAGGGTTTCCTCCAGGGGAATGCCTGCACGCAGCAGGGTTGCGATCTGTCGGGTAAGTAGGGCCAGGTTTTTAATACTGAGTCCCGGGCTTCCCGACATAAAGCCACTGGCACTCTTTTCAGATTGCTCAGCGGCCGGGGCAATATCCAGGGGCACCATCCCTTTGGCGCGCAATTGTTGGCGCGCAGAACGGGCACTGTCCGCCTCTAGGGTACCTTTGCTTTTCCGACCGGATGCCGCGAGGGCTGTGTACTCAAACGCTGCCACGATCAGGACTCCTGGGTAACCCGCATAACTTCTTCAAGGGAGGTTCTCCCCGCCAGGATCTTGAGGATTCCATCATCGCGAATACTCGGCCCAACCTTGCGCGCTTCCGCCACCAGCTTGCTCTCCGAGGCTCGATCGTGAATCAATTGGCGCATGGTTTCATTCAAGGGGACTAGCTCGTAAATGCCGATTCGGCCCACATAGCCGGAATGGTTACACTGATCGCAGCCATTGGGGTTGTAGATGATCGCCTCCTCTCCAGGGGCGACCCCCAGCATTGCTCGTTCACTCTCATCAGGCACATGTGGCTGCTTGCACTCGGGGCAAAGTACCCGCACCAGGCGCTGGGCCAGGACCCCAATCAAGCTTGAAGACAACAGGAATGGCTCGATTCCCATATCTACCAGGCGGGTTACCGCACCCAGGGCAGTGTTGGTGTGCAGGGTTGAAAGGACCAAGTGCCCAGTCAAACTCGCCTGAATGGCGATCTGCATGGTTTCCAGGTCACGGATTTCACCGACCATCACCACGTCTGGGTCTTGGCGCAAAATAGCGCGCAACCCACGGGCGAACGTCATATCCGCCTTGGTATTCACCTGAGTTTGACCAACGCCTTCCAGGTTGTACTCGACCGGGTCTTCCACGGTCAGAATATTCTTTTCCAGGCTATTGATACTGCCTAGACCCGCGTAGAGAGTGGTGGTTTTACCGGAACCTGTTGGGCCAGTTACCAGGATGATGCCATGGGGATGCGCGAGCAACTCTGTCATCACACTGAGATCCCTGTCCGCCATGCCCAGTTTACTTAGGTCCATCTTACCTGCCTGCTTATCGAGCAGACGCATCACCACCCGCTCGCCGGCGGACGAGGGCATAGTAGATACACGGACATCCACTTCCCGCCCCGCCATCAGGAGAGAGATTCGACCATCCTGGGGAATACGCTTTTCCGCGATATCCAGCTTGGCCATAACTTTGATACGAGAAACAAGCAGAGGAGCCAGGGCGCGTCGGGGCTGGAGTACTTCACGCAGTACACCGTCGACCCGGAAACGCACCACCAAGCGCTTCTCGAAGGTTTCAATATGGATATCAGAGGCGCCCTGCTTCAGAGACTCCGCAAAAATCGCATTGATCAGCTTTACGATAGGCGCATCGTCTTCCTGCTCAAGTAGATCTTCGGTTTCCGGAAGGGAATCCACAACTGCGGCCAGATCCAAATCATCGCCGAGCCCTTCGACTCCAGAGAGGTTTCCCCCCTCACGATTTTCGTAGAGGCGCTGCAGGGCCATCTGGAATATTTCATTCTCTACGGCCTCCAAGCGCACCGCACCGCCGTTAACACGTTGCACCTCGGCAATGGCCGAGGGGCTCAGCGGTGCGACATATTGGCATACCGGGCGCCCCTCCTGTTCCAGTAGCAGGACCTTGTGGCGCTTGGCGAAAGCATATGGAAGGCGGCGAATTGCTGGTGTCCCTGTTCCTGTATCAACCGTCATTTATATTCTTCGACCTCCAGTACCTCAACCTCTTCCGATACGCCTTCCAAAGCGTCTTCCAGATTATCAACGGCATTGATAGAGCCATCCACCGGGGCCGGACTCTCGTTGTAGGTGCCTGTTGGCGGCATCAGGTCTGGCAATGCATCACCACGGTGCCAATCCCACAGCAGACTCGTTCTGTCTTTGAGGAAGATCTGCTTTTGCTGCATATCCATGTAGCGCTTACGAGTTTCTTCATAAGCGGCCGTTTGGGTACTTAAGATCTTCGGTTTCAGGAATACCATCAGATTAGTTTTGGTAACATTTTTTGTATTGTTCCGAAACAACCTGCCGATTCCTGGAATGTCACCCAGTAACGGTACCTTCTGAACAGAATCTGTCACTTTATCTTCGATCAATCCACCCAGCACCAGGATCGCGCCATCATCAATCAGGACCTTCGTGCGAATTTCGCGTTTGCTGGTAATAATATCCGAGGCCCCTACAGCTTCATCAGCTGCTGCCGAAAGGAGATCTTCAACCTTTTGCTCAATTTCCAAAGTCACGGAATTGTTGTTGTTCACCCTCGGCGTCACTTTGAGGGTGGTACCAATATCTTCGCGCTGAATGGTGGTAAAGGGGTCGCCGTTGCTACCGGAAAGCAGTTGCTCACCGGTAATAAAGGGCACGTTCTGACCGACCAAAATCTCAGCTTCTTCGTTATCCAGCGCCATAATGGTCGGCGTGGATAGGATATTCGTATTGCCAGCTGTTGCCAGGGCGTTAACCGCAACCCTCAGGTCGGTGCCACTAAAATAGCCCAAACTCAAGGTGTTTAGCTTGCTGACACTGTCGAGGGGAAGGGAGAAGGGATTAATATTCCCATCAGCATCGATTGATGGCTGATTATTCCAACCCGCGACAATACTCTCGTCCGCACCAGCGATCCAACTGATCCCTAAGTTATTTTTGGTATCCTCTTTAACCTCAACAATCACTGCCTCGATCAATACCTGAGCGCGACGCACATCGAGACGTGCAATAACGCCCTTCATCGTTTCCAGTAGTGCCGGAGGAGCGGTAAGTACCAGGGCGTTGAGCGATTCATTCACCTGAATGCTGACTTCTACGCTGGCTGCCTGCTGGTCCTTCTCGGTATTTTGGATACTTCCACTCATCCCTTCCAGAATCGGTTTCAAGTCCGCCGCATTGGCGTACTGGATATACACCACTGCAGTATTGCCATCGCCATCCAGCGGCTGGTCCAAACGGCCAATAACGGTTCGAATTTGCTGACGGGTCACCGGGTCTCCCGTCAACAGTACACTGTTTGAGCGCTCATCCACCGCAATGCGCAGTGGCTGAACCTCCCTGCCCGCACCCTTGCCCCCGCTGGCTTGCAACAAGTCATTGAGGATTTGCTTAACCTCTTTGGCGGAGGCAAACATCAGAGGAACAACCTCGATATCAATGGCACCAGCGCGGTCAAGTTGTTTTACCAAACGTATGATTTGATCAATATTCGCTGCACGGTCGGCAATAATCAGGGTATTGGTATCGGCATACGCAGCGAGATGGCCGGTCTGCGGTATCAGTGGGCGCAGCATAGCGATCAGCTGGGAAGCAGAAATATTTTCTACGCGCACGGTGCGCACAACCAGAGATTCGGCCGGTGCTCGAGTGTTCTCGTCGGCCACTGGAATTGCTTGTTGCTTGGCGAGGGCATCGGGCACCACTTTCCAGGTACCGCCCTGCTCTACCAGGCTGAAGCCATTCACCTGGAGTACAGACATAAAGACATCAAAGGCTTCATCGTGTGTCATAGGGTCACCGGCAACAACGGTGACTTTCCCCTTAACATTGGGGTGAACAATAATATTTTTGCCGGTGAAATCGGCTGCCCAGTTAATCAGGTCACGAACATCGGCATTGTCGAGAGAGAGGGTAACCCTCTCCGAGCCTTGAGCCAGCGTTGCAGTAGACACAAAAAAACCAAACCCGACCGCAATCAGCCGTCGATAAAACATCTTCATCATTATTTATCTGGCTCTAGTAAATGTTCAAAAAACTCAAAACAATCTAGTTAGACAGTTTTATTGGGGCTGGCGCTGAGCACGGCGCTCACGAGCCAATTCACGGAGCTTTTCCATCCGCTCTCGAATGCTTTCCTGGCTCGCTTCACGTCTTGCGGTACTTTTTGTACCACTCTGCCTGGACTTGCGCGTCAGGCTTGAATAATTCTTCAGTGGAACATTCGGGCGACCGTCCACTTCTGGATATGTCAGCTTTTCCATCCTGCCATTACGACGAAGAACCACATGGTCTACCTCAACAGAATAAAGTTCTGCGCCACCAGGTAGTGAGTCCCCCACAAAGAGACGCTTTGCCGCTTTGCCTTTTTCGGCGACCAGTGCACTGGCTTTATTCTTATCCGAGTTATCTAAAACGCCAGAGAGAACGATATTCAGCTGGGTTACCGGGATACTAGAGAGATCGACCTCGGGAGTAGCTTCTTGTTTCTTGGCTTCGGCATAGCCAAAGAAGGGGGTGTTGGGAATTGAAGACGCCTGTGGAGCACCCAGACGGTTATCTTTACGTTCGGCCAGCAGAGACTCTTCCGGCTCCGATGGCATGAGTAGGGAACCGTAGGCAAGCAAGTTGCCCGATACCCAAAGCAGCCCCACCGCGGATGCCGCCATGGTGCCACGGGAAAACGCTCGGCGCGCATCACCCTGACCAAAGCCATTATTAACTGAGCCAATGGCTCGCCTTAATGGGGACATGAACATACCCACTTACAAGTTCAACTTTTCTAGGTTATTGGTTTTTGACGCCTATTTTGTTGCCTTATCCTAGGAAAGGCAACGCTCCTGCCCAGTTAAACGTTGCAAACCATCACTTCGTCCCCGAAATTGCACACTAGTTCCGTAGATCAGATCGCCAAAACAAGAAAAGGCGGCAATGCGCCGCCTTTTCAATACTGAGTAGTACAGCAATCAAGGATTACAGTTTTGCTTCAAACTCAGGAACCGCCTCAAACAAATCAGCCACCAAGCCGTAGTCAGCAACCGAGAAGATTGGAGCCTCTTCATCCTTGTTGATCGCCACAATAACCTTGGAGTCTTTCATGCCGGCCAGATGCTGGATAGCGCCGGAAATGCCTACCGCAATATAGAGATCGGGAGCAACGATCTTGCCAGTCTGGCCAACCTGCATATCGTTGGGAACAAAACCGGCATCTACCGCGGCGCGGGATGCGCCAACCGCTGCACCGAGCTTATCCGCCAGTTTGTACAGCATTTCGAAATTTTCACCGTTTTGCATGCCGCGCCCACCTGAAACCACCACACTAGCGGCGGTAAGTTCAGGGCGGTCGGATTTGGCGAGCTCTTCGCCAACAAAGGAGGAAACTCCAGCATCGTCGGCAATATCTACGGATTCAACAGCGGCACTACCGCCCTCGGCAGAAACGGCATCAAAAGCAGTTGCACGCACTGAGATTACCTTAACGGCATCTGAGCTCTGCACGGTTGCAATAACATTGCCGGCATAGATTGGACGCTTAAAGGTATCAGCGCTCTCAACAGAGATAATGTCGGAGATCGGCTGAACGTCCAACAGGGCTGCGGCGCGCGGCAGCATATTCTTGCCGGTGGTGGTAGCGGGAGCCAGGATATGACCGTAGTCTTTCCCCAGGTCGGCAACCAACTGGGCTACATTTTCAGCCAGCTGATGCTCATAGGCGGCATTGTCAGCCAACAATACTTTGTTAACACCATCAACTTTGGCGGCAGCGTCCGCCACAGCGGCGCAACCGGCGCCAGCCACTAGTACGGCGATATCGCTACCGATCGCCTTGGCCGCGGCAATGGTATTGAGCGTAGCGCCCTTCAGTTCGGCGTTGTCGTGTTCAGCAATAACCAGAATGCTCATCAGATTACCTTCGCCTCGTTTTTCAGTTTCTCTACCAGTTCCGCAACGTCAGCAACCTTAACACCGGCTTGACGCTCTGCGGGTGGCTCGACTTTCAGCGTTTTAGTGCGAGGAGTGATATCTACACCCAGCTCGTCTGGAGTGGTGGTGTCGAGAGGCTTTTTCTTCGCCTTCATGATATTCGGCAGAGACGCATAACGCGGCTCATTCAGGCGCAGGTCCGTGGTTACGATAGCCGGAAGCTTCAACTCTACCGTCTGCAGGCCGCCATCAATTTCACGGGTCACTTTTACAGTGTCACCGGCTACAACCACCTCGGAAGCAAAGGTACCCTGCCCCATTCCGGTCAAAGCGCCCAGCATCTGACCGGTTTGGTTGTTGTCGCCATCGATAGTTTGCTTGCCGAGAATCACCATTTGCGGCTCTTCTTTCTCAACAATTGCTTTCAGGCATTTGGCTACAGCAAGCGGCTGCAGTTCGGCATCGGTCTCAACCAGAATGCCTCGATCGGCGCCCAGCGCCAGGGCTGTGCGGATTTGTTCCTGGCTCTGCTTGGGGCCCATGGAAACGGCGATTATCTCGCTGACAACGCCTTTTTCCTTCAAACGCACCGCCTCTTCAACTGCAATTTCGCAGAAGGGGTTGATAGACATTTTGACGTTGGCGATATCAACGTCAGTGCCGTCCGCCTTAGGGCGAACCTTGACGTTGTAGTCGACAACGCGCTTCACAGCTACAAGAACTTTCATGGAAATCCCGTCTCAAATATGCTTTTTAACAGCCGCGACTGACGATTCTCATCGCGAACGGATACGGTGTTCTGGTCAAACAGGTGTTTGAACGGCGTGTATGGTGGCGGTTCTATACGGCAAAATCAATAGTCAAATAGAAGTGACTGCTGCCATTCACGCAATCTATTTCAGAGAATAGAGACCATCTATTCAGTCCCCCTAAGCTGTTGAAATACAGCACATTTGCCATAGCAATTGAATAGTCATGCAATTGGTAGGGTTCAATAAAGGCCTATATAATCCGCCATCTATATAAATGATAAGGCCGGAATGGCCGTAAAAAGTTGAATACAACTGCTGAGGAGAGTGCCGTGGAACGCGAATCAATGGAATACGATGTAGTGATCGTGGGTGCAGGTCCAGCCGGACTAGCAGCGGCCTGCCGTATTCGCCAGCTAAATGAAGACGTCTCAGTTTGCGTTGTAGAGAAAGGCTCCGAGGTCGGCGCCCACATTCTCTCAGGCGCAGTTTTTGAGCCAACCGCTCTGAACGAGCTTTTCCCCGACTGGAAAGAGCGCGGTGCTCCTCTGAACACCGAAGTCAAAGGCGACGATATTTACGTTCTGCGGAGCGATGAAAACGCCATCAAAGTGCCCAACCTGCTTGTGCCGAGCACTATGCACAACGAGGGTAATTACATTATCAGCCTAGGCAACCTATGCCGCTGGCTGGCTGAACAGGCAGAAAACCTGGGAGTGGAGATATTCCCAGGGTTCGCCGCAGCTGAAGTTCTCTATAACGAAGATGGCTCAGTAAAAGGTATAGCCACAGGCGATATGGGTATCGGCATGAACGGTGAGCAGAAGGACTCCTACATGCCCGGTATGGAGCTGCACGCCAAGTACACCTTGTTTGCCGAGGGTTGTCGCGGACATTTAGGCAAGCAGCTGATCGAGCGCTTTAAGCTGGATGCCGATGCAGACCCCCAGCACTACGGTATTGGCATCAAGGAAATTTGGAAAATTCCCGCTGACAAACACCAACAAGGTCTAGTGGTCCACACTGCCGGCTGGCCCCTAGAGCAAAGTGGCACCCACGGCGGCGGGTTCCTATACCACCTGGAAGATAACCAGGTCGTTGTAGGGCTGATCACCGACTTGGCTTACAGCAATCCACACGTGAGCCCCTTCGATGAATTCCAGCGCTACAAGCACCACCCGGTCATTAAGCAATACCTTGAAGGCGGTCAACGTGTCGCCTACGGTGCGCGCGCAATCATCAAAGGCGGATTGCAGTCCCAACCAAAGATGACCTTCCCCGGCGGCCTGCTGATCGGCGACAATGCCGGCACTCTGAACTTTGCCAAGATCAAGGGCAACCACACCGCCATGAAATCCGGCATGATCGCTGCTGAGTCTGTGGTGGAAGCCCTGGCCGCTGAGCGCAACAATGCTGAGCTGACTGAGTACACTACCAAGTACCGCGACAGCTGGGCCTGGAAGGAACTGCACGTACAGCGCAACTTTGGTCCTGCACAACACAAGTGGGGCAATATTCTCGGTTCCGCCTATGCCTTCGTGGATATCAATATATTTAAGGGCAAGCTGCCCTGGACCCTACGCGACACCAAAGCGGACCACGCCCAACTGAAACCCGCCGCGGACTGCGCCAAGATTGACTACCCCAAGCCCGATGGCGTGCTCAGTTTTGACAAGCTGTCCTCCGTGTTTATCTCCAACACTAACCACGAAGAAGATCAGCCTTGCCACCTGACGCTGAAAGACTCAGAAATCCCGCTGAATCACAACCTGCCTATCTACGATGAGCCGGCACAGCGCTACTGTCCCGCAGGCGTCTACGAAGTTATCGAGGACGCGAACGGCAAGCGCTTCCAGATCAATGCACAGAACTGCGTGCACTGTAAGACCTGTGACATTAAAGATCCGACTCAGAACATTGTCTGGATCACTCCGGAAGGTGGCGGCGGCCCCAACTACCCAAATATGTAAGCAGTTTGCTTTCTGGCGCCTTCGGGCGCCATTTTTGTATGTGCCCTACCCACTTAGCCCCCCATGAAAGAACAAAAGTAGAAGGAATCCCTCCGCGAAGATCGCAGCGGAATGTAGTCGCTCGCAAACCAAAAATTGTAGTGCGCATTCGGAACGAATGCCTGCCAAACCTCCTCTCAAGTAAATTTGACACCACCACACTCAGGCGCATTAGATCCACCGGAAAGCTTTGCACCCCAGCACTTTTTAATCTCTCATTATAAAAACTGGCAATCTTTTCAAGATCGACATTAATAGTCCCCCTTGCTTACATTGCCGTTACTGGGACAGCCTCCAGCTGGGCACCCAAACGCGCTGTCTGATTTTTCGTCTGAGCAGCACAAACTCCCCAATCTTTTATTTCCTTTCAGAAACGCACACAAGAAAGATCCAAACTTTCATATTTTTAATATTTGTTGAATTCGACGTGTATATGCCCCCATCAAAACGAAGGAACATCAAGACAAATTAGATCGCGCCGGTTACACAAAGCTACAAACCAACCCGATCAAAGCATTAGAAAAAACCGCTTTAATCAGGTATTTTTCAAAACGGGGGGCGCTATAAGCGGTAGATGCGCCTGGGTTTACAAAGTACAACCCAGGCTTTTAGGAGAGATCAATTATAGGAGCCTAATAGAAATTTTTTGCCTGCGCTGTGAATACACAGTTGTCCTGAGCCATTTGAGCCCTGACGCTCCTCTTCCGCCCATTCTATGAGCTGATAAAAAACATTGCGGGAAACCCTGGCCATCAACCCCTTGCGAACCTCGAAATAAGGGATAAGTTGAGAGGGCGTGCCAAATTCCAATAGCTGCCAAATACTCTCATCATCCAGCTCAACAACATCCCCCACATTCGTGGTAAATAGCAGCTTTTGCGCATTCTCATCGGTGGAACTACGGGCGACCTGAGTAGCTACAAAAGGCACGTCTTCCACCTGAATCCGCAACTTCTCAACAGGAGTCACCAAAAAGTATTCATCAGCCTCTCTCTTCAAAATGCTGGCAAACAACTTCACCAGTGGCTGCCGCTGAATTTCTGTGCCCTCATGGATCCAGTGGCCATCACGCTTGATAACCATATCCATATCACCACAGAACTCTGGGTCCCACCGGTCTACCGGCGGGTGACCGTGGAACTCCTTTTGCAGCTTTTGCAGTTGCTGAAACAATGGCTCAGCCAAAAGAGGACCCCGCAGTTTCACCAGACTGGTCACCCTCCAGGGGCTTGCGCGAGGAGGTATCACCAATATGAACACCCACATCCATAATGAACTCCATTAACCCCTCCCGATCCTCAATCACATCAGAGAAGGATTTGGAGTGATAGAGCTCCACAGCACCCTGCACAAGGGCCCAGTAGGTTGAGTAGTAGTAATACGCTGGTACCTTCTTCAGCATGCCCTGCTCTATCCGGCGCTCAAAGACACGATTTAAGGCGGAAGTGTTGGAGTTACGGATAGCGTGCAGCTCAGAAATCATCTCTGCGGCCAGATTGAGAGATATGATCTTCTCCTCCAGGCGCTGGAAAAGACGATCCTTGCCCGGATCGGCCATGCGGGATTCAAAGTAGGCTCGGGCAGGCGCCGTAATATCACCCTTTTCCGCATTCTCCACAGCGACCTTGAGGCGCTCCGCCAGGGACTTTTCATAGTCCATGAGTAAGCGCATGTAGATTTCTGTTTTTGAAATAAAATGCTTGTAGATGGTGCCTTTGCCGATATCTACACGCTCAGCAATCTGCTCGACCGTGACCTTTTCTTCACCGTGCTCCAGCAGAAGCTCCAGAGCCGCATCCAGGATGCGCTGCTCTCGCGCGCGAAACCTCTGAACCTTCTCTTTTGCCTTATCCATACTTCCGACCTTCTCTGCCCGTAATGTTGGGGACTGAAATTGACTATTCATTCATGAATGATAGGCAATTCGAGTCGCTTGGAAAAGTGAATCGAGAAATTAGCCTAGAAATTACGCCCATAAGGAGATCACTCTGCCTAAATTTTGTACTTTCAGACCCATTTCCCCTCTCCCCAAGCTCCCAACAGAGTGAGATGCGAATCACAACCCAAGTGCAAACCCGGTTAATCAATCGCCCCAGGGCCTACTTGTAAAGCTAGCAGTGAAATCAGTGACTAATAATGGTCTTTACGTCATGTGCTGCTATTATCGCCCCTCTGGACAAGCCCCCAATGCCAGTCCAGGCAAACCCGACTATCACTAATAGGTAACAGGTAGAGTCGTCCATGTTGGAAAAGCTGAGCAAACTTCTTGACGTCGAAGAGCTTGATCGCAATCTCTTTCGCAGTCGTCATCACGTCGAAAATTATCGTAAAGTTCTTTTCGGAGGCCAGGTGCTTGGGCAGGCTCTTATGGCTGCTACTCGCACCGTCGAAGAACGCTTACCCCACTCCCTACACGCCTACTTTCTTCGCCCCGGCTCCAGCGAACTGCCCGTTATCTATGAGGTAGACCCGATTCGTGATGGGGGAAGCTTTACCACTAGGCGCGTGGTTGCCAAACAACGAGGCCGCGCCATTTTTAATATGTCAGCCTCCTTTCAGATTAAAGAGGCCGGTTTTGATCACCAAGCGGATATGCCCAGCGGGGATATACCGGCGCCAGAAGGGCTGAAAAATACCCAGCAACTGGCACTGGAGGCAGGGCTCGTTAGTCCTCAATACGACCAACGCCGCTATATGATTGATTTTCGCCCCGTCGATCCTCAAAGCTACTTTGGTGCCGAGACTCGTGAGGCCAAATGTATGTTCTGGCTTCGTGCAGAGGGAGAGATGTCTGACGACCCAATCGAGCACCGCGCAGCACTTTGTTACGCCTCAGACATGGGCCTGTTGGGGACCTCCCTACAGCCCCACGATATTTCCCTATTCGATCCACACCTAATGCCCGCCAGTGTGGACCACGCCATGTGGTTCCATCGAGATTTTCGATTGGATCAATGGCTCTTATACGTCACTGACAGCCCCTCTGCGGGAGGCGCCCGTGGATTTACGAGAGGCCAGATTTTTACCCGCAACGGTGTGCTGGTTGCCTCTACGGCCCAAGAGGGCCTAATTCGACAAATTAAAAGCTAAATCAATAGTTTACAGTGAAAAAATGGCTGCTATAATGCCGGCCTCTTCGCTGATCCAGCGGAATAAATCGGTGAGTAGCGCAGCCTGGTAGCGCACTTCGTTCGGGACGAAGGGGTCGGAGGTTCGAATCCTCTCTCACCGACCAAAGATTCTAAAAACCCGCCTCAAGCGGGTTTTTTTGTATCTATAACTTTACTAATCCAGCCCCTGGCAGCTCCACGAACTGCCCCACTCCTGCCAACTATACTTGCAGCACACGCTAACGTGTTCGGTCTCCTTGGCAATTTCGAACACGCTTATCTAGAACAATTTTGAGTTCCCTCGCCCCCACCAAGGTCATCATTAGCTAGCTCACGGGCTTCACAGTGCGGTTTGATGCCACATTGGGCCTCACCTCTTCTACCAAGGGTGGCTGCATAGCTGGTCGGCAAGTTTTGACATATATTCAAGCTAAAGAAACCTCAGGCCACCAGGGGCAAAGCGAGGCAAATGAAATACGAAGAGATACATGAGGACCATGAAGACCCCCTAATCAACCAGTTACATCGCGCGATCAAAATAGCGGTTAAATTCCTTGCGATCCTGATGGTTTTGGTGATTTTTTGGACTATCGCCGACGTGATCTACGTGGTTTTTGAGAACCTGAGATCGCCACCGCGATTTCTACTGGACATGGAAGATATCCTCGAGACTTTCGGTGCCTTTTTGGTGGTACTGATCGCAATAGAGATTTTTACCAATATTCGGCTCTACCTGGGTACCAACGTCATTCCCGTTCAGTTGGTTCTCGCAACAGCTCTTATGGCGGTCGCGCGGAAAGTCATTGTTCTAGATCTTGAGTTAGTTGGCGCAGAGCATGTGGTGGGCATAGCGCTTGTTACCATTGCGCTAGGAGTCTCCTACTGGCTGGTTCAGGAAAAAAGCAAGCGCTCGGCGTAAGTGCCTACAAATCACTTAGCTACTTCGTATGGCTTTTGCCAAACAAGAGCCTACCCATCTGACCACTCCTTCAGCCTCTACAGATTATCGCGCTACCGGGCTTGAACATATCTTGCTACCTGAACAACAAGTACGGGAGATATGTTTGTTAAATATTTTGCATATATGATAACGGCTTTATAAGTGTATTCTTTTATTTTGATTTTCTGATTACCAAACACTTCCGAACCGGCATTTCGTAAATCCCGCCTTCTTCTGTGACCAATTTGCTTGAAGGCGACTTTACGGCACCTGTAGGCTTGGATGCTGTCATAACCGCAACTTGTTGGATTTAATGCCAGGCATATGATGCTTTTAAGATTTTTCGCCCCGCTTCTGCTCGCCACTACTCTATCAACCTCTACCTGGGCGTATGAGCTGCTCTACACAGTCGAAGTTGACCCCGATTCAAAGCTCGCCCACGTTGAAATAACGCTGAGTGGCGAGGATATACCCAGTAAGCTCAAATTGAATCTGAGCTCTGGACGATACAGGGATCTGGAAAGTAAGTCCCCTCTTGAGGAAAAGGGAGCTTCGGCGATCTGGCGCCCCGAGGGTGAAAGGGCCGAATTAAGCTATAGCTTCGTTATTAATAATCAGAGAAAGAATGGTGGCTATGATTCCAGGATCACCGACGACTGGGCAATCCTTCGCAGCGATAAGCTGATAGCGCCAATCTCTGCAACCAGCCGAGGGCGCTCCGACGCACGCTTGAAATTGGTGATGCCTAAAGGCTGGTCTTCAGCCCTGCCCTACCCTGAAATCGAGGACAACCTCTATCAGCTATCCGACCCCAAAAGACGCTTTGTGAGGCCCAAAGGGTGGATGATTGTGGGCAAGATCGGTAGTCGTCAGGATTATATTGCCGGCACGGATACACGAGTTTCCGCTCCAAAGGGACAGGATACACGCCGCCAGGACGTGCTCGCCTTTCTCAACTGGAATCTTCCAGAACTAAAAAAAATCTTCCCACTTTTCCCCGATCACTTACTCATCGTTAGCGGCGATGACCCCATGTGGCGTGGCGGACTCTCTGGTACACGCTCGTTGTTTATGCATGCCGATCGCCCTCTAATTAGCGGCAACCGCACCAGCAGCATGATCCATGAGCTTGTTCATGTCGGTACAGGTATACATGGTGATGAGCAAAGCGATTGGATTGTTGAGGGGCTGGCCGAGTTTTATTCACTCGAAATTTTGAGAAGAACTGGTGGTATTAGCGAAGACCGCTATCAGGAAGCGATGGATAAGCTGGTGCACTGGGGCGAAGAGGCTCCCACTCTTTTGGTCAGGCGCTCTTCTGGACCGATCACCGCACGCGCAGCCGGTGTTATATCTGAGCTGGACAAAGAAATTCGCAAAGCCAGCAACGGGAAAGCCGGGATCGACGATGTGGCTCGGGAACTCGCAAGCACTCGCGGTGAGATCACCTTGGAACGATTCCGGAAGCTTTCCGAGCAGGCCGCAGGCAGGCCGGTGAAGACCCTGGCTCAGGAAAACCTGACCGAGAAAGCACAGTAAACCGCAAAATTACAGGTAAAAAAAAAGCCCTGACGACGGGGGGGGAGAGCGTCAGGGCCAAGACCATTAGGAGTGAAACTTGGAGGATTTCATCCTTGCTACACATCGGGCAAGTACCATCCTGGTGCGCCCTACCAGCGTTACTAAACACGTTTTGGGGGAGACGTGTTAGCCAGATAAAGACAGTATCGAACACCCTCAATGGATTGCCAGCAGCCCCCAAAATAAATTAAGAACAAATGGAAATAGGTTCATCGACTGCAGTACTAAAAGTTATTACGCCTGCTGCCATACGGTTATGCGTGAACTTTCCAGACTTTTTTCCTCAACTTTTGCAAATTGTTGAAATCAACGCTTGACTAATCTCCGTGAGACCATAGAATAGCGCCCTCTTACGCAGCCAAGGGCACGTAAGTATCAGAAAACGCTAGGATTTTTCAGGTTTATCCGATAGAATTTACTGCGTTTTCAACCGCTAAAAAGCGGTGTGTTGGCTAGGTGGCAGAGTGGTCATGCAGCGGACTGCAACTCCGTGTACGCCGGTTCGATTCCGACCCTAGCCTCCATTTTCCTTTCCATTGCAGAATCCTGTGAGCTGCAATGGGAGTGAGGATGTAGGGCAAAGCAAAATTGCTAAAGCCCCACCTCGCAAGGGGACCTGCCCGGGTGGTGGAATTGGTAGACACAGGAGACTTAAAATCTCCCGGCTTAACGGCCGTGCCGGTTCAAGTCCGGCCCCGGGCACCACACACCCCTTCAGAATCAATAAGTTAGATACCTTTTGGTGCATATTTGGTGCACGCATTTTAAACTTGATTCATTAATAATTGCTCCCTACCCTCACGTGTCACTTTATTTAAAACTCACCCAGCTCCGTAATCACATTCGCCAAGTAGTCTAACCACTAGACATCAATACTACCCAGTTTAATAATTCACCGATGTCAAAAAATGGAAAGACGTATGGCTGAATTAGGCTTAAAGGCAGCATGGGCAAGGCTTGCAAACTGGTGGTCGCCGAAGAAACCCATTGAGGAGCGCACTCTTTGGCAGATAGGCTTGTTTAAGACAGCTTTCTTCATCCCTCTATTACTTGCAATAATCTCCGCTTCCTGGATAGCCGCTCGGCTTGACCTTCCCATGGAACCAACTTATGTTGGTTTAAATCGGCTCTTCGACATCTATAAATTCCCTATCGCTCTTTTTTCTCTTGCGCTGCCATTTACAGCATTCATAGCGACAAACCATAGATCAGCTCAGTCTGCCGAGAGTCTAAAAAGAGCGGAACTCCAAAACTCTTTCTCGAATTATTTTACCCACAGAAAAGAATTCTTCGATTTACTTTCACAACTTGAAACAGAGCTCAAGATTACATTTTCTGATACGGGCGCACTCTATCAGAATTGCTTTCCAAGAAATAAAAAATCCGATTTTAATATTGATCCTGCGGGCCTTAATGAATATACCGCCCAACCTTACCTGCTCCATTTAGATGAAGAATTCGAAAGTGTCGAAATGAAAATTGCCTATCCTGAGGTACCTTTTACTCAAGAAAAAGTAATAGAAATTTATGGTACCTACTCAGCATTATCAGACCAGCTATTTTTTCAAGTAAAAGATGGGGTCGAGATAAACAATGGTGCAAAGATAGGATTTTCTAACGAAGATCCTTTAACCCACAGACGGTTAATTAGTAAAGTATTGATCCAACTTGGAAGATTTTCTGATATTGACTGTTTTAATGCCCGCAAAACCCATCACTGTACAGATTTTGATACTGCTGCCAGGATATACTTCAAACCAGAAAATAATTATCACTCCCAAGAAAGCAAACCCATAGACACCCCTGTTGAGGGTTGATCCTACCCACAAAAGACGGACACTCTCTTAAGCGATAAACTACGCAGCAGAGGTGCCCTATGACACGATCAAGT
>NZ_CANMKV010000021.1 GCF_947498635.1 uncultured Microbulbifer sp. | reverse complement strand
GTGGAAGCTTACTAGCCTACAGCCAGCTGACCTCTCTCGCTATTGCCAAGTGTGTCGGTTGTTATGGGAATCTAGGAAGAACTGCAGGCACAGGAGTATAATCGGGATATATAACTGATGGACTATTTAGCATGCTTTTCGATTTTACTATATCTCTTGTACTTATATCGCGTAATAAGATGTCAAATTGGCTGTATTTGATAGTAGTTTTAAGGCTGGAGAGCGTCTCAATATCGTGATGTCTATATTTTATTCGATATTAATTTTTCTGACTGTTGGACTATTTATTGGAACTGTCATATATACAGCCCATGTCAGTGAGAAACCTTACAGAATTATGTCAATGCTTTCGTAGCATAGTAAGAAGCCTATTTTCTATATAAATCAATGAGCTGGGTTCTTGTGTGCGTTATCGGTCGCCTGCTATGATTGCGGCGATTCCCATGTCTTAGGTTTGAAAAACGACATCTGGCAGGGAAAGTTTGTAGGCTGGGTAAAAATCCAATGCAGAGAATATCAGGGAAACCTGGCAGCGGCGTTTCGGTAGACCGAATGAAGGTACCGATACCAAGGTCTACGTCCCTACATGCAACCCACGAAGCCGGTGCTGATGAAACCTTGTTAGAAAATAATCGGGCCAGCCCGAAGAAGACGATTCACCGTGGTGGCTAGAATTCAGACGATGTAATTAAGCAAACTTTTACTTGGCAGAGAAAGCTAAAAAAATGAAGTTACCACCCCGATCAAGTGCGCTGCAGTTTCCGTAGAAACAACTGAATCCGACTCTAAATAGGAAACCTCAACAACTCGGCAATGTCAATCTGCATATTAACTGCACCGGCGGTCATTTTCTTGACGGTGCCGTAATATATAACCTCCTCAAAGGTCATAAGGCCGATGTCGAAACCTGGATTGAAGGTATTGCTGCAAGCAGGGGCAGTGTGATCGCCCTAACCGGGGATACCGTAGGCATTGCCGAAAACGCCTATTGCCTCCTACACAACCCCAGCCCCACTTCCAGAATTGATGAAAGAACGCTAGAAAAACCAAGGGAATACTCGCCAAAGTAAAAACCACCATGATCGGCCTCTACGCCTCAAGTATCAGTTATCCTACAAGGAAATTAGCCGGGTAATGCATGGCGAGACCTAGTACATTGGCGCCGAAGTGGTAGAAGCCGGCTTTGCCATTTGTGCTACAACAGAATTTGAGATAGCCGGTAACTTTAACGGTGATCTCTTTAATCATTTAAAAAATCGTAAACTATGCCGAGTACTAGTCTCGCATAACTGGATACAATCGCTGATAATGGGGTCGCACTGTAGTATAAGTTAAAGATTAGCTAGTTACTGCGCCTGATATTCAAGCCTAAACACAGGTACAAAGCTATACAGCTTGGTAATGCAGGAAAGTTAGAGCAGTAAGCGCAAAAAAGCTATCGTATCATAGTTATCTTTGTAATTACTTTGGGTGGATGAAAGGTTTACCTTGCTCAATTCCTATTGGCCTGTAAATTTTTTTCTATCTCTGTAGTGTGGTAATTAAAGGTTCTTAACTGAATTTCCTAATTTGAATCTTTCTTGTAAAAGAATTTCTAAAGCACGGCATATTATGGTTTTTTTTGAGCCTTGTGAACTTCTCCGAAAGGGTTCTTGCGGGGGGGGGATAGGGAGGTGCTCTGTTGATAAGTCAGCAACCCGTACCGGTGAAATGATGAATAACGCATTTCTAGGATATCGGTGCTATCAGGTTTGGACCTCATCAGGTGACAGATTGATGAATTTTTCAATCTGAACCGATCCAACAGAAGATATTTGCTGTCCCTGTTAGGTATGGGAAAGAATATGACAAATTATACGCCCAGACCGGTTAGTCTACACTCTGCTTTGGCTCCTGGATTCGGCATTGCAATCTAGGAATTGCGCTGAAAGAGTATATTCAGTAACTTTAAACTAAATAATAACCATAGACTGATGCGGCTTTTTTACTACTAAGAGCGCTTCTTCCTTAGGGGAAGGCTTGGCCGTGCCGAACTTGAGTGGTAGTTCAGTTCTAACAGACCGTTGAATGGCTTTACGGAAACGCAAGGCGTTTACTAGTACTTTTGTGCTGATAGCAATAAGTACAGGGTTTTAGCCGCGTATATCAGTAGCAAATCACAATAAACACAATAATGAGAGAGAAAGCGATGACCCCGGAAGAACGATACGAGAAGGTGAAGGGCCTGCAGCCATTGGAGCTTCTCTACAGAAGAGAAGATGAAGAGCCAGAGACGGTATTTCTTCGTCAAATGCAGCGACGCCAGTGGCGGGATTACACTTGGCGCGAGGTAATGGACAGAGCCAGGCATATCGCGGGTTGTTTGCGCAGTCGTTTTGAGCCCGGTGATCGTATCGCGATTCACGGTAAAAATTGTGCCGACTGGATTATTGTTGATGTTGGCATCATGCTCGCCGGAATGGTGAGTGTACCCTTGTATCCGGGCCAATCGGCCTCCTCTATGTCTTATGTATTAAAACACTCCGAATCAAAACTACTGTTTTGCGGAGCTACGGATAACAATGCGGCCCTGCAGGAGGTAGCGGACACCTTGCCTTCTGTAGCGATACAGCGTTGTGAAATTCACTGCGCAGAAGAGTTGGAGGCAGTCATAGCGAGCAGTGAGCGCTATGAGGAAAGGCCGGTTTTCGATGCGGATGATCTCTTCACAATCATGTACACCTCAGGAACCACCGGTAACCCCAAGGGGGTGATGCATAGCTGGTCTTCAGTGAGCTTTGTAGTGCCCAATATGATTCGCGGCTATGGCTTTAACGAAAGCGATCGAGTTCTCTCTTATTTGCCGCTTGCGCATGCTGCCGAGCGTATTCTGGTGGAATTTCACTGCCTCTACTCCGGCACCCCGGTGCACTTCCCGGAGTCCCTGGATACTTTCCTGGAGGACTTGCAGCGCACCAAGCCCACTATGTTCTTCTCGGTGCCCAGATTGTGGACCAAATTCAAGGAGGGGATCGACGAAAAGATTCCACCCGCTTTACAGAATGTATTGCTGCGAATCCCTGGCCTGAGTACTTGGTTAAAAAACAAGGTGCGCACAGGGTTGGGACTGGATCAGGCACGAATGTTAGTCACTGGGGCGTCTCCCATTTCCATTGAACTATTGCGCTGGTATGAGCGCATGGGGATGCAGATTGCTGATGGCTATGGGATGACAGAAAACTTTATTTATGGCTGCTTTGTGATGCCGGGTGAAGATCCTGTGCCGGGTACCGTGGGTAAGCCCTATCATGGCTGTGAAGTTAAAATCTCTGGCGAGGGGGAAATTCTGTTCAAAAGCGGCGCTTTAATGAAAGGTTATTACCTAGAACCGGAAAAAACTGCAGAAGCGATTCGCGATGGGTATTACCATACCGGGGATTCTGGCTTTATTGATGAGCGTGGCCTTTTACATATTACTGGCCGCATTTCTGAAACTTTTAAAACCAGTAAAGGAAAGTTTATTCAGCCCAGTTTACTGGAAGGGCATTTTGGTAACGAAACGCTGCTGGCACAACTTTGCATACTGGGCCACGGTATGAATCAACCGGTGATGTTGGTGACTTTATCAGAGTCCGCGGAAAAATTGCCGCGCACCGAAGTCAATGAACAATTGCGACGTGTCCTTGAGTCGGTCAATGAGCGGTTGCCGCAGCATGAGCGTATTCGCACAATCTTTATTTGCAAGGAGGAATGGACCCCATTAAACGAGTTCCTGACACCCACCTTAAAAATAAAGCGTAAAGTCCTGGAGTCACATTACCAGCCGCTATTTAAGCAATATGCGGATGCCTCAGGTATTATCTGGGAGCCGCGAGATATTGCCAGTACAGAAAAATTACAGGCGGATTTGCAGGCCGCCGATTAAGGCGATCTAAACGCCGTAATAAAAACGCCCGCCAGTAAACCACTGCCGGGCTTTTTTATTGAGAATTTTTTTCTGAGGGCTGTTTAGCCTGCTTAGTGCGTATAACTTAGGCAGTTTGTTGTGCTGTCGCTGCGTCCAACCTCAATACTGTCTGCGGAGCACTCGAAGTCGTCATTAAACTTGCAGTCTTCCATTTTGCAGGCACCTACACCGGCGGTGCGGGAGCTGCGGGTATGTTTGGAGTTTGTGAAGAAGGTGTCGCAATCGGGGTCAGAGCCCTCGCCTATAGTGATTGCCCTGGCATGGCAGGCATCGTTGGCATTATAAGCGCACTGGGTTGCGGCACATCTGCTGACTTCTGGCATATCTGTCGCGATAATCATGGCTGTCTTCTCCTAGTTGGTAAGTTGGAGACTAGTACAGGCCCTATCCATGTCAATGAAAAACCATAATTTTTGTAGGGTATTGGGGCTGTTGATTTATCCGAGGTTGGCAGGGAAAAATAATAGCGATCTCTCATGCCAGTTGAGTAAATTAGCGGCACTTGGAGCTATAAGAATGAGCGTTTATAACCCTTGGGAATTAGCGCTGCTGCTGGCTTCCCATGCCATCAAGAGTAATTCAATAGTCTCGCCCGGCAGGGTGATACGGCGCTCTATTTTTAATCCTATTTTTTCCAAAAGTTTCACCGAGGCTAGGTTTTCAGGTTGTGTTATAGCAACGATGCGTTTTAAGTTTAGTTGCTCTCGGGCAAACACCATTACAGCGCGGGCGGCCTCCAGTGCATAACCTTTTCCACGATACTCGGGCAGAAAAGCAAAACCAATATCGGCATCATCGAGGCTATCTCGTTTAATTAGTCCACAGATACCAATGCCTGTGCCATCGGTGAGTGCGACTTTAAAAAGACCAAACTGGTGTTGGCGGTACATGATCATGGGGCCAGTTTGTATATAGTCGCGTGCTTGCTTTAGGTTGCGTACCCCCCGATCGCCAATATTCCGCAAGAAATCTGCATCGTTAAGTAGAAGAAGGATCAGTTCTGCATCAGCGTCTGACAGTTCCCGCAGTGTGAGGTTGGGCGTGTTTATTTGGAACATGTGAGCAAGAGAAAGGTTAATGGGTGTTTAGTTTCCCCGTTGGAATTGTGTTTGGCTAGATGTTTGGCGGGGAGGAGATGTGCCCCCTTACGGGGGCACTGGGTGAATCACTAACGCCGGATTAGAAGCGGTAGGTCACGTTCACTGATGCAGACTCAGCCGCAGGGCGGGAGGTCATGTTTGCACTCAAAGCGATGGACTCAGCGGCTTGCCAGCGAATACCGGCAATCAGGCCCATGCCGTCATCGAACATGCCCTGATCCACACTGGAGTAGCTGGGCATGGCATTCATGTTACCAGCCATGGACTTAACGCCCACTTCCAAGGTGTCCTCATCGGTGCCGTTGGTATCTTCATACCAGATTTGTGCGAAGGCGTTTACAGTATTCCAGCGTTTATTGGCGAAGGCACCAAAGCGCATGGTGGTGTAGCGTCGTTCCTGGTCACCGTAGTGCATACCAATCGGGTCGTATTCAGCGTCAGCTGAGTCGGTGTAAGTAAAGCCTTCGATAGCGTCTTCGGTATAACCGTCAACTTCCATGGAGGCACGGGTTACACCAACGAAGGGACCAAACTGAAAGCTGGATTCGCCGAGCAGATTGGCACCGGCGGTCAGGCTCAGAGTGGTGTTCTCACCGGAAGTATCTCCTTCCAGTTCTGAAGTGAAGCTGTTGCCGAGGGCCAGGGCACGGTTTACCTGGTCGAAATCCACGTCGGTCAGAGTCGCACTACCTTCCACGAAGAATATATCGTGGTGGAAACGGCCGAACAGGCTGTAGTTGGTAGAGGTGGACTCGATGTCGGAGCGGGCATTATCCACATCGATATCAGAGCGACTTACCGCGAAGCCCAGCTCCAGGTTGTCGCGCAGGGCGAAGGTCATACCAATCAGATTGGCGTTACTGTCACCGCTCATATCGGCGGCGAAGCTGTTGTCGTAGTCGATATCACCGAAAACACTGCCCGCGAATACACCGGTCTGAGCTTGGCTATAGCGTACACCGGCCAGGTTTTCATCCAGGCTATTAGTGTGGGTGCGTGCAGCCTGGGCACCGATATCCGGCAGCTGACCGGCCACCTGGGCGGCATTGACAATTGCGGTGTAGTAGTCGGCGAGAACCTGCTGACCAACCTGGGTGGGATGCACGGTATCGTTGAAGATTAGTTTGGAAGCATCGGGGGCCGTGCCATTTACACCGTATACTTCATGTTCAATGCACTCACCGCCGCTGCCGTCATAGCAGTACTGGCTTTGATCGAACTCTGTGGATAGGCCGAGTTGACCGGCATTATTCAGAGCCACTTTAAGCAGACCGGCCTGGTCGACCATCAGTACGCCATCGATATCTTTGGCCAAGTTCAGAAGGTTGGTATTAAAGCCTTCGGAGGCCTTGTTCGCACTTAGCAAAGCTTCATCAATGGCTGCTGTGAGTTTTGCGTTAGCTTCATCCTGGGTCATTAGACCAGCCGCTACAGCCGCCTCAAGTTGAGCTGCGCTTTCACTGGACTCAACAGCATCTTTAACTGCCTTATAAACAACTGGCGTCTTACTGATATCCGGCACATTGGATACCAGAATATAGTTAGCTCCTGCGTTGGATAGAGCGCCTGCAGCGCTCGCAAGCATGACTGATGCGACGCCTGCACTAACGGTAGCTTCTTCGATGCTTATTTCGCCTTTGGCAACACCTTTGAATCCGCTCAGCAGGTCATTACCACCGCCATTTACCCAGTAAAGGGCGCTGGCATCAGCTGTTCCAAGAGTAGTTTCCAGATACCCCCTCCCTGTGGGATGAGGATTACCGGTGGTGCCGGAGTCTGCAATGATAGTAGCCGGTGCGGCTTTAATCATTGCCTCTAGACCAGTAGCCTGAGCTTTGAGCTGTGCGGCAGTTGCTGCGTCCCCAGCGGCTTCATATTGCTCTGCGGCTGCAAGGAGCTGGGCAACCTTAGTAGGTCCCAGGAGTAATAACCCCAACTGATCTAAGTCCGCATACAATTCCGTCGCGGTCTGGCGTGTGGGATCTGGCAACAAGGCACTAGCGAAGTTATGCATGTTGGGATCGTAGGCCAGTCCGTTAGCTTCTAAATAGGCCAAATAGTTTTGAGTGCCAACAATATTTAGCAGGACATCTGCAGCTTTATGCCCGCCTACAGCCCAGCCAGTACCAATATTAGGTAGGGCACTAGCCACTTGCTCTTTTGCGGAAGTTAGCAGCGCCTCATCACTTAGAGTGTCGTCAACTTCAGGGAGGCACAAAGACAGGCCGGCGCAAGAGGGTGTGACAGAACCTAGTCCTAAGTTCTGAGATAAGATGTTAATGGCAATATCATTCGCGTCACCGCCATTGGTGAAAGCTTGGTAGTTACCTACATCGGTCAGGCTGTCACCAAAAGCAATAACTTGACTAAAGGCTGAATCTTCTGCGGTCGCAGAAATGCTGGTGAGGGATGCAAGTGCAATAGCCGCCGCAAGGCTGCGCTTGGCGTTGGGCATGGTTTTCTCCTAGTCGCGGTAATGGCACACCCGCGGAGACATCGGGAGGAATCCAGAGGAAACAACTGGGCGTGCATCTTTTATTGTTTTTTGTTCCTGTACCTCAAGGAAGTTCGGCAATACTAGCGGATTTGACCCAGACAATAAAATAAGTCACGGGCAAAGTGGCTGGCTGCTTGGTCACACCGGGATTGGAGTGGCCTCAAGGCACGCTACAAAGTGGCGCAATAGTACTGAATGATTGTTTTTAGGTAAATGCGCTACAACTTTTTATTTATTCGGTGCATGGTGCGGCTTGTGTCAGGGGAGGGCAAGTGTTTTCTCGAATGGTAGGTACCCAGGTACCCAGGTACCGTAAAATAATTTTTTCCCCAAACTCATCGGGGACTTTTTTAAAATATATAGGAAGTTGCTGTTGTAGGTGGTTTCTGGTTATTGGAATTGAAGAATATGGTAAATGCTCGGCATAAGGTCAATTTGGCTGAAGTGCAGATTAGTGCTGTGCGCGCCCAAGGGGCGGGTGGTCAGAATGTAAATAAAGTCTCCAGTGCGATTCACTTGCGATTTGATATAAAAAATTCTTCTCTGCCCGAGGAAGTTAAATATAGGCTACTGCAGTTGCGGGATCAGAGAATATCTACTGACGGTATTATAGTTATCAAGGCCCAGCGTTTTCGCACTCAGGAAAAAAATCGTGCGGATGGATTGGAACGATTGCAGCAGCTGATTGAGGATGTATCGAAAGTACATAAACGACGTATTGCGACAAAACCCAGTCGCGGTGCAAAGGAGCGGCGGCTGAAAAGCAAAAACCGCCGTTCCCAGGTAAAAGCCATGCGCGGAAAAGTCAGTGATTAAATACAAGGGGGTACTCCTATAGCCCTATGTCTGAAATCCTTATAGGTAAGCGGGCAGGAAAAAAATATTTTTACCGTGAGCATTCAAGCGGCCACTGATTTATGACACCGATCTACAGGGGTGCACTGTGAAGAAGTAGATGATCCACAAAGCCTAGTTGCGGGATTATGATTCACTTTATTGCACAAGGCGCTTTAGTTCACCGAGGGTAAGGAGATCTGGCAACAAGATCTTGGTATTCCATGTGTCTTTGCCCCAGCTCAAATCTCAGATCTTCAATCTCGTGCCCCAGTTCACTATGGCGTAGTTTGAGGCGCGTGATATCGGCAAGTAAGGTAACTCGCTCTTCGCGAGTGGCCTCATCAGCCACGAGTAACGCGCCAATTTCAGTCATGTCATCCAAGAGGTGTTCTCGCTCCAATTCTCGGTCGTGAATGGCAGCCTCAAGTTCTTGCACCGCACTTTGTGCAGTAAAAAGATCCCGGCCAGTTTCATAACCACGCAGAAAGAGTCCCTCCAGGTCTGCGGGACAGGCGCCATTGTAGTTTTCTCCGGCACGCCCCTCGGAAAAGCCCCGCAGCTCTGTACAAAAAAGCTCCAAGCCCTCGTCTCGTCCGCCACGATAAGCACTGGCGTTCAGCTGAATAGCATATTTTGCACAGGATTCCCGGCGTTTGCCCATGTAATCCAGCCCCCGCCCTTGGGCGCCGTCTTCATAACCCAAAGCCTGCCAGTCAGCCATGTGGCACTCATCTTCACTCATGGTGGCGCAGCCTGCGCTTAGGAGGATTAGGGTGATTAAAGGAAGGATTCCATATCGTAGCTTCACTGCCATGTCCTATTACCGGGCAAAAACACAGTTTAAAGAAGGAAACCTGACTGAAAGCTGAAGATACAGGCTAAGAGCTTAATAATTTGGAGAGAAAAAGGGATTACCTTGTGGCAAGAGGTGGATATCTTTAGGGGGATAGCGATTGAACCTTCAGTAGACACAGCGCTGTGCAGCCGGTGAATGGCGTTCTTACCTGTTCTTTGAGCTTTATAGAATCCATTTTATTGGATGGCTTTAGTAGGGGGCCATGGGTCAGAGATGATTTTGTGGTCTTCTAGATACATCTTTGGGTCCAGCCAAGAGGGTATTCATAGTGGCATGAATATATGAAGTAGTTATATATATTGGAAAACCATGTTTCGGCTATAAGCCACCCTGAAGGCTAGGGGTTTTTCTGATCTATTAAGTGATTCCTAAAATCCAGATAATTAAAATATATCAATCAGGCTTAAATTTTATGTTTTCTGGTTGTGTTTGTTGTTTGGTTTTTTATTGAAGGGGGTAGGTGTCCATTTCAAAGATTGAATTATATTCAGTAATTTTTAACTTCTCTAAAGTCTTAAAAATTATTATTTGTTTTTTGGTGAATGGTGCTAAATTATTCAAGTACCGCTTGCTGGGTGGTGCTTGTTGTCTGTTTTTGGCTTGGAGTTAAATAAATTTCCACCCCTGCTTTTTCAAAATTTGAATAATAAAGATAGTTTCAATTGCCTTGCAGTATTTCATGTTGAGTCAGGTTGCGTCTTTAAGTTCAATGTTTGTGCGTTATTTGAATATTGCCGGCGTTCGATTTTGCTGTTTGTGCAAGATTTTTGCATGAGGTTTCAGCGCCCTCCTGTGTTAATTGGGGAAATGCCGACTTGCGCGGGGGGGAATAAATCAATGTGGAGAAGATAATGAAAAAAATGATTTGTACATCGCTACTAGGGCTGCTTGCTGTGCCTGGTATAACTTTGGCGGAGGAGTTGTGGATAACGATCGGCAGCGATGGTTATCAAACCCTGAAAAAAAATAGTGCACTTGTGGCTAAGGAGTCTCTCAGCGCACAAGGAGAGCGCAACGGTATAACCATATTGAAGGTGAATGAGGATAATTTATCCGATATTTCTACGATTATGCATAACAGCCACAATCGCTGTGGTGGTTTTATGGTGCATGAATCTCTTCAGGAGGCGCAAAAAGCTCAGCTCTCACCACTGATTAGCACGATGAGGAGTGTTGCCAGTTATACCGTCGATAACGCCAGTGTGGTGAATGCTCTACAAGCGGAAATTTCTGAAGCAAATATCCGCTCGACAATTAATAGCCTTTCCAGCTTTACCAATCGTTACTACACCACTTCAACAGGTGTGGAGGGAGCGGAGTGGATTCGAGATAAATGGCAGGCATTAACCAGCTCTCGCAGTGATGCCTCAGTGCAGCTTTATAGCCATAGTTGGGCACAACCCTCGGTTATTCTCACGATTCAGGGGCAAACGGAACCGGATGAAATTGTGGTGCTGGGCGCGCATTTAGATTCCACCGTTGGCTGGGGTACGGGTGAGGGCACGAGAGCGCCAGGGGCCGATGATGACGCCTCGGGAATTGCAACCCTCACTGACGTTGTCAATGCCATAGTGGCAACAGGTTACAAGCCGGCGAAGACTCTGGCGTTTATGGGCTATGCGGCGGAAGAGGTCGGCTTGCGCGGTTCCGACGATATCGCCACGGATTATAAGAGCCAAAATAAAAATGTGGTCGGTGTCCTACAGTTGGATATGACCAATTATTATGGCTCTAATAGCGATATTTATATTATTGGCGATTACACCAATAGCGCACAGAATGCTTTCCTCAAAGATCTTGCTCAAACCTATCAGGGGAGTCTCAGTGTCGGCACCACTAATTGTGGTTATGCCTGCTCCGATCACGCCTCCTGGCACGACCAGGGTTATGCGGTTTCTTTCCCTTTTGAGGCCACTTTTAACGGGTCTAATCCCTATATCCACACGGTCAACGATACTCTTGCCAGCAGTGGTGGAGATGCCAATCACGCAGTGAAATTTGGCAAGTTAGCGGCAGCCTATGTGGCGGAACTGGCCAAAGGCGCTATCGGTGATGATCCCGGCCCTGATCCGGACCCAGATCCCGATCCCGATCCTGGCCAAGAGCAGACCGAAAACTTCTCAGGCAGTGTATCGCGTGGAGGGGAGGAAAATTATGGGCCGTTTAGTGTGGCGCCGGGTACGAACTTTGTGGCGAATATGACGGGCACTAACGATGCCGATCTATATGTACGTTTTGGGGCTGCTCCCACCTGGCGTTATTATGATTGTCGTCCTTATGAAAGTGGTTCCACGGAAAGCTGTAGTGTGCAGGTCCCCAGCGACGAGAGCGAGGCGTATATCATGATTCGTGGTTACAGTCGCCTGACTTCCAGTTTTGAGCTGGAGGTCACTTACACTCCTCAGTAACTTTAATCGTCCGGGTTGAAGGTATCCGGGGTGAGTCATCTCTTTACTTCGCCTGGCCGTAAGATGCCGGCTCGAATTTATGAATCTGCGATATTTCATGGATTCGAGTCGGTTTTTATTGCCCAGACAATCCCTGTTTCACATAAATCCAGAAAGTTATTGTTTACTCATTTTTACTTTTGATATCGGGAAAATGACACGATTGGCAGTAACGCCTGTTAGTTCGGTATATGAGTCGTTTTTATAGGTAAAATTAAGCGTCATCCATTTTGGTTTCTAAGGTAACTGTTGTCTAATCGGTTGAGGCAATTTGGTTGAAGCTCAGTCCCTTGAGTCCTGTGGTCAAAATTAGCCGTGCACAAGACAAATTGAGCGAGTGCCAAGTGCCTAAATTGCAGGCCGGATCTCCGGCATGCCTAAGAATAATAATTGTGCATCACTAATCAGGGGTATCTGGTGGTGTGCTGTCCGAATGCATAATGAAAGAGAGGACGGACAACATGCAAACTCACTTACTGAAACCTTTATCCCTGGCAATCGCCTGTGCGTTGAGTGCACCGGCAACGTTTGCCCAGGATCAGGAAAGCTCAGCTTCTGCGGCAGATAATCGTGCCATGGAAGAGGTTATTACCACAGGCACCCGCAAGGAAGGAGTAGCTCCGACCGAAACCCTGTCACCGGTTGATGTTGTGGGTGGGGAAAAGCTCGCTGATCAGGCCAGTTTTGACCTGACCGATTCCCTGGCAAAAATTGCCCCGTCCTTTAACACTCAGCGCTTTCCCATTGCTGATGGTACGGCATTTATTCGCCCGGTGACTCTGCGCAACCTATCCCCAGATCAAACCTTGGTGTTGGTTAATGGCACGCGGCGACACCGCTCGGCCCTAGTCAATTTACAGCTTGCTCCTCTGGGTACGGTCAATCAGGGCGCTCAGGCCGTGGACTTTGCCACTCTGCCATCTATGGCAATTGAGCGGGTGGAGGTGCTGCGTGACGGCGCATCGGCTCAGTACGGCTCCGATGCCATCGCTGGTGTGGTGAACATTATTTTGAAGGATGATGCCGAAGGGTTCGGTTTCTCGGCGCAAACCGGTGAATATTTTGAGGGTGATGGTACTCGTAATAGTTTTGCCGCCAATGCTGGATTTAATCTGTTGGACCGGGGATTTGTGAATGCCACCGTGGAATATTCCAAGTCCGACAAAACTTGGAGAAGTATTGCCCGTCCCGATGCGGAATACGTAGGTTCTGTCGTTGGTCAAGACCTGGTGCCCCTTGATGGTTTGGGTCAACGCTGGGGGGATCCAGATGTGGAGGCCTTGAAATTCTTTGTAAACAGTGGCCTGGATATTAATGAAAATCTTGAAATATATGGAAATGTTGGTTACTCAACGAACGAAACCATTTCAGACTTTTTGTACCGTGGCCCAGTTTTAGACCCTGAGCACCAGTTTGAAGCACGCTCTACGCTGCAGAAAGATAGTGATGGTGATTTTTTGCCAGATCCGGCGCCTCAATCATTGATTGACTCGATTATCGGTCAGGGCTTGAACCCCTCCGACTATTTGGTGGCCGATGACTCCAGTTCCAGTGGCTATGTGCTACGCAACCCTATCTACACCCAATTTCCCGGTGGTTATAATCCGCAGTTCGGTGCTGAAATACATGACATTTCCGCCGTAGTTGGTGCTCGTGGAGAGTTTCAGAATGGTATGGCTTGGGATTTGCGCGCCAGGGTTGCTGAGAACGAAGTGGAGTATGTATTGGAAGGCTCTATTAACCCCAGTCTCGGATTATTGTCACCCACAAGTTTTAGGCCGGGTACGCTGACCCAGGAGGAGTCGAGCTTCAATGCAGATTTTGTTAAGCCTATTGATATCGCTGGTTTAGCGTCTCCACTTAATATCGCTTTTGGGGCTGAATGGCGCGAGGAGACCTATTCAATTGGTGCTGGTGATTTCTCTTCCACTGAAGTTGGTCCTACCGCAGTTTATTTTGGCGTGGGTTCGGATGGTTTCCAGGGGTTTCCTAGTGAGGCTGTGGGTAGTTACAGTAGTGAAAGTATTGCTGTTTACATTGACCTTGAGGCAGACCTAACCGATGCATTAACACTTGGTGCAGCAGTGCGAGTTGAAGAATTTGATGAGTTTGGCTCTACTTCCGATTGGAAGCTATCCGCTCGCTACGATATCAATGATCGCTTAGCTCTGCGTGGCACAGTGAATACGGGTTTCCGTGCACCCACCCCGGGCCAGGTAAATACCTTGAATGTCACTACGACTGCAGACTCTAGCGGCAACTTGATTCCGAATGGTACTTACCCTGTGAGCCATCCAGTAGCCAAGGCGTTGGGTGCGGTGGATCTTAGCCCAGAGGAATCTACAAGTTTTACCCTAGGTGCGGTTTTTTCTCCGTTTACTAATACCAGTGTTACCGTTGATTACTACAACATTGATATCGAGGAGCGTCTGGCCCTGCGTAATAATGCGATTGGTACTGCTGAAGTTGATTTGCTACAGAGTGCGGGAATAGAAAATGCGGACTTAATGAACGGCAGTAATGCTAACTATTTTGTCAACGCCTATGACTCCGAAATATCGGGCATCGACTTGGCGATTACCAGTGACTTTGAAGTGTTGGGTAATTTATTGGTAGTCGATCTGCGTCACAATCACAACAAGCAAGAGGTGAGTGATATTACTGAAAATACTATCAACGCTTCCAGAGTTTTCGATCTTGAAAACCAAGTACCCAGTGATCGCACTACGCTAACTTTTGATTTCGATACCGGCAATTTGTTTAGCGGTTACTTACGCTTGAATCGCTATAGTGATTGGGAATCTACCGGTGGTCTTTTTGGGCCGGGCGATGCATCGGATACCTATAGCTATGGTAGTGAGATATTGGTGGACCTGGAGGCGACGTTTACCCTCTATGAAAATTATAAAGTGGCCATAGGTGGGGAAAACATCTTTGATGTGTATCCAGATGATGAACAGGATGGCACCCTGCAATTTCTAGGGGCACGCTATGCACTAACCTCACCTTTTGGCTTTAACGGTGGTTTCTGGTATCTGCGTGCAAGTGCAGAGTTTTAATCTCTTGTAATGCTTTATTCGTGGTTAGAGGGTAATCGACCGTTAATCAGCTGTTCAGCGATTCCCTCATTAAAAACAAACCCGGCATTAGCCGGGTTTGTTTTTAAAGTTTCCCAGCTTTTTTGGCTGGGAATCTAGTTGCAAGCACCACTTGCTAGAATCTGCGTATTGTAATCCAGTACCATCTGGGGTTTATCCGTAAAGACACCATCTACCCCCTGAGCGGCTAACAGCGTCAGGTCAACAGAGTTATTCACGGTAAACACGTAGTTTTTCAAACCCCGCCGCTTAGCATCGGCTATCAGCTGGGTATTGGTGAAATCCAGACAGGTATGTAGAGAATAGGCTTGTAAAGGTGTTGTACAGGCGGCCAGCTCTAAGGGGACGCCGCTAATTAAAACTCCGCGGCGGACTTCGGGGATGAGTCGCAGACACTGGTAAAGCTGCTGGTGATCAAAAGAGGAAACTATATATTGATCGAAGCTCGTACCGGTATCTCTGACAAAAGCGCGGACTTCCCTCGCCACTAAGCCGGTCGTATTTGGTCCCTTGATTTCTATATTGAGCTGGACGCGGCTGCCGATCAATTCCAGTACCTCACGTAAAGTGGGTATGGTATTGCCACAGGGCAAAGAGCGTTCGCGCAGTTCCTGCGGGTGTAAATCGGTAATCAACTCACTGCCGCAAAGCAATCTGCCCAGCCGTCTATCGTGTGTTACCAGGAGCTGTTCACCGATATTCCAGACATCGATTTCAATGCCGTCCACGCCTATCTCTATCGCATGGCGTATTGCCTGAAGAGTGTTTTCGCTAGCGTGCAGCTGGTAACCGCGATGGGCAAAACAAAAGAGAGTGCCTGGGTTCATTGCCGGTTAATTCCCCTGCAAAGTTTCTGAGAGCCTGCCGCTGAATTATGGCAACTGGGTGATCGATCTACCAAAGTTTGTAGGCGCTAAGGACTGGCAGACAGAGAAAGAATTCTATCAGTTGGCTAAGCATAAGAAGAGGCGCTCGGGAGTCCCTCTGCGTTCTCTATCGTTGAGGTTTATTCCCCAGCCAGCGCGCGATAGCGGCCGCGATGGAACACCAGAGGTTCACCACCGTTAGTGGAAAACTCAAGAACCTCACCAAGTAGAATGGTGTGATCGCCGCCCTCAATACATTGGGCGCGGCGGCAATGAAAATAGGCTGCGCACTCATCCAGGCGAGGGATACCGTTCGGGCCCTCACTCCAGTGAATCTGCCCAAATTTATCGACCCCACGGCCGGCAAATAGGTTGGAAACATGTTGCTGGTCGGCGCGTAGTACATGTACGGCGAAGTGTTCGCGGGTGGTAAAAGCCTCGTAACCCAAAGATTGCTTGTCGATGCTCCAGAGCACCAGAGCTGGGTCCAGGGATACAGAATTAAAGCTATTGGCGGTCATCCCTGCCGGTTGGCCCTCGGCATCCCGGGTGGTAATAACGGTCACTCCGGTAGCAAAATGCCCTAGGGTGTCGCGCAACAGGCGGCTTTGCTGGGCGGAAGGTGTGATAATCGGGCTTCTTTCTGTCGTCATACGATAGTTGCTTGTACAAAAACTGTGCGAGCAGGCCATTTTACGGCAAAAGCGTACTGATTGCGCGTTTTGCCTCGCAGGCTATTAAAAGAAGCTCGAATATTGTAATTACTTTGACTTGGCGTTCATTAACGGAAGGCACTCTAGAGTGAGCCTATCCCTCTTTGCGATTGCGGCGCCAGTCACGGCAAAGCCCAGTAACTCACCCTTGGGACTGCGAAACTCAGCACAGAGGCCTTCCGAATCGCCGGATATTTTCCAACTGCCCACAGCGGTTGGGGGCGGCGGGCACACGGTGGTGGGGCGCAGGGTAGTTTTTACTGCAACAGGGATGGCGCCATAGTAGACAGGGCAAGGCTCTCCACTCAGGGTTTTGGCCAATGCGCGGGCACAGGTCATCAGAGGGGCCACATAAAATAGTTGATGACCTTCTACCTCTGCGCAGTCACCAAGAGCAAAAATGTGTGGATCACTGCTCTGTAGTAGTCGATCGACGGAAATTCCCCGGTTAGTGTTTAGGCCTGCAGTTTCAGCCAAGGAGGTATCGGCTTCGAGTCCCAACGCTGCCAGGGCTATATCGGCTTGCAGCTTTTCATCGTTGTCGAGCAGGGCGTCTAAGCCCGTTTGATTGTGCTTCAGTGAACGAATGGTTCTGCCCAGGTGAAAATTCACACCGCTGTTTGTCAGTGTCTCCTGCAGATCGCGCCCGGCGGCTTCGGGCAGAAGGGTGGCCAGAGGCCAACCCTGAGGATCCACGAGCTCAACGTCAAAGCCGGCCTGTACCAGGTCGTTTGCAAATTCACAGCCAATCAGGCCTGCGCCGATTAGTAGAACTCGCTTATGCCCTACAAGTGCGGTGCGGAAGCGGTGGTAGTCTCCCAGATTGTTGATTCTGAATAGTCTCGCCTGGGCATCGCCGGCGATAGCGGGCAATTTGCGACAGCGAGCACCGCTCGCCAGTACCAGTCGGTCGTAGTGAATTTCTGCTGAGTGATTACCCGTTTCCTGTTGTAGTTTCAGTGTTTTTGTCTTTGGGGCGATTGCTGTGACACGGGTATGCACCAGAATTTCGGCGTCCAGTTCACGAGCCATCTCCTCAGCACTGATTTGGCTTAGCTGCTGGGCTGTTTTTCCATGGGAAAGAGATGCCGATAAGAGCGGCTTAGAGTAAAAGGCGCCATCATCCTTGGAAATCAGCAGTAGGGGGCTAGTGCGGTCGCGCTGGCGAAACTCCCGCGCCAGGTTGTACCCGGCGAGACCGGTACCGATGATCACCAGTGGGGCCGATGCTTCTGGCGAGGTTTTAGCGTGGGCTGGCTCTGTGTGACTGCTCACCGGTGCTGTAGAGGCTAGCACCATATCGAATTCTTCTTTACTTACCCCGCACTGCGGGCAGCTCCAATCCTCAGGGATATCCTCCCAGCGGGTGCCTGGCGCTATACCCTCTTCGGGACAACCGCTCGCCTCGTCGTAGATCCAACCGCAGACCATGCACTCCCAGATACGCAAAGTGGAGTTATTTTTTTCGAGCGATGGGGGGGAAGTAAGCTCAGGGATAGTCGTGTCTTTCTCTTGAATGGGGAGCGCACGCATGGCGAAATCCCGCTTATTGGCCCCACACTGGGGGCAACACCACTCTTCGGGTATGTCTTCCCAACGTGTGCCTGGAGCGATGCCGTCTTCGGGCCATCCTTTGGCCTCATCGTAGATCCAGCCGCAGTTTTGGCATTCCCACTGGCGATATTCAGACATGGTGTTTCCCGGGTCGCAAAAAGGCCCCGACTGCCAAGGCATTCGGGGTTGGATTCTGTTCAATGGGAAATATAAAGGAGTTTATTGAGGGGCGCTGTTATTTGGGGGTGCGCTGGGCAATATTGGTCAGCGCATTTTGGTAGGTATTTGCGATTTCTCCCGGGTGGCTAATGGAAATACCCAAGTCGTGTACCAGTCCATCTTTCAGTCCGTAGACCCATCCGTTGACCGAGAGTGGTTGTCCTGAGCGCCAGGCGTCGCGAACGATGGTGGTTTGGCAAATATGAATCACCTGCTCCAACACGTTGAGCTCGCACAGTAGATCTGTGCGCTGCTGCTCCTGAAATAGGTCGATCAGGGTGTGGTGTTTGTCGCGCACATCTTGGATATGGCGCAGCCAATTGTCGATCAGGCCAAGTTGCTCGTTATGCAGGGCCGCCTGCACACCGCCACAGCCGTAGTGCCCACACACAATAATGTGTTTCACCCGCAAAATTTCCACGGCGTATTGCAATACCGATAGGCAGTTGAGGTCACTGTGCACCACAACATTGGCAACGTTGCGGTGTACGAAAAGTTCACCGGGCAACAGGCCGACAATCTCATTGGCGGGCACACGGCTGTCGGCACAACCTATCCATAGGTATTCCGGGGACTGTTGTTTTGACAACTTTAGGAAAAAGTCCGGGTTTTCCTCACGGGTGGCCTCGGACCAGTCTTGGTTATTTTTTAGTAGGTGATCTAGCGAGTGCAATGGCGTTGTATCCTGATATGACCAGTTGGACATTATGTTGGCAGGATAGCGAGTTTATTCCTGCGGGCCAAGGGGGGTTGAACTAACCTAAATGATGACTGATTTTTAGTGTTGAGTCTTATATGGAGAAAAATAATGGCGAGGAGAAATAATACCGGTTCCGGCAGGCGACAGCGTACCTCCTTGCGCTCGGGATTTGCCGACCGACACCGCTTGCGGATGCGTCAGCTTCAAGCCCGGCGAACGCGCTTGCGAGGCTATTTACCTTATTTGGGGGAATCGGTTGCGATTGAATTCGATGGTGAGGGGGAGTTATCCAGTGATAACGCAATAGAAAAAGAACCCCTCGCGTAATTTTTTCGGTTCACCGTCAAGTTCCGCCTGGGGGGTTCCTTTTGGGGGGCAAACCAGCAGTGCTAAAATGGCACACTATTTAAGTCGGGGATAAATAATCGTCAAATTATCAAAAATTTGTTTACATAAGGCCTCTGATAATAATGCGTTTTCCCACCGGAAAAAAACGGAGAAGTAATAATGGCCTTGTTAACCCCGGAGATGTCTACTGACGTGCGCGTCGTCATGGTAGATTATGCAGATCACCGTCAAGCTGAGGATATCCTCTCACTGATGGATGAATACTCCCGTCATCCCTTTGGTGGTGGCGGGCCGCTGCCAGATAAGTGCCGTAGTGAATTGGTGCCCAAGCTGGCTGATTTTCCGGGAGCCTTCACAGTGCTCGCTTACGACGATACCCAGGCCTTGGGTTTAGTTAACTGTCTTACCGGCTTTTCTACCTTTGCCTGCATGCCCCTGATCAATATTCATGATGTTATTGTTCGTGAGGGCGCACGGGGACAGGGTGTTTGTGCGGCCATGATGGAATTTGTGGCGCGAGAGGCGAAAAAAAGAGGGTGCTGCAAACTGACCATGGAAGTACTGGAAAAAAACCTCCCGGCAAAGGATGCCTATCGCAAAGTGGGATTTAAGCCCTATACCCTGGATGAGGAATTTGGGTTGGCGGAATTCTGGCAGCGATATCTCTAAGTTTTTCGGGAGTGGCGCTGCACCACTCCCTTTCACGGATAACCTTTTTAGCGGCTTCCAGATAAGTGGCGATTAACAGCGGTACTGGACTTGCTGTAATCTTTTCTTTCTGCTGATTAGGCTGGCGAGTACAGCGCAAACCGCGATCAAGGCGACACTGATTAGCATCCCGAGCAGGGGCTGCTGCGGCTCTTTTTCATACAGCCAGCCGCCGAGGGCAAAGCCAATGGTATAGCCGCCGGTATGCATCAGGGCCAGCAACCCAAACAGGCGGCCGCCGCGCTGTTGAGATTGGCTTAAAAGGGCACTGTATCCGGGAACTAAAAAAGCGATACCCACCACAAATACCAGTAGTCCGGCAGCTGCGAAGAGGCTGCCCAGGGTGCTGGAGAGCAAGATACTCCCCATACACAGAGAGGCGACTCCCAACATAAAACTCACCTGCGGGGCTTTAAGCTTGCGTACCAGGGTTACCTGAACCAGGAATCCACAAACCGCCACTGTGGCCAGCAAGACCGCGGTGGCGGACGAGGCGCCCAGGGCGCTTAGGCCGTAAAGGTCCTTGAGAGCAGGGCCCATAATCACCTGCAGTTGACCGACACTGACGGTGCTGAGCAAGGCTGTGGCAAAAAGCATCATTGCTCCGGGGGGCAGTGAAATATGTTCTGCGGGCTTTGTATCGGGTTTATCGCTGTCGATCCTGGGTAGACCGATGGTTAGAACGAGTGCCGTGAGTGGTAGTAATATCAACCATGCCAAGGGCCAAAGTGCCCCGGCCAGCAGTGCAGGTAAAGCGAGCAAGGGTCCGAGTCCGCGGCCCAGGTTGGCTGCTGCACTTAGTCCTGAAAGTATCGACAAGCGCTTTTCCGGCTCGCCCAACTCAATGGCCCAAGCCTGGCAACAGGGATAAATAGCGGCGGCATTTAATCCATAGATAATCCGACTGATTGCCAGGGCTAAAAACGCGTCACTTTCCTCTAGGTGCCCCAGCGCCATCGCAACGAGCAGCGCCACAAAGAGAATCTGGGCGAGTAGAGCGCCGCACAGGCCCGCGAGTAATATCGGCTTGCGGCCAATCCTATCCCCCATTTCCCCCCACAGTGGTCCGGCAATCATAAGGCAAAAAGTGCCTAGGGCCACCAGTCCACCAATACTGGCCAGACTCAGGCCACAGCGCTCGACAATCAGTGGAATCTGAGTGAGCAGCACTACCTGGGCGGCGCCCTGGCTGGCCACCACCATATTGATTTTACGCTGGTGATTTTTTGGGGAATTCAGAGGTGGCCGCATCCGGGGCTCCGCAACAAATAAATAAAAGAAACCGCAAAGGAAAAGCGTGAACCTTTCCTGTGTAAGAGTTCACAGCCAGACAATTTCTCTAGCGGCGGGCTTGAAGTGCGCGGAATTTACCTGCATCATATACTAAATGCAAACCATTCTCACTTAGATTTAGCTCAAAAAAGAATCACCACCATGAATAATCCTCAATCCGATGCGGCTCGAGCCGGCTGTGTCGATGGCGATGCTTTTGCTCAAAACTCAGTTATGACCGCTGGGGATACTCAGGTCAATATGGCCGCGGAAAGAATGTCAGCCAACTGCTTCTTCAACGCACTGCTGCGAGAGACCGATAGTGGCACCTGGCACGAACAGGCTGACGAGCAGCTCCCAGAAGGCATCAGAGTACCTGCGGTGGGGGTTCCCCTGCCGGCAACCGGTGCTGAGCTTTGGCTAAATGCTTTATATCGCAGTGAGTGTGGCCGGCACCAATTTGCCTTGCCCATGGTATGGCGAACAGCGGAAGGTGCCTGTAAGGCGATCGAGCTGGCTGAGGCCGCGCAATTGGTTGCACAAGAGCCCGCATTCTTCCCCGGTGCCGCGGCAGAGTCCAGGGCGCAATTCACCCGCCGGGTCTCAGCCAGTGTGAAAAATATGGCCCAGGCATTGGCCGCACGCAGCGCCGATACGGAAAAACTCTTTGGCCAGCCGCTGACATTTGCCGAGGCGGAACAGGCTCTTTTATGTGGTCATTCAATTCACCCAACACCAAAAAGTCGCGATCCTTTTACGGATACGGATGCCGAGCAATACGCGCCGGAATTTGGCAATAGCTTTACCCTGCAGTGGTTGGGGGTGGATCCTCAGTATTTACGCGGAGCCAGTGGGGCGCAAATTAGTGAGGCGCAGTTTGCCGATGTCGTCCGCAACGCCGATGGCGCTCCCGAGGCACCAGAAGGATTTGTTGCCATTCCGGCCCACCCCTGGCAGTGGCGCCAGTTGTGTGAAGATCCCAGAGTTGCCGAGTTACTTGCGCACGGAAAAATTATTGAGCTGGGTGAGGGCGGTGAATCCTGGCGCGCGACCTCGTCACTGCGTGCTATTTATAGCGGCAAGAGCCCTTATATGCTCAAGTTTTCCCTTAGTTTGCGGCTGACGAATTCGGTGCGCACCCTACAGCCCAAAGAAATGGTGCGTGGATTAGAGGTACTAAAGGTACGCGATACGCCGTTGGGCCAGGAATTTTCCAGCCGCTATCCGCGGTTCCAGGTATTGGCCGAGCCAGCGTATCTGATGCTTGCCGATAATCGAGGCGAGCAAATTATAGAAAGCCTGGTGATGTTCCGGGAAAACCCTTTCCTGGCAGAGTCGGCAGAAAATACCTGCCTACTGGCCACTCTCACCCAGGATCACCCGGATGGATCTCCCTGCAGGGCGGCCCAACTTGTTCAACGCCTTGCGGCGGAGGAGAGTATCTCTATTGAAGCGGCGAGCAAGCGGTGGTTTAACGCTTTCCTCGATGCAGTGATCGAGCCTTTACTCATCGCCCAGGCCGATTTTGGTATTTTATTCGGTGCTCACCAACAAAATCTGATTTTGTCCTTCGACGGCGCCTTGCCTGTTTCCGGTTTTTTCAGAGACTGCCAGGGCAGCGGTTATAGCCGTCTCGGCGAAAAGCTGCTCAAGCCGTACCTGCCCAACCTGGCGCAGAGCAGTGAAAATGTAATTGATGAGCAGATGGCAAATCGCCTATTTGTTTACTACCTCATCGTTAACAGTTGTTTTGGTTTGATTTGCGCACTTTCCGCCGCGGGTTTGATTTCTGAGCGGGCGCTTTTGCGTCAGTTACGCGAGCGCTTGCAGTTACTGGATGAAGGTCAGCGTCGCGATCACAGCTGCCTGGAATACCTACTCAACTCTGACGAGATATGGGCTAAGGGTAATTTTCAGTGTGCCGTTATCGGTATGAATGAAACGACTACCGAAGATCCGCTCTCGATCTACCACACAATGCCCAACCCCCTGAAGGCCGTAGCAGAATCCGAAGTTGTCGACGTCTGATCCACGCGCAGATGAATATTGAAAGGAAAGAATTATGACCAGCTCAACAGCTGTGCTTGAGAATCGCCAAGGGGAGCGTGGTCAGCTACCCGACGGTCGCTTATGGCAAATAGCCTCCGGAGGGTATCGTTGCCAGTCAAGCGCGGAGGCGTATTTTCAAGTTGAATATATTCCCGGGAGGGAGTCCTCTCGCTTTATTTTACCGCACGGTGATATTCAACTCACGCATTTGGACCTTTGGTTTGACTGGCTCTTTGCGCTGAATCCCGCTCTGCAAAAGGTAGATATTGTCCAGGTGGATACCGTTGTAAGCCGGGTCTCCCGCAGTGGTTTTTATCAGCGCACAGAACTTTGGTATCGCGGTAATAATGGAGGAAAGTTTCCCTTGCAGTGGGTGGAGAATGAACAAGGGGTACGTCACCCCCTTCGTGCACACCCGCCTGAAGGGGAAGTCTATCGGCGTTATTTTCACACACTGGGGATGGATTTTAGTCTGCGTCACCTGGACCCAAAGAAGGATTTAGCGCGCTTTACCGATTGGATGAATCAGGAGCGTGTCGCGCAGTTTTGGGAGGAAGAGGGCGAAGCAGAAAAGCAGCGGAAGTTTATCGATTCCGTAATTCAGGACCCTCATAAACATCCGCTGATTGCGTGTTTTGACGATGAGCCCTTTGCTTATTTCGAAATTTACTGGGCTCTTGAAGATCGGATTGCACCCTACTACGACTGTCAGTCATTTGACCGCGGTGCCCATATGTTGGTTGGCGATCAGCGCTTTCTGGGCAAGCGTTTTGCCCAGGCTTGGTTTAACGGTGTTTCCCATTTTATGTTTTTGGATGATAGACGCACCGAAACGCTGGTAGGAGAGCCTCGTGCAGATAACCGTGCGCTACTCAAATATATCAATGGCACCTTTGGCTGGAAAAAAATTAAAGAATTCGATTTCCCGCACAAACGTGCGGCTCTGGTGATGTGCAAACGGGATGAATTTCTACGGAATATGGGGGGAGTATGAGCGGCGATCAATATTGGAAGCAGGCAAATAGAGCCCTGCTGGTCAAGTCACTGGCCGAGCTTTGCTACGAGCAGGCACTCACAGCAACGGCAGAACAGAACAATCAGTTTTCTGTAAATCTTGCGACGGGAATTATCTACCGTTTCAAGGGGCAGTTAACAATTTGGGATTGGCTGTTGATTGACGCACAGAGTATCGAGCGGGTCGCCGGCGGAACGGTAACGTCCGCTGATGATGCGGCACAGTTTTTTATCGATGCTTGCCAAGACCTGGAAGCCACCAGTAGCACCCTGGGCAACTTGCTGCACGAGCTCGCCAATACTCTGGTAGCCGATGTTGCCCTGTTGCAAAAGCGTGAGTCCCTCGATGCACCAGCTTTGGCCTCACTACCGGATGAGCAGCTGCAGTGCCTGCTCGACGGTCACCCCAAGGCCATGGTGAATAAAGGGCGTATCGGTTGGGGAGCGCAGGAATTTAACGCTTATGGCACAGAGGCTGCTCAGGGCGTACGACTCCTGTGGTTGGGGGTTAGACGGGAATTGGCCGTCAGCGGTAATAGCGATGCGTGGGATTGGCCACAATTGCTAGCCGAAAGCCTGAATGAAACGCAACGGCAGCAGCTGGATGAAGCATGCCATGCAAAAGGGGTTGGTTGGCAGGCGTTTTTGCCAGTGCCGGTGCATCCCTGGCAGTGGCAGCACCATATTCGCCAGCACTATGCCCAGCAGATCAGTTGCGGCGATTTGGTCCTGCTCGGTGAATTTGGCGATGACTATTTGCCTCAGGTTTCTCTGCGCACCCTGTCGAATTTGGCGCGCCCGCGCGCCCTGCATGTGAAATTGCCCTTAACGGTGCTCAATACTTCTTGCTACCGGGGAATTCCAGGGAAGTTTATGCGCTGTGGCCCCGCGCTGTCTGAGTGGATGCAGCAACTTTGTGATCGCGATGCGCAGTTGCAAATGCGTGGCACCGGGATTTTACAGGAAGTAGCTGGATTGCATGTACCGCACCCCTACCACGAAATGATTGATGGTACTCCTTATCGCTACCGCGAATTGCTGGGGGCCACCTGGCGCCAGAGTCCGGCGAGCTTGTGTGCGGAGGGGGAGCGCCACCTTTTGATGGCTGCCTTGCTGCAGAGAGATGCCAGTGGTAAATCTGTCGCGGCGGCCCTGATTGCAGCTTCTGGCCTTTCAGCGGAAGCATGGCTGGAGCATTTATTTGACGCCACAGTGGTGCCGCTTTACCACCTCCTCAGCCGCTATGGCATAGGCCTGGTGGCACACTCGCAGAATCTGACCCTGGTATTGCGTGATAACAAAGTAGTGCGCGTACTGCTAAAGGACTTCCAGGGAGACCTGCGCCTAGCCCAAGGGGATTTCCCGGATCGTGCCGACCTGCCGGAAACAGCTGTGCAAGCGCTCGACCAATTGCCGGCCAATTATATTATTCACGATCTGTTTACCGGCCATTTCGTCACAGTGCTGCGATATCTGTCTGCGCAATTAATGACTGAGAGCGGCTTGCAGGAATTGGATTTCTACGGGGTTTTGGCTCGGGTGTTGCGCCGTTATCAAGAGTCCGCGCAACAGGATAACGCCCATATGGCAGAGCGTTTTCAACAATTCGATTTATTCCGCCCCCATATTGAGCGCGTTTGTATTAATCGCGTACGCCTGCGCCAGGGATACGACGATAGCGCCGAGCGCCCGGTCCCCATTGTCGGTGGAGACTTAGCCAATCCCCTTTGGCTCGCTGAGCAAGAGTTACAACAACATCAACTACAACCAAAAACCGCTGCCGCTTTAGAGGCTTAATCATGAGTAATTTCCTAGATCTCGCCGGTATCGGAGCCGGTCCCTTCAACTTGGCTGTTGCCGCTTTAATGCGGGATAAATCCTTGAGTCATCGCTTCTTTGAAGCCAAAGCGGAATTTTCCTGGCACCCGGGGTTGATGCTGCCGGGCGCTATGATGCAGACCTCCTACCTCAAGGATTTGGTAACACCGGTAGATCCCACCAATCCCTATAGCTTTCTCGCGTATCTGGTGGAAAACAAACGTTTTTATGATTTCCTCCATGCGGAACAGCGCACTGTGACACGGCGTGAGTTTGCCGATTATCTGGCTTGGGCTGCGCGCCGTTTGGACTCTATTCAGATGAGCAGTCGTGTGCAAAGCGTAGTGGATAATGGTGATTTCTTTGAGCTGGATGTTCATGGGCCGAATGGCCGTGAACAGATTCTTGCCAAGAATCTATGCATCGCTGCGGGTAAAAAACCAAATATCCCTGAGTGCAGCCGTCCACTGCTGTCTGATAATTGCTTCCATGCACTGGAAATTGCCCTGCGCAATCCGGATGTAAGTGGTAAGCGCGTCGCCGTTATCGGTGGTGGGCAGACGGGAGCAGAAGTAGTGATTAATCTTCTGTGCAAACAATGGGGCCGCCCTCAACAGGTCACTTGGGTCTCCCGTCGTAGCAATTATTTGCCACTGGATGAAACGCCTTTCACTAATGATTGGTTTACCCCAGAGTATGTTGATGTTTTCCGCCAGCTGAGCCCACAGCGTCGTGAGCAGGTTGTTGCTGAACAGAAGCTGGCTTCCGATGGAATTTCTCCAGATACCCTCAAGGAGCTTTACCAGCAGTTTTATCGCCTTGTCCACCTGGATAAAGATGCTGAACGTGTGGCATTGATGCCCAATCGCGAGCTGGTGGATATGTCTCACCGCGGCGACTACCAGTTGCAGTTGGAAAACCATTTGTTGGGTGATGCTGACGGTGCCGAGTGGATTAATGCTGACGTGGTAATTTTGTGTACTGGCTTGTGCGAAGCGCTACCACCGTGCCTGGCGCCTTTACAGGAAAGAATCTCGCGGGATGGGGAGGGGCGCTTGTTACTTGATGATGCTTTTGCTGCAAAACTGTCTGGTGATGAAAGTGGGCGCCGACTCTATTTCCTCGGTACCGGTCGCACCAGTCATGGTATTGCCGAGCCGCAGCTGAGTCTCTCTGCCTGGCGCGCCGCGCAAGTGGTTAATGATTTGCATGAAAGTGCTGTGTATGACAATCAGCAAACCGGTAACTTCATGAAGTGGATTACTTCACAAGCTCCGCAGGTAGCGGTAGCTTAACGCGATTGTTCACGCCATTAAGGTTTGTGTGATTATCGATTCCTCGGCCGAATATTTTGCTGGAATGCCCAGTAATGGATTCGGCCATGAGGAAATTATTGTTGATGGTTAATCCCGGATTACGGATTTCCTAAGTCACTTTAGATCACTTGGTAATATCAATAAAAATACCCATGTGATCAGTGACTGCCGCAGCCATATTTGCACCATTCACACTAACGGCGGTGCTTTGTGAGATGTAGTCCACATTAATGGTTTTGATTGTCGCCGTATTGTAAACGGCCACATCATACTTTTTACTGGCAGTGCTATTGGTGCCGGAAAAACTGCGCTGGTATGCGTCTGATGGTGTCACTTCATTACCGGAGTGCGCATCGAGAAAATCATTCCCCGTCGCTTGGCTGAGTACAGTGGGTGTAAAACGGGTACTGCCCTGGTTGGTATCCCCCATTACGAGATCGATACCGCCGTGCCCCTGTTGGAGGAGGAAATTATTGATGTTTTGGTAAAAAAGCGTTGCCTCCCCTTCATTTCTGGCAATCCTATTGGGAACATGTACAAATACAGCATTGACGTTACCGGTCTTAATCGCAATCCAACCCATACCGGAATTGAGTATCTGGTGTTGCAAGGTATTGGCTGCATGTACACTAAAACTGTTACAGGCCATTCCGGTAGATCTCGCTCCCACTAAGCCTCCAGCGTGCTGCTGCATGGTGCTCCACTCGCTGTTGGAGCCATTCATCTCGCCATAAACCAATAGATCGCAGGGTTTTCCGAAGGAGCGATAGAGGTGTTGATGGGTTTGGCGCGCCTTGCCTTCAATCATACTGAGAAATTGACTGTTACTGTGTTGCCCCCTGGCCATATGCCCCCGCGGTGCTTGTGCTACCAGTTGGGCCGGGCCATAAATAGGAACATGAGGTTCCACACTATCGGCAGTAGGCATGACCAAATGCCAGGAGTCCTGATTGGCGGCTTGATGGTTATGTGTCACACGAGTGAAATGTTGGCTGTTGGAGGCACCAACGCCGTGATTGGTACTGGCGCTCGAATTTATGGACTGGTAGGCAAAGGTTGGCATATTGGCCACTCATTTTTATCAGGTTATTGAGTAAAGTTATGTATTTAATACCGTTTATTAATAAGAGAAGCCAGTATTTCTTTGGGGATTACACTCTAGGGCGTAAAGCCTAAGATTCCTACGGACTGATTCGGTTGGCTTTTTTGCGTTATTCCTGTCGGTATTCACAGGCTGAACGTCGTTTGCGATAACTTTGGCATTTCTCTACAGCAATTAATCAAGTAGGGGTATAAGCTGGGGATTAAAAATCCGGCACAAGAATGCGTTTGTGCAGGCTGCGCCGAAGTGATGGCTACACTCTGGTCAATCACAAACCTGGGATTGGCTTGAAGATGTTTTCAGGTTTTTAGATCTTTACTTCCGCCGATATGGGCTTCTCTATTTTTACGTTTTCCACTGTCTGTGCAAGCAAATGTTACCTGCTGTAATTTTCTGTTTATCCTGCTCCGCGATCAGTGGGTACATCAATTTCATAAAAATGTATTTTAAAAACGCTTAATAGGCGCCCCAATTTTTTGCTAAATGTGGCGCCAAAGCCGGCGTGCGCAATGCTCCTTGTGCAATACTTTTTGGGTACTGAACCGTCGGTCTGGTGCATGCAGTGAGCAGGGAGGAAATCTGTAATGCGTTTAAATTCAACCCTTGCACAAGGGCGTTATCACTACAGTTGTGACGGGCGAGAAATGCCTGTCCAAGACAGTTGGCAACTGGGATTTGATGCTCAGGGTCGCCGCTCTCTGGTGAGCCAGAGGCTTGTGGGTGATCAGGGCTTCGGCATAGAGGTCTTTGCGGTATTAAGCCGCGGTTTGGTGAGTGAGTGCCAATTAAATTGGCGTGATGAGGTCGATGAGGTCAGTGCCAATTATCATTTATGCCCTGCCGAGGGGCATTCTCCCCGGTTAGGCGATGAAATAGAAGCCAAGTGGAGTGGACCCAACGGTCCACAGGCGTTGCGATTAGGTGGGGACAACCGCCTACTGTTTCCCCTGATGCGGGTATTTATGGGGCCTCTACTGAAAACACTGGTGAAGCACCGGGAGGGCCTGGAAGTGGTCTCTCCTGATATCGTTGATCCTTCCCAGCGAGGCAAGTTGTTGGCTCCGAGGATCAGTCATCGTACTGCGCGAGTCATGGCGGGCGATTCGGCAAGCCAGCGGGCGCAGGATCTAGGGCCAGATATCAGCGGTTATATCTACCAGGGGGACGAGGCGGAGCGTGATGCCCACTGCTATGTGGACAACCGCAGTTTGTTGGTCGGTTATGATTGGCCCTCCAGCACCGGGCGCCTGTGGCAAGTTCGCCTAAGAGACCTCGAGTGGTCGCCCAGTCTCACCAGTCTGCTCTTCTAATATTTACCCTGGGTTGTGTTCACTTATGTCCCTGAAAGTGAACACCCCTACTATATCGGCCTTGTGAATAATGATTATTCGTTGGCGCTTCGTACATAAGGGTGCCGGTTGAATTTTTCACTTCAAAAAAACCTCCAAAATACGTACTTTTTCTCACTCTTTTGAACTTTCCAATCCCAGTGGGCATCCTAGGATGCTGGCTGTAACAGGGCTTTAAGAGAGTGCCTGGAAAATGATATAGCGGGATTTTTACAGTACTGCAGTGTAAGCTTGCGTCACTTTTGTGCTTATGGGGGAACCATTTTGCCTTTTATCAAATCCAGTCCCCGATGGGGTATGCCACTGGCGATCACACTTTTTGTGACTTCTCAGTTAACGTTTAACGTCGCCTTTGCCAGTATCGATGGGGATACAGAGGTAGAGATTCAGGAACTGGACCAGGAGTCTGAGCAGCAACAGGAACAATGCTTACGCGAGCAGTTGCTGATCTCCTCCGCCGATACGACATTGCGCGATATTCGACTGCTCTGTGCCAATCGCTTAAGGGCGGATCTGGGGATAGAGGAAGATTTTTTTGAAGTCGATCCGGTGGTTGAAGCCTATTCCGAGGAGCTGCCCACCGATCAAGTGTTGCTCGGGGGGCGGGCTCAGGCTATTCGCGATGCCGCCAGTAACCCCTTTACCCTGGCTTCCCACAAAACCAATTACATCCTGCCATTGACCTACAATCCATCCCCGGAAAAAGGGGGACTGTCCGATTATGAAGGCAAAGGTTCCGACCTGGATAACCTAGAGGTGCAATTCCAGTTATCGGTTCAGGTACCTGTGTGGCGGGGTTTTCTGGGGAGCGCTTCATTTATGAGTGTGGCTTACACCAACCGCAGTTTTTGGCAGGCCTATAACTCTGATAACTCCTCGCCATTTCGCGAAACCAACCACGAGCCGGAGCTGATTTTCACCTGGCTCAATGATTGGAGCCTCTTTGGCTGGCAGAATGTGGCCAACCAGGTCGCTTTTAATCACCAGTCCAATGGGCGCAGCGAACCCTACTCGCGCAGCTGGAACCGGGTATACGCAAACTTTCTGTTCGAGCGGGATAACTTTTCCCTCGGTGTTAAACCCTGGTATCGCATACCGGAGGAGCGCGAGGATGACGACAACCCGGATATCGAGCACTACCTAGGGCATTTTGAACTGAGTGGGCGCTATCGCGACGGCGATCACACGGTGGCGATTATGGTGCGCAATAATTTGCGCTCGGAAAATCACGGTGCGGTTGAGCTGACTTGGGGTTTCCCCCTGGGCGACCGGGTGGATGGTTACATCCGCTATTTTAATGGCTATGGCGAAAGTCTGATCGACTACGATGAGTCTGTTCAGACTCTGGGCTTTGGTTTTACCCTGGCTCAGGGATTCTAGCCCTCATTTAGAGATAGAATCGTCAGATCAGTATCGGATCGTCAGGGATGGGATCGATGGGATTTGAAGACAGCTACCGGCTCAGCGCACACGCGGTAATTACCAATGATGCGGGTGAAGTCCTACAGTTGCTGGCCACCTATGCCAATCGCAGCTGGGGACTTCCCGGCGGTGCTCTCGATCCGGGAGAGACCATCCACGAGGCCCTGCGGCGCGAATGTCGGGAGGAGCTGGGTCGTGAGGTGTGTATCGAGTACCTGAGTGGTGTTTATTACCACAAAGTTTATAACTCCCATGTGTTTATTTTTCGCGCTCGCTTTGATGACAGGAGGCATATCTCCCTGTCGAATGAGCACTCCGAGGTAGCCTATTTCCCTCTAGAGCGGCTCCCCGAAGTGCAGCGACACAGGGTCAGGGACTGCCTCGAATTCGACGGCTGTGTGCGCAGCGCAAAGTTCTAACTTTCCACTCTTCCTTGGCAATAGATCTGGTCGGTCAGCTTGCTTTTGGCGAATATCGCCAAAAGCGCTGTCGTCGCGGAATTCCGATGCCCTCTCTATTAGTATTTGCCCTCTGGTTTTTCACCCAAGAATTCCAGATCCTCCGCGATTGTCGGGGGACTAAATAAAAGTTAATAAAATCAAATAGTTGAATAATTAAAGCGGCGGCCCCCGATAAGTTGCGGGCTATGCTGGTGGATAAGAATATGGGTTTGGACATGAAGATGCCTGAATTGGGCAACCTGAAACACAGCGCACAGAAGCTGGAATGCCATGTGGCGCTGGTGAGTGCAGACAGCAAGTTGGCGGGAGACTGGGTCAGCGCCCTGAACAGCACCGCAGCTTTGCATGAGAATCCCTTCGGCCTGGTTTTTGAAGCGGTGATCCCCGCAGATGCGGAACAGCTGGCGCTGGAAGAGGGGCGTCTACAGGCCGTTATAGTGGATGGGGGTACTGATGCCCAGGGCCTGGAAGCTGCGGATATGCTCGCTGACCAGATTCATGCACTTCGCTCTCAACTCAATATTTTTCTGGTGGCGCAAAGCGATGTCGCCGGTGGTACGCCACTGGCAGGGAAAAGCGGCGTCAAATCACTGACCAGTCTGCGCAGGCGCTTCGACGAACTATTTGACCGCCGTGAGGGCAACTTCAACCATATGTTCCGTCTGGTGCAGGCATTTATCGCCCGCCGGGCCTCCACTCCCTTCGCCGATACTTTGAAAGAGTACGTATTCTCCGCGCGCGATGCCTGGCACACACCGGGCCACTCCGGAGGGGACAGCCTGCGCAATAGCCCCTGGGTGGGGGATTTCTACCGCTTTATGGGCGAACACGTTTTCAATACGGATTTGTCTGTCTCGGTGCAGATACTGGACAGCCTGCTGGAACCACACTCGGTGATCCAGGAAGCACAAGATCTGGCCGCCCAGGCCTTTGGTTCGCGCCACACTTTTTTCCTGACCAACGGCACTTCCACTGCTAACAAGGTAGTGATTCAGCAGATCCTCGGCGGTGGTGGCAAGATTATTGTCGACCAGGCCTGTCACAAGTCGGTCCACCACGCGATAGTGATGAATCGCTGTGAGCCGGTTTACCTGAAGTCGGTACTGCACCCCGAATTCGGTATCTATGGCCCGGTGAAGCGCTCCGATATCGAGGCGGCCCTGGATGAGCACGGCGATGCGCGTCTACTGGTCATCACGTCCTGCACCTATGATGGCCTGCGTTACGACCTGAAGCCCATCATCGACTACGCCCATGAGCGGGGCGTTAAGGTGCTGGTTGATGAGGCCTGGTTTGCCCACGGTTTCTTCCACCCTGAGCTGCGTCCCACCGCGCTGGAGTGTGGCGCCGACTATGTAACCCAGAGCACCCACAAGATGCTATCGGCGTTTTCCCAGGCCAGTATGATTCATGTGCAGGACCCGGACTTTGACGAGTTCCGCTTCCGCGAAAACCTGAACATGCACGCCTCCACCAGCCCGCAATACGCCATGATCGCCAGCCTCGATGTGGCGCGAAAGCAAATGGCGATGGAGGGTTATGGGCGTCTTAAGCAGTGCTTACAGATGGTGGAAACTCTGCGCCGCGCAGTGAATGAAACCGGTGTATTCCGCGCCCTAACCCGTGACGATCTGATTGCCGAGCCACTTGCCGGCGACAATATTCGCTTGGACCCCACCAAGGTGACCATCGATATCTCCCGCAGTGGCTACTCGGGTAATGAGATGCAGATCAAGCTGTTCGACCAGTATGGTATCCAGGTGGAGAAGACCACCTACAATACCATCACGGTGTTGGTGACTCTGGGCAGCACCGAGAGTAAATTGTTGCGCCTGATTCATGCGCTCAAGCAACTGGCGGGCAATACCCATAAGCGTATTCATGTGGGTACTCCGCGTCGACTGCCGGAGTTTACCCGCTTTACCTGTCTGCCGGCAGACGCCTACTTTGCCGAGACTGAAGAGCTTCCGTTAATGGATAACGGCGTGGATGCGACGCAGAACCTGATCGGCCGCACCAGCGCCGATGAGATTGTGCCCTACCCACCGGGTATTCCTGTACTGGTGCCTGGTCAGGAGATTTCCGCGCAGATTGTGCAGTACCTGCAACAGTTATTGCAGGGGCAGAATACTACGGAAATTCACGGCCTGATTTTCCGCTCCGATGAACCCATGTTGCGTGTGGTCAGGGAAGTACCTGGGACCCTGGAAGCCACAGGTAAAAAATCCGGCGGCAAAAAGGCAAAATAGACCCCACGAGCTATCCGGCATGGAGGCCGGTATGTTTGATCAACCAAGGACGGTATTACTTGCTGGCGCGTCAGGCGACCTGGCCCGCGCAATAGGCGCCGAAATTGTTCGGCGCTATCCCGATATAGCGCTGCTCACGTTGAGCCGCGCTGCGGTGGATCGGGTGCCGGGGCACGCGGGTGAGCGCCGGCACCTGACAGTATCCCTTGCGGACGAGCACTCGATTCAATCGGTCAAGGCCTTTCTCTCTGAATTTTCCTCTCCGCCCGACTGGGTAATCAACTGCTGTGGGCTGTTACACGATGAGTTCCGTGGTCCGGAAAAATCCCTGGCCCAGTGTGAAGATGACTGGCTGGTACAATCCATACGCATCAATTTGCTCACTCACTTGCACCTGGCCCAGGCACTGGATAGGAAGTTGCTGCGCAAGCAGCCGCTGCTGTGGGTATCCCTATCTGCCAAGGTCGGTAGTATCGGCGATAATGAGTTGGGCGGCTGGTACAGTTACCGTATCAGCAAGGCGTCGCTCAATATGTTGATAAAAAACCTGTCTATTGAATGGGGGCGTCGACTGGAAAGTAGTTGTGTGGTGGCAGTCCATCCGGGAACCACAGATACAGTGCTCTCCAAACCTTTTCAGGGGAATCTAGCACCCGGTAAACTCTATAGCCCGGCACTGAGTGCCGGGCGTATTGTGGATGTAGTAGAACAACTGGCGCCGGCCGATAGTGGCAATTTGTTTTTTTGGGATGGTAGCCGCTTGCCCTGGTAGGCAGTCAGGGAGTCATCAGGCCCGGCCAGGTGTCATCGTCGGTTGTTCGTGGATATCCGTTATACGCCTGATCCGAGGTGATGGAATAGCGTATATAGCGTTGATTTTTCAGGAAGAAATAAGCGCGAATAGAGTTCCATTGGTGGGCCGCAGTAATCTCTGATGCATAGGCGCCGAGTCCCGGCCAGGTGTTGTCATTGACAGCTTGAGGGTAACCGCTGTCAAGCTGATCTTCTTCCAAGTCATAGCGTAAATAATTCCCATCATTGAGAAAGAAATATACTTTATTATTGGGCCACTTCAGGGCTGCGCGAATTTTATTGGCGTAGGTGGCCATACCCGGCCAGCTGTTGTTATCAACCAACTTTGGGTAGCCGGAATCCACGCGATCTTTATCGAGATCGTAGCGTAAATAGCGCCCATCATTTAAGAAAAAATAACCTTTTTCGCTACTGGTTTTAAATGCGGCAACAATAAGGTTGGCATAGTCTCCCAAACCAGGCCAAGTGTTATTATCCGTTGTGCGTGGATAGTCGCTAGAAGCCCTGCCCAGGATTTTGTTATAGCGTACATATTGATTGTCGCTTCGGAAATAGTAAGCACGCGAACCGCTCCAATCGAGACCGGCGATAATGTCCAGAGCGGATTTTCGCAGAGCGACCGGGGTATTGTTATACACAAATACATAATCGAGGATTCCCTGGGCTTTTGTGCGATCGGTCCAGCTCTGTAAACTCGCATCCGTTATATCAATAAGCTGATCATTTTGGTAAATCTCAACTGGACCGCTATCCGTTGAATACCATTGAATCGTTGTATTATTGGTCGATATCAATTTACGTATGCCAGGGCTACCAATCAGTGGATTACCATCCAGCTTCCAGGTCGTTTTTAGGTCGATATCCATAAAACGGAGCACCGTTGGTGCAATCGAAGTTTGTGCGGCATGGCCATAAATCCCATCAAAATCTTCATTGTGGATATCCTCAACATATTCACTGTGCTCGGCATTCAATGGCAGGTTACTGCCGATAAAAATAGTTTTCTCACTGGTCGTTTGTGATCCGTGTCCGCAGCCACGGGAATCACGGCCGTGATCTGTGGTTACGAGTACCAACCATTCCTCCCCGCGAGCAATACGTGACTCGACTGCATCTAGCAGCATACCCAGCTGAGTATCGCTTGTGTGAATGCTCTCGTTATAGCGATCGCCAAAGCAAGAGCTATGACCGGCACCATCGGGATCATCCAAGTGCAGGAATAGGAAATCTACTTTGCCAGAAGAAATCTCCTGCACTCCGCGAGCGGTGACATCCGCATCGGAAAGGCCACTTAAAACCAGATCGGCCTGCGCCAGGTCAGCTGTAAAGAAGTTGGTATTGATAGGGCTCCAGTGCGATAGGCTGCCTACCCAAAAGTTATTGTCCGCTTCTTTAATACGCTTGAATAAACTTGGAAATATAGCATTTGCTTGGCCAGAGTCATTGGCGGCAACTTTGTGCTTGTCCACCCAAACTCCAGTAAGAATAGTGGACCAGCCAGGTCCACTTTTAGTATCTTGCTGGTTGGGGGTACCGTTGATGCCACCGGTATAGGCTTTGTGTAAAATTAATCGGTCATAATTGGGGGTGTCTAAGGCCTTTAGCTTTTCGTACTGTAGCCCATCAACGCCAATAAGAAGTACCTTCTTATTGTTCTGGGCAAAAACGTACTGGGTACTGGAAACCAGCATGATCCACAATAGGCAGGAGATGAGCCTCTTCATATCGAATATCCTGTATTTTAAATTGTATCTGGCCTAGACCAGATTTATTAGGATAGACAATGGTTGTTAAATGCCAATGAAGGGGTTTTGACTGAGATACTGCAAAGAAAAGACGGTTAATTAAAAGCGAACAACTAACCGACCCCCTTGGGTAAAAGCCAGAAAAAAGTAGCAAGACCGTAAGGGAGGGAATTACTGGGTGGCGACTTCCATTTCTATGGCATGAGGTAGCCAGTATTCAATATTGTAATCGACCAAATGCTCACTGGAATCAAAGCGGAGTCGTATTATTTTCAGGCTTAGGGCGCCAGCGGGAATGCCAAGGGGCTCTGCACACTGTAATTCCAAGTTGGCAACCTGAATGGTACAGCGCTCATGAGTAATAGTTACCGCGTAGCGATCTTTTAATATTTCTGTAACCGATCCCGATAAATCGGAGTCAGATAATCCAGAAAAGCGCTCTGCGGGAAGATAGCTTTCTTCTACCATAACTGCCCGCTGGTCTAGGTAGCGTACTCTTCGCATCTCAAAATACTTAGTGCTTTTACTGGAGCTAAAGACCGAGTAAATAGCGCGGCGTACGATCAGTTTGCGAAATCCCAGCACATTGGTGGTGGGGCTGAACCCCTGTTGCCAAGCCATGGAATTAAAATTGACCTTTTGGGCTGGATTCATTACGAAGCGATTTGGGGCAACAAACCAGCCACGCCGATTTTGACGGTAGATCAGCCCCTCTCCCTCAAGGCGGTTTAATCCGTCGCGCAAGGTAATACGCGTGACTTGCAGTTGCTCTGCCAGTTCACGCTCGGCGGGTAATTTCTGGTTGACGGCCAGGCGACTATTAGTGATCAACAATTGAACATAGGACTTGATATCATCGTAACTGGAGGACACAGTACTTCTCTTGGGTTTGTTCTTAAACTTGGTCTTTAGCCTGGGCTACCGAAGAATTATTGTTGCAGGTTGATAGCCTATCAGGGGCGTTGTCCAAGGGCCAGCCGACGATTGATATCGACCAGTACAGGTTCAAGCTTACTGATATCGTCTATCAAGTAGTGGGCGCCACTATTCTCCAGTTTTTGATAGGCGCTAGTACGGTGACTATTTTTCTCTTCCTCTGAGAGCATCTGCCAGCTTTCCTGGGATAATCCTGAGGCGTTTCCGGAAAGCACCACTGCAACGGTCCACATACCGGCATTTCGCCCTTCGTGAATGCCTGCAGCGGTGTCATCTACCTTGACACATAGGCTGACGGAGGGGATTTCCATTTCAATAACGTTCTTCAATGCGGCGGCCGGTCCGGGTCTCGCGCCTACAGCTTCATCGGCAGCAACTACACAGTCGGGCCTCAGGCCCTGTTGTTGAGCGTTTGCCAGCATTCCCTCAATCATCATGCGGCTATAACCGGTGGTACTGCCGATACGTAAATTACGCTCACGCAAACGAACAAATAATTTGTCTGCCCCTGGCACTATTTGGCTGTGTTTATCAATTTCCTGAATTTGTATTGGGGTCAACTGACGATACAAATCGTCGATATCGGATTCCTGGGATGAGCGCCCGTACTCTTCTTGCCAGGCAGCTTGAATGGCTTCCTGTTGTAACATCCGGCGAATATGCTCTTTCTTCTCGGTACCCATTGGAATGCGGGTTTGCGCCTCATTGACAGAAATCCTCGCATCAGAAAAAACCTGTATAAATGCTTGCAGAGGAGCGCGAGAGCCAAAGTCGACTAGTGTTCCGGCCCAGTCGAGGATAACTGCTTTTAATTGTAGGGATTCCATGTGTTCTCTCTTTTAGGTGATGGATATGGAATTGAAACGACAGATTATTTATTGCGTACCTTTGCACAGACCTTTAGCCAATGATGAAAAGTGGCCATATCTCTTCCTGGAATCTTTCCGGCATCATCCCATTTGCGGAGGAGCAGGGCGTCTCTGGCGAAGGGATTTTGTAGAAAACCAATTTGCTCTTGATTGCTCATGCCTTCGCCTTGCTTTACCAGAGTGTTTCGGCTGGCTCTGGATAGCTGCGCTTCGTAATGACTATCCGTATTCTTAAGGAATCTCTTCGCCTGAACATGCAAGGCGATGGGTATGGTGACACTAGAGGGAAATCCCCACTTTTCGAGCAGAGCTGCGCCTATAAGTTCATGTTTGCAATAGCCCTCGGAATCTATACCGGGTAAGTTTTCCTTAATGGCGTAGAGATGACCGATATCGTGTAGAAATGCAGCCACAATCAATTCGTCAGTGCTATCAGTGTGTTCTGCCAGGGTTGCACACTGGATAGCATGTTGTAGTTGTGTACAGTTTTCCCCGAGTGTTAAATGACCGTACTGTAAAAAAAGCTGACTTATTTCATCCACAACATCAATATTCATCGATAAGGCACTCTTCAAGAGGATTTTCTTCAAAAATATTTTTCACTACCCGCTCCATTAATGCGGGTCCAGTCGTCATGCCTTTTCCGCCAATACCGGTCACTAAATGGATATGCTCAGCAGCCGATTTGAGGAAGATACCTCGATTATTTTCCTGGCTGTAATAGCCATTCCAGGCCCTGGCTATATTGTAATGGGGAAGGTTGAGGATACGTTTGGCTTCAGCCATTATCAGTGTGTTGATTTCTTGTCGGATCTCATAGTCCAACGTGCCCGAGTCTAGGGCAGAGAAATACTCATGGGAGTCACCGATGATAAGGCTACCATCGGCAGACTGACGAAATAGCAGGTGGATTCCAAGTTTTTTATAGTCTGGATCGATCTGAGGTTTCGGTAAATTTTTATAGTTGGGACAGCTTTTGAAGGCCTCATAACGGCGTATAGTCAGGGCTGTTAACAAATTTCCTGGAACCTTGATCTTTTCGAAGGGCTGAGTACGCAACATTTGTAACTTACTAAGTTGCATTTTTTTCGTTTGCAATAAATGTGGAAACAAGTGGCTAAGTTGGTGGCCACAACAAATCAGTGCGCGCTCTGAGAGATGAATTTCTCCAGTTGAGCAGCGAACCCCAATACCGCTATGAACTTCTTCTACGGCAATTACCGGAGTGGCTTTTTTAAAGTGGAGGTTGGCCTCATCATCCAGGTGTTTCCAGAAATATTTCATCATTAGAGTACTTTCTGAACTCATTTCCTGTGGGTAGAGGAGACCACCGTGACAATAACCCTGGGCCAGGGGGGCAATACGTTTTCGGCACTGTGTGGGTGTAAGAAGCTTGGAGGTGTAGTCCGTTTCACAATTAATCTCGTGCATTTCCTCAAGGATACTTGTCTCTTCTGCACAAGAAGCTACATAGAGAGATCCTTGTTGCTTAAGTGCATCTGGCATTAATGATGTCAGCTCGCCATAAAGCTCTAGTGATCGCCGCCCCAGGTTACGCCATAAGTTCAGATTCATACCCGATGGCACTATTTGCCCAAAATTCCGTACCGTTGCGCCGTGAGATTTAGTACTGGCATCGATGAGCAATACCTTTTTTCCGGACTTGAGTGCATGGTAAGCGGCAAAGCTACCAAGCACTCCGGCACCGACGATGGCGATATCGAATTTCATATCTTGCTTATAACCCTTTTTACACTGGAGAAGTAACTAGCTCTGACCGTGGACAATGGTTACGGCGCAGGCGGCGGAAGGAGATAAGTGAGAACAGCATTAGCAGAATGCACGCAAAACCGGTGGCGTAGGAAAACTGCTGGGTAAACTGTAACCAGTTTAGATTTGGCTGTGCGAATGTTTTATACAGCATGACTCCAATACTGCCGATATAGCCTGAACTATCTGCCAGATAAATAACGAATCCGGCATTGCCAAGACTTTTGGTACAGGCGACTAGACGTTCAAATAATAAGCAGTTAAACGGAACATAACCGATATAGAGTCCAACATTTATAGCGATCATCCAGGTGGCGCCGGTTATAGAGCCCGTCTCGAACACCAGCGTTGCTGTAATGCAAGTAGCTCCCCCAATCGCTACAAATAACTGATTTAGCTGCAATGCACGATAGTTATTTCGTACAAAAATAAGTAGAGCCAGGGAGCCAAGTACCACCAGTGCAACAAGTAGACTACTGGTGAGGAAAATATGAGGTGTTTCACCATATCCCAGAGCTTGCCAGAGTTCAGCAGCAAAATTATCGGTGAAGTCGCGAAATGCGGTTAGAAATACATAGGTCAATATTAAGGCCAGCAGACCAAAATGCGTTTCATTGAGAAAACGGTTGCGCATCTCATCAGTCATAGGTGTTCTTTTTTTGCGTGCACTAATGTCGGCTTGGCTAGGTTGTGGGGTTCTACTGAGTGCAAGTGTAGATACCAGCAGGCCAGGTAAGAATAGTAATCCAGCCGCTGCAGGCATCCAGAGTTCTGGAATTTTCCATTCCAGCAGAAGATAAGCAGCTACCGCTTTTACGGCTCCTGAAGAGACGATTAGGCTAACACATAAAATAGCGCCTAGCGCTTCAGTAAGGCGACGGCCTTCCAGGTAACTGAACACCAACCCCCAGACCATTCCCAGGGGAAGGCCATTTAAAAAAAGCATGGCCACATTATAGGGAGCAGGAGTTATTGCGAATGCAACCAGGGCCAAGTGACTGGCAAGGACCAGGGCTAGAAGTAACCGGCCTCGCTGTAATGGACGCAACTCTGAGACGACCTTAATCCCGATAACTTTTGAAAATGTATAGCCTAGTAGTTGGGAAATAATCAGCGCGGTTTTGAAGTCGAGAATAAACTCCCAGCCTGGAATATCAGAATAGGAAGCGGCTGCAAAGGGCTTTCGAAAAGCATACATGCAGAAGTAAGTAGAAAAGGCAGCGATTCCAGAAAAGAGCAGTAGAAGCTGCTCGCTGATAAAATCTTTGCTGTAATTGGGTGCCTTTCTATTGCTGATATTTTCCATACTGTTCAGTAATCATATTCTGGTCTAGTCCAGATTCTAAAGGTTATCGATTAAACTTTTGTGACCGTATCTTTCTTAAATTCAGAAATGTTTGTCTGCTGTACTAAGTGATTTCACTAAAGATATATCGTGCTGTGGGGGCGTGAAAATATTCATGCTTCTGTTATACAAACGTCATGCCTGCACACTAGCATTCTGGTCTAGTCCAGTTTGTGGTGCGGTCAAACTCGTTAAATTTACTTCGGTAACAGTTTGCCCTTCATATTTTATTTGATAAGGGGATGGAGAATGATTCGAGTCAAATTATTGCCTGCAGCGATCGCTTTGCTAATTGGGCAGGGTAGTTACGTGTTTGCTCAAGAAAGTAGTGAGCAGGGAGCTCTGGATGATTACGGCATAGAAGAAGTGGTGGTGCTAGGCCACATGTTTGATACTGAGTTGCATTCACTGGAGATACAGAGGGAATCTAACCGTATTGTCAGTGTGGTATCAGCAGATGGTATTGGCAAGCTGCCCGATCGTAACGCTGCAGAGGCAGTTCAACGAGTTTCAGGTGTTTCTATTGAACGTGACCAGGGCGAGGGACGTTTTGTAGCTGTTCGCGGTCTCCCATCCCAGTGGAGCTCCTCCAGCCTCAATGGCCACCGATTGCCATCTGCAGAAGAGGAAACGACCAGCAGGGCTACGGCTTTTGATTTCTTCCCATCGGAATTGATTGAGCGTATCGAAGTTTCCAAGGCGCTCACTGCCGATCAGGAAGGAGACTCTATTGGAGGTAATGTCAACTTTGTCACCCGCACTGCGCCTGAAGAGCGCACTCTGGATTTATCCCTCTCCGGTGGCTATGCGGATAAAGCGGATGGTGATATTAAATCCATGAGTATTCTATATGGAGATAGAAGCGAGGAAGGTAAGTGGGGATTTCTTGCTAATGTGACCGGGTGGAGCAGGGACTGGGCAACAGATAATTATGAGCCCCGCCGTAAAGGTGTGGGAATATATCGCCTGGAATTACGAGATTACACTGGGACAAGGGATACCCTTGGCTTAAATATTGCTACTGAATACCGGTTTGACGATGGAGGCAAACTTTTTGCACGTGGTTTATATGGAACACTTGAGGATGAAGAAATCCATTATAAGCATAGGCTGAGGTTTGATAAGGATAGAATGGAGCTTCAACACATACACAATACGCTGATTACTCGTATGCAGGGCTTCGAAGTTGGTGGGGAAAGCTTTATAGGAGCTGATAACCAGCTGAATTGGAGTTTAGCCAGTTATGATAATGAGTTCCGCTACGGGAATACACCTAATAAAGAAGATCACTCTTATTTTGTAATGCGCTTTGACCAAGCGAATGTGGGTTATATTGGCTTGGCTGAGGATGGACTGGCCTATAACCAGATTGATGGTGGCTATGATCCAGCAGAAAATATACCGACTCATCTTCCCGATCATTTTGTGATGGACCCGGCTCAGTCCAATTTATCCTGGGTTGAACTTTATAAAGTGTATGTCAACGAAAAAGATAAAGTAGTTGTTTCTTTTGACTTTACTTCGGAGCTTTCCAGTGAGTTGGAATTAAAGTTCGGAATGAAATATCGGGATAAGGAGCGAGTGTCAGAATTTTCCGATGAATTTTACGCCTGGGATGAGGTGAACTACGGCTCTGCTCCGGTTCTTGCTGATTTCACATTGTCTGACCAGCCTGGTAGAAGTTATTTCTTATCTGAACTGGATGTTAATTACGCCTCACAGTTCTCACAATCGGCTTCAATGTCGCAGTTGGAAAAATTTTGGAACGAAAATCGAGATAAATTTATTTTAGTATCAGAAGAATCTGCTTTGGTGGAAAATGGCGGTGCTCTTGGACGCAATTTTGAGCTAACTGAAAGTCACCTGGCTGCTTATGGTATGGGAACTTACGATTTTTCAGAGAGAGCGACTTTTGTAGCTGGGTTGCGGCTGACTCAGACACAAACTGAGGTGGATAGCCAGGTGTTTATCACCGATGAATCTGACAATGGTTACCTGGTGCCTTTTAATGGCCAGAAAGAGTATTTATCCATTCTGCCATCGGTACATCTAAAGTATGCGCTTACGGAAGATAGTAACATCCGGTTTGCTGTTACCCGAACATTTGCCAGGCCGGATTTTGGTGACCTGAATCCAGGAGGTTACTACGCCGAACACGATAATGAATTTATAGGTGGTAATCCAGATCTTGATCCCACTTACTCTTGGAATCTGGATATGATGTATGAATACTATTTCAATGAATTCGGAGTGTTATCTACTGGAGTTTTCTATAAGGATATCACCGATCCAATTTTTAAAGATGTTAAAGAGGGCGAGTATAACGGGGTTTCCGGAGTTGATATCTACAGCCCGGAAAATGGGGGCGATGCATGGCTGAGAGGTTTGGAGTTTAACTTGGTGCGTAGGTTGGATTTTCTGCCTGGATTTCTTTCAAATATTGGGGTATCGGCAAATATCACCTTGATGGAGTCAGAAATGCATATCCCAGGACGTGATGAATCTGTGCCGATTTCCCGCCAAGCAGATTTGTTACATAATTTCTCTATCTACTATGACGACGGTGCTTTCTCCATACGCTTGGCTCAAAATCATAAGGGTGAGTATATTGAGGAGCATGGAGCCAGTAAAAATGGAGATCAATACTATGGGGCCTACACCAGTCTGGAGATGAGTGCAAATTATACATTGAGTGACAGTCTGGTTGTCTTTGTAGAAGCTCTCAACCTGACTAACGAACCTCTAACATATTATATTGGTAATGAAAATAGGCCCAAGCAGTTAGAATATTATGGAGTGCGTGGACAATTTGGTTTTCGCTATAGTTTCTTTTAGCGACTTGCTTTGGTGGCTCAAAGAAACAACACGGCAGTAGCCGTGTTGTTAATTCTGGAAGTGTCGTAAAATATTTTTAATTATAAAGAAAGTGGATCCCCGCGTTTCAGTAGTGTTTCTATATCAATGTTTCTAGGAAGAGTGCCGGTACTGTGTGCCCCCTTACTTTCCAATCTAGATTGAATAAAAGCATTACTTACGGCTTCATTGCCAGCCTGAAGAAGGAGATGGGTTTGCATCGTAATCGCCATTTGGTCGATTATATGACGTGCCCGATATTCAAATTGATCCAGGTCTGCAAGTTCATTTTTCAGTAAATTTATTGCTTTATCAAATCGAGAATCTACGCCGACACTCGATGCCATTTCATCCAACCAATGGTTGACGACACTGGGCGTCTTAGTAATCGCTCGCAGCACGTCTAGAGCCTGAATGTTACCTGACCCCTCCCAGATAGCATTAATTGGTGCATCGCGGTAGAGGCGGGCGGTGATAAAGTTTTCAATAACCCCATTACCTCCCAAGCACTCCATTGCTTCATAGGCATGATGGGGGCTGCGTTTACAGATCCAATATTTACCTACGGCAGCACCCAGACGTAATAGCATCTGTTCGTGCTCCTGATCCTCTTGATCCATGGCTCGTGCCATACGCATTGTTAGAGCGATTGAGCCCTCAACTTCCAGTTGTAGGTCGCCCAATACATTCCTCATTAAAGGTTGGTCAATCAGTTTCTGACCAAAGGCTTTCCTCTGAGAGGTGTGATACATAGCCTGCACCACTGCTTGGCGCTGCCCACCTGATGAGCCAACCATACAATCAAAGCGTGTGAGGGCGACCATCTTGATGATCGCGTTTACGCCGCGCCCCTCTTCACCCAATAACCAACCTAAAGCACCTCGCATCTCCACTTCAGAAGAGGCATTGGATACATTACCAGCCTTTATCTTAAGTCTTTGAATTTCTAGCGCATTTTTGCTTCCATCAGGCCGCCAGCGGGGCACCAGGAAACATGAGAGCCCTCCTGGCGCTTGGGCTAATACGAGGAAGCCATCACACATTGGGGCTGACATAAACCATTTATGACCAAGCAATTCATAGCTCTCACCACCTGTATATAATGCGGTGCTTGTATTTGAGCGAACATCTGAGCCGCCCTGCTTTTCGGTCATACCCATACCAATGGTCAGGGAGGACTTTTCAAAATATGGGCGATTGCTGCCATCATATCCCCGGTTAAGAATCTTGGGTATCCACTCTTCAGCAATTCCCTGATTTAACTTAATTGAGGGTACTGAGGCAAAGGTCATCGTAACGGGACAACTGTGCCCCGCCTCTAGCTGGCAATGAAGATAGTTTTTCGCAGCGCGGGTTACATTGGCCCCGGGACGAGGAGTGGTCCAGGGAGAGCTGTGGAGCCCTTCTGATAGTGCGAGCTGCATAAGCTGGTGATACGAGGGGTGATAGCGTACTAAGTCAATGCGATTACCGATACGATCATGACTTTCAAATATTGGCTTAAACTCATTCGCAGCATAACCCCGCTCAATCATTTCTGGTCTTCCGCAGACTTCACCGTAACGCTGTAAGTCATTTTCCGCCCAGTGCCCACCATTGAGATGCGTATTATCAATTAAGGCTTGGTCACCGGCATATAGGTTGTGTCCACAGAGAGGAGAGACTTGGTTACTGACTATGTGAGTAGCTGTATGTGTTGAAGGGTGTAAATGATCACTCATGACTTGAACCTTTGCGGCTAAGGCGAATTTTTGCTTATTAGAAAGCCTATCTTGTACTGTATTCTCAAGTTGAGGCTGTGATAAATGATTAGAGAGTACCAGTATGGAAGCATAAATCAGCAAGCGCCTGATTACTATTTGGGCATGTTGATATTTCATGGGTAAGTTCGATTGGACTTACGCTGTACTAGAAAATCATAGGTGAATAAGTTTTTAATCAAAGCGATATTGCTTTTCCGAGCGCTATTAATTTCTTTATTTGAGAGGACTCGACTAAATTGCTTTCCGAATCTTTTTAAATTGACAGATGGTGGTGTTTACTCGGTCGGTGTGCGTTATTTGAGCTGAGTTAACATACGGTTTTACTCGATATATATCAATTAAGTTTGCGGACTAGTGCGAATTTATTGTTGTTCTAGGTGATTTTGCGTTACTTTGAAATCTATACGAAAGGATGCTAACAATTGTTCCAGGTCAAGTTAAAAGCGATACCTTTGTATGAGAAAGTAACATTTGCAAGGATTACTGGCACACTTAAGATTGAATTTTTGGTATCTGTATCACTACCTGTTGCAGTATGAGGGTTGATCGAATAGATTTAGTTCTCAGCAACGATACCGCAGGATGAAAAGAATAAAAAAGTAAGAAGCCGTCATCAGGTAGAATCAAAAAGGATCGTATGTTGGGGGAACCCAGATGAATTTGCATAAGGACTATGCACGCTTAAAAATTGTTGCGGCAGATAGTACTCTTAAGGGGCCTTCTGTAGCTTTCTTAACATCCTCAATCAACTTGCAAACTTCGATTTTTGCAGGTCATATTGAAACGGAATTTCAAACCAAGTGCTCTATTGTTCAGCGCCTTCCCTCAGTTTCTTTTGAGGATTTGGTTGCTGATTATCTTTTACTCGATTGCGCAGATCTCTCTAAGTTAGAACTTGATCAACTTTTACGGGATATTCATGCTGCAATTGATGCTCCCAGTGTCATTTTACTAAACGTAGACGATACAAGTGAATTTGATTTTGTATTGCATTGGGAAAAGGTGCTAGGGCTGATGCCCTCGAAGAGTGATGCGAAAGTGATTATGGAGAGATTAGGCAGGATATTTTGTGGGGAATATTGGTTTCCTAGAGATGTTTTGCATAATTTTCTTCGGCAGCACAGACGCCCCAAAAGATGGATGGATACAACCGCAAGCCTCACACAGAGGGAGCGGCAGATATTAGAACTTATCTGTGAGTGTCGGACTAATGCAGATATTGCTAGTGTACTCTGCGTCAGTGAACACACGGTGAAAAGTCATCTATATAAAATTTATAGAAAGATAGGCTGTAAAAATCGCTTGGAAGCAAGTAGTTGGGCGAGTCAGAATTTGTAAGATGAAATCAAAATATTTTTCTCTTTGGGGGAGGTGCCTTGTACTTTCTCTATGTTTCATGTCTTCTTTCACGGTTTCTCAGACCCTGGATTCTGGTGATGGTGAAGATTCAATTCTTACAGGGTTGATCATTGATAATACGGTGAGTGGTATAGGTCAGGAATTTGCGCGCGCACTCTCTCTGTACATCTCCTCAAATCTGACAGATTTCGATTATAACCTTACTGTTCATGAAAGACCTTCGGCACGCTGGGGTAGTGTTGTGTGGGTGACTTATGAAAATAAACAGATGTTCAGGACTGTTATTTATCCTGGGCGCAGGCGATTTGGGCAAGTAGTCGAGCAGGCAGCTTCTCAAATAAACAATAATGTACGACAGCAAAGGATACAGGAATTGTTTTCACAGAATTTAGATTTGGCTGGGGAGGAAATCTAGTGAAGTATGTAAATTTATTAATTATTTTTGCGCTATCTTGCACCGCTTTTGCTACAGAGCTTATTTATACTCCAGTAAATCCGTCTTTCGGGGGCAACCCTCTGAATGGTAATTATTTGCTAAATAATGCCAGTGCCCAAAATGGTAAAAAGGACCCTAAGGCTGGCAAGTCTCCTTACTCTGATTCGTCCTCGCTTGATCGGTTTACGGATACCCTGGAATCCAGATTGTTATCCCAGCTGCTTACAGATGTTGGCAATGGAAATGATGGAACCTTGGTAACGGATGACTTCATTGTCAATATTCTTGATGTGGATGGTACATTAACCATAACTATTACAGATGCTGTTACAGGGGAACTTTCCGAGATTGTGGTTGTTGGTCTTAATCCGGGCAACTGATTTAATTGGCCAGCGGATGGTGTTTTTTAGAGGTGGCGGTGATGGTGGTTAGAATAATATTCATATTTTCAGTTTTATTTTTTGGTGGTTGTAGTTTTTTTCAGAGTGCGGGGGAGGCTTTGTTTGGTCCAGGGGAGCAGAAGGCGACTCTGACAGATAGGATGAGTACCTACGCCGACCTTTTGAATTTGCCATCCCCGAGAGGGAAAATTGTAGTGGCCGTTTATGGCTTCAGTGATCAAACTGGACAGTATAGACCTGCTCCTTCAAGCTCTTTCTCAACCGCTGTTACACAAGGGGCAGCCTCTATGCTTGTTCAGGTCTTGAACGAGTCAGGGTGGTTTGTCACCTTGGAGAGGGAGGGATTACAGAATTTACTTACCGAAAGAAAAATAATAAGGGCATCCAATAAAGAGCAGGAATCGCCTCTTCCATTTGAACTGCCCTCCTTGATGTCTGCCAATGTTATGTTGGAGGGAGGCATAATTGCTTATGATACAAACATAAAAACTGGTGGAGCCGGAGCTCGATATTTCGGTATCGGCCTTTCTGAGCAGTATCGTGTTGATGAGGTGACTGTAAATTTACGTGCTGTAGATGTTCGCACAGGTCGCGTTTTAAATAGTGTGCTCACCAGTAAAAAAATCCTTTCACGCCAGGTTCAGGGTGATGTTTATACTTTTGTGGAGTATAAGCGGTTGCTGGAAATTGAGGCCGGGATGACGACAAATGATCCGGCACAACTTTGTGTGCTTTCTGCTATTGAGTCGGCAGTGATACATCTTATTGCCAATGGTGTCACTAACAATCTCTGGGCTTTGCAGGATGTTAATGAATTCCCGGCTTCTGTATTGAGCGAATATTCGGATGCTACTGTAAAAATTCTTTGATTATTGATGCAGTTTTGTTTGTTTTCTGGGTGTGTTCTTTTTGTGACGTATAATCACCTCCTGTGTTGTTTTCTTCAGTGGTATAAGTGGTCTTGTATTTCTGTTGTGCTGTGGTGAAATATCATGTAATTTACGTTGCTTGTTTATTTGGGGCTGTTTTTATTCGAGATAAGCAAGCTATATTTCCCCCTCATACAAAAGTCTTAATTATTCCCCATTTCTTTCTGAAAAATATACTCTTTCTTCTGATTTAATCCTTTCTCATATGTTTCTATAGTGTCCATCGGTAAACGGTATCTTTGTTTAATTTTTTTGAGGGGGTTTTGGGTGGGCACTATTAAAACGGGTGTTTGTTTTTTTCTCCTGTTTGTTTTTTGTGCTTCCGCAGCCTGGGCAGGCGATCTAGATGATTATGATGAACTGTCTTCAGCGCAAGGAGAGCTAGATCTTTTACTAAAGAGGAATGAGTCCATTACGGGCCAGCTGGCGGAGGTTGTACAGACGGGCGATTATAATCTCGTCGAAGTCTCTCAGTCAGGACAGTACAACCAGGTTTTTTTGGTTCAGGATGGGTATTCTAACGAGGCCCTAGTCCAGCAGGGGGGAGAGTATAATTATGCCGCAATCTCCCAATCTGGAGCCTATAACCAGGCTACTGCCGTTCAAAATGGGGTGAATAATATCGCCCTGATTAATCAAGTAGGTTATGGAAATTCAGCCAATATCATCCAAAACGGAGATGGGCTCTTTGGATTTGTCGCGCAGTTCGGTGACAACCATGCAGTGCAAGTAGTTCAACACTAACGCGCTGTTTTCTTTTTGTTTGTATTTGTTTACTTAGTCTGAGGGAGAAACATAAATGAAAAAGCTTTCACTTGCTGCCGCGATTGCAATGCTTGTTGGTGCTGGACAGGTTATGGCCGATAGTAACTATGGCGATCAACTACAGGTTGGAAACGATAATGGTGCTGATATTTATCAGGTGTCCGAGTCCACTAATAATGCTGCCTATCAGTGGCAGGAAGGTAATGACAACCGTGCTACCGCTAATCAGTCTACCGCTGATGCTAACTACATTGATCAGACTCAGGTAGGTAATCGTAACTATTCTGAAACCAGCCAGTTTAATCAGGATGGTTCACAGGCATATACTTTTCAGCAGGGAGAGGGTAACCAAGGGGTCATTCACCAGTGGGATGGTACCAGAAACGCTGCTTTCGCTACGCAGATTGGTAGTGAAAATGTCATGCACCTAGATCAGTACTCAGAGGCTAACGATAACACTCTCGATGCTGTTCAAGAGGGTAATGATAATATGGCCGCATTACACCAGGACGGTGACGGTAACCAGTTTGTCAGCACGCAGTCTGGTGATGGAAACAGTGTCTGGAGCAGTACTTGGTATGCTTCCGCCGATGGTTTCCTGGGTGGTCAGGTAGGTAATGGAAATGCCGGCTTCGTCTATCAGGAAGGCGTCGAAAATACATCAAATCTGGTACAAACTGGCGACTACAACTATTTGGATATGTCTCAGGTTGGTGCCAGTAATATTGTCACGGTTGCCCAGACGGGTACTGGTAACTCCAGTGTTGCCGGCCAGTATGGTGACGCTAACGTTGTCACTGTCACTCAGAATGAAACCAATAACATCGGCGATATGTATCAGTATGGCAGCAGTAACGCTGCGACCCTGGTACAAAATGGTGATCTTAACTGGACCGAATTTTCTCAGTCTGGTGATCTGAACGTGGCAACGATTGATCAGTCTGGTAGCGCTAACTCAGCCTTTGGCTATACCGAAGGTATGGCTAACACGGTAGATATTGACCAGTCTGGCGAGCTGAACTTGGCTGAAATTCATCAGGATCTGGGTGAATTCAATTTGATAGTTATGACTCAAGATGGCTTTGAACACGGCGCTCACCTGGGGCAGTCCGGTAGCGAGAATGCCACCTTTGTTACTCAGACTGGCAACTTTAACATGGCCAGTGTTCATCAAGTTGGCAATAATAATTTGGCTTCAGTTTCTCAAAACTAAGAAACGCTTGCCTCTTTAATGAGAGCCCTCTCCATTCGGGGAGGGTTCTTTTTTATTGGATAAAAAATTCACCACATCATTTATTTGTGCGCTAAACACACCGCTGCCCGCATAAATTCAGTGTGAGCTCTAGGAGGCCGATCCAAGGCGATTGATGGGTGGTGTTGCCTTTAATGGCTGAATCAACAGCTCGTGCTTTCAGTAAGAGTGCTTCCAGCTTTGGGGGCCCGAGGCGGGATAAAGCCGACTGAACGAGTGGTTGACGTTTCTGGATGCGCACCAAGCGTGCCAATGGCTGTCCCTGTTCGAGTTTTTCCGTTATTTCCAGGAGGGATCGAACCTCCCGGGCCAGGGCCCAAAGCACCACCGGCGGCTCTATTCCTTCGGCACGCAAGCCCTGCAAAGTTTTGACAGCCTTCTCGGCCTCTCCAGCCAACGCCCTGTCTATGAGGTCAAAAACACTATAGCGGGCGGAGCTGGTAACACTATGCTCTAACTGCTCAACGGTTATCGTTTCGCCGCTGTTTAATAATTTTAGCTTCTCAATTTCCTGACTTGCAGCAAGTAAATTGCCTTCCACTCGCTCGGCGAGAATACGCACGGCTTCCTTTTCGGCGGACAGCCCTGCCGCGCTAAGTCTTTGGCTGATCCAGTGTGGCATTTCCTGAGAACTTACCGGCCAAACCTGGACCAATACGCCCTGGCCTTCAAGGGTTTTGACCCACTTGCTGTTGAGTTGGGATCTGTCTAGCTTGGGCAGAATGAGCAGTAGTATCAAATCCTGGCTGGCAAGGGCGGCAAACTCCTGTAAGGCCTTGCTACCTTTATCTCCTGGCTTACCACTCGGCGCGCGCACTTCAATGAGTTTTTTTTCTGCAAAGAGTGACATATTTCCGGCAGAGGCAAGTAGTGACCCCCAATCGAAATTGTGCTCAGCGTGCAGTATCTCTCGCTCTTCAAAGCCATTTTTCCGTGCCGCTGCACGTATTTGATCGCAGCACTCCTGTACGAGAAGGGGCTCATCGCCAGAAACGATATAAGCCGTTACTAGCTCTTTCCTGAGTTGTTGAGAGAGTTGTTGAGGGTTGATACGCATAAGCCAAACTGCCTAGTAGCTTTTATCTTCCAGAGGGGCGTTGACATCGATACGGCGCAGGCGATCAATCATCCGGCTGATCAGCTCACGGCGCATTTCTGCGCGCAGGAGTCGCTCCTCTTCGCCCTTACTGACAATTTCTGAGACATCCCACTCTAGAGATCGGTAGACATCAGCCTGGGCCTTATTTAACAGAACCTCGCCACTACTTGTACGCACACTGTAAATAGCGCTAGTAATTAATTCGTACTCAGAAGCACGCCCTTCAGAATCCACAGCAACCGTGAGTTTTCGTTCGGTTTCCCTATGAATGGTCAGCAGATAGTCCGCCTCTATGGGAGACGCGGCAACGGGGACTCCGCCGTTTTCCAGGAGCCGGCTGATTTCATCTGCGATGTCACTTCGCGGGTTTTCACTGGAAATATATATAGTGCTACCTGGGGGGAAGTTTTTCGGTGCTCCGCGCAGGTGCCAGCCACAACTGGCCAGAGTAAGGGTGGCTAGTAGGACGAGGATTCGGCTTGTGGTTATTTTCATAAACTACCTGATTTGTTTGTACCGGCAAACGGGTTTGTGCAGAAGCTAGCCGGGAGCATGGTGCTCCCGGCAGGTGGGCGGGGGCCTACTTGGCAACAATGTTTACCAGCTTGCCCGGTACAACAATCACTTTGCGTACTGTGGTATCGCCGATAAATTTCTGCACGGTTTCATTGTCCAGCGCCAGTTTTTCCAGGCTCTCTTTGCCAGCATCGGCTGGCGCTTCAAGCTTGGCACGGACTTTACCGTTGACCTGTACTACCAGGGTAATAGTGGAACGGATCAGGGCTTCCTTATCCACAGCGGGCCAAGGCGCATCAATTAGGGAGTCAGAATTACCCAGTACCCGCCACAATTGGTGGCAGATATGCGGAGTAACCGGTGCCAACAGCAGTACCGCGGCTTGTAATGCCTCCCGCTCAACGGCAAGACCCTGTTCGCTATCCCGCTCAGCCAGTTTATTTACTTCATTGAGAAGCTCCATTACTGCGGCGATAGCAGTGTTGAAAGTCTGTCGACGACCGTAATCGTCTCCGACTTTCTGGATGGTCTCATGGGCCTTGCGACGCAGTTGCTGCTGCTTGTCACTCAGTGACTGCTGATGAATTTCCACTTCGCAGGAGCCAGCGGCAACATGGCTATGAACGGTTTTCCACAGTTTGCGCAGGAAGCGGCTGGCGCCCTCTACACCTGTTTCGTGCCATTCCAGAGTCTGTTCGGGAGGAGCTGCAAACATGGTGAACAGCCGCACGGTATCGGCACCGTACTCTTTAACTGCGGCGTGGGGGTCAATCCCGTTGTTTTTCGACTTGGACATTTTCACTACGCCGCCGGCGGTTACCTCTTCACCGGTCGCGCGCTCAATGGCTTTAATGGCTTTGCCCTTCTCATCCCGCTCCACATCCACGTCGGCTGGGTTGATCCAGGTTTTGTGGCCGCTCTCTTCCCGAAAGAAGGACTCCGCCAAAACCATGCCCTGGCATAACAACTGTTTGAAGGGCTCATCGGTGTTGACCAGGCCCTCATCACGCATCAGTTTGTGGAAAAAGCGTGCGTACAACAGGTGCAAAATAGCGTGCTCAATACCACCCACATACTGGTCTACGGGAAGCCAGTAGTTGGCGCGATCTGGGTCGAGCATCCCCTCTTCGAAATCAGGACAGGTGTAGCGCGCGTAGTACCAGCTGGACTCCATGAAGGTGTCAAAGGTGTCGGTTTCGCGTTCTACCGGCGTGCCATTGAGTTCGTCTTTGCGCCACTCGGGGTCGGCTTTTATCGGCGATTGAACCCCGTCCAGCTCCACATCTTCCGGTAGTAAAACCGGCAGTTTCTCAGCGGGCACTGGGATTTCGCCGCCATCGGCCAGGTTGAACATGGGGATAGGGGCGCCCCAGTAACGTTGGCGGGACACCCCCCAGTCGCGCAGACGGTAATTGGTCGTTACCTGGCCCTTGCCGGCTGCTACCAATACCTCAGAAATTGCGGTAAAGGCCCCATCAAAATCCAGGCCATCGAAGCTCCCTGAATTTACCAAATTGCCTTTCTCAGTAAAGGCCTCTTTGCTCAGGTCGATCTCTTGGCCGTCCGCAGGCTCTATTACCTGGGTGATAGGTAGCTGATATTTCTGAGCAAACTCCCAGTCACGTTGATCGTGGGCGGGTACGGCCATCACTGCGCCAGAGCCGTAATCCATCAACACATAATTAGCTACCCAGACCGAAACCTCTTCACCGCTGATGGGGTGGATGGCCTTAAGGCCGGTATCCATGCCTCTTTTATCCATGGTGGCCATATCGGCCTCAGACAAGGATTGCTTTTTACATTCTGCAATAAAGTCTTTTAGCTCAGGGTTAGCCTGGGCTAATTCCAGCGCAATCGGGTGCTCAGCGGCGAGGGATACGTATGTGACCCCCATCAGGGTGTCCGGGCGGGTGGTATAGACATCGAAGTGGTCCATGCCCGCGACGGTTGTGGGCAGTGCGAAGCTCAATTCCACACCGCGGCTCTTACCGATCCAATTGCGTTGCATGGTCCGCACTTGCTCAGGCCACTCCGGCAACTTGTCCAAGTCGTTGAGCAGCTCTTCGGCATAGTCGGTGATCTTGATAAACCACTGGGCCAGTTCACGCCGCTCCACAGTGGTGCCGCAGCGCCAGCAGGCTCCATCTTCAACCTGCTCGTTTGCGAGTACGGTCTGGTCATGCGGGCACCAGTTCACGGCGGAGTTCTTCTTATAAACCAACCCCTTTTCGTAGAGTCGGGTAAAGAACCATTGCTCCCAGCGATAATAAGAAGGCTGGCAGGTGGCCAGCTCACGGGACCAGTCGAAGCCGAAGCCGAGGGCCTTTAGCTGGCCTTTCATATACTCGATATTGGCGTAGGTCCATTTGGCCGGCGCGGTTTTATTTTGGATCGCGGCGTTTTCTGCCGGAAGACCAAAGGCATCCCAACCCATGGGGTGCAAAACATTTTTACCCTGCATACGCTGGTAGCGGGAAATAACATCGGTAATGGTGTAGTTGCGCACATGGCCCATGTGCAGTTTGCCGCTGGGGTAGGGGAACATGGATAGGCAGTAGAATTTTTCCCTGCCGGTATCTTCCTGAACCTCAAAGCTCTTTTGCGCCTCCCAGAATTCCTGGGCGGAAGCTTCGACTGCGGAGGGGGTGTACTGCTCTTCCATCGATTGGGGACCTATACTCTGTGATCAAAATTTGCGGGGGAACCCTTGGGTGTTCTGGTGGGGGCGGCCTGAGATCTACAAGCAAAGAATTGATCGTGATCAAGGATTTCCCCGAAGCATCTATTTAGGATGCGTAAACGCGAGATTATAGGAGGGATACCGTGACGAAGGAACCGAAGTTACCGCCGAAGGACGATCTGGCCGATGAGTTTCGTGAAGACCTGGAAGATTTAATCGAGGGAGAGCTGGCGGTTGAGAACCTTACCGCCAATAAAGTCGCCTTTCTTCGTGCTTGGCTGAAGGATGACCTGCACCGCGCGAAGGATTATGTGCGGGGCCTGGGCGGGGAATTGCGCACTTTGGAGGCGCGTGGAGGGGACTGGCTACTAAATGCAGCGGACCCCACAGAAACCGCTTGGCCAAATCTGATGCGCTGTATCCGCGAGGGTAAGCCCTGGGCTCTGGCTGGCGAGACGGTAGGTGCCGGTGAGGAGTTGCAGTGCCTCGGGTGTGGCTATCGCGCCCAGCCACCGGAGAAAAGCCAAGTTACTCCCTGCCATCGCTGTGGCTATGGCTGTTTCAGGCAGATAGAGGGCGGTTTAGAGTATTGATCGAGCTCCCCAGGGCAATGGTGAATCTGCTGATTCCGCCTTTGGCACCTATGTTGGGTCTGCTTGTGGCATTCTTAATACGTTTTTTGCCTGTGGGCTCCCTCTTGGAGAGGGTGTCTTTGCCCCTTGCGATTTTCTCTTTTACTTTACTTTGGCTCAGCGGCACGCCGGCCTTTTCTGGTTGGCTTGGCAAATGCTTGGGAACTGTGCCGGATCTTCCTGCCAGGGCTCCAGCCCCGCAGGCCGTTGTAATTCTCGGGGGCGGGAGCTATAGGGACGGTGAGTCTGGAAGTGAGCGCTTATCTGCTCCCAGCCTGGAGCGGGTTCTTTGGGCGGTTCAGAATGCGCCTGAAGGAATGCCGATCCTGGTTTCCGGTGGACGAGTCCATCCGAACAAGCGTGCGACCGAAGCACAGTTAATGGTGGATTTACTCGAATCTGAGTTGTCTCGCCCGGTGAGTTGGCGCGATGATTGCAGTCGCACTACTGCAGAGAATGCCGTAAACAGTGCGGAAATATTGCGTAGCTCAGGTGTTGAAAGTATTGTGCTCGCCACCCACTGGTGGCACATGTCCAGGGCTGCAGCGGTTTTTACCCGCGCCGGCCTACAGGTTCAACCCCTACCGGTGGGAAGTGTGTCCGAATTGCTACCTAGGGCTCGGGATGGGGTTCGGCGATGGATACCCAGTGCGGCGGCTCTATTGTGCACACAGATCTATTGGAGAGAGCTGTTGGCACAAGCTTGGTATCAACTGAGGCCACTGCCGGAGGCTGGCAGATGTTGAGGAACTTTTGTAGTGAGGGAATCTCTGAGACTTATCGTGTATGAAGGAATAGGCGACGCGCCTTGTACCGCAGGTCTTAGCAGACTGGTTGCACCGAGCTAAATGGTCGACTGGCGCCACAGGGTCAACCCGCTGATCACTTTTTAGAATGGAGTAGCGACTGTGGATAACAATCATAACAATAAGCGAGATAACCTTATGCCAAAGGGCATCCCGGCTAACTTTGCTCCCATCCAGCTGCACAACCGACTAAACCGGGCGGTATGGATTGGCTACAAGCGCGTGGATCAGGATGGACGAATCCTGTTTTTCCTCTGTGCTGGGCTTGAGAGTGGAGCTCAGTTGAATAAAAACTTCGAGACCTTTGCCGGGCAAATTGTCCGAGAATTCCGTCTGGATCCATCGATAGTAGAATTTATTGAATTGCGAGTTGGCGCCGAAGAAACCCAGTGGTATCGCTGGCATGCGCAGTGGGTTGGCTCTGCGCCCATGGGGTGCCACGGGGACTTGGTAACCAGTGAGTCCAGCCGGCGCTATTTGACCCAGGCTCTGGAAAGCAGCGTTGTTGCCGCTTGATTTAAGAGACTGTTTTCAACGCGGTATACGCTAGGCGCGGGCCTTATTGGTAGCGCTATTTTGATTGAGCAGGTCTGCAAGAGCCTGCTCCAGGGTGGGGAACTGAAAGCTGTAGCCACTATCCAGAGCGGCACGAGGCTCCACCCGCTCGCTGGCCAGGAGTAGTTCTTCCGCCATCTGTCCGAACAGGGTTTTGAGCAACCAGGCGGGTGAGCGAAACAAAGAGGGGCGGTGTAGCTGTTTGGCTAATAGGCGACTGAAACTGTTGTTGGTGACGGCTTCGGGTGCACTGGCATTAAAAGGTACGCAAAGTCGCTTGTCGATTGCATGAAGTATCAGACCAACCTCATCCTCCTCATGAACCCAGCTCATCCAGTGCTCACCGGAGCCCATCGGTCCCCCCAGGCCCAGGCGGAAAGCAGGCAACATTTTTGGCAGTGCACCGCCGCGGGTGGATAGCACTACTGCTGTGCGAATTGTCCCAACACACATGCCTGCTCTCTGCAGGGGCTGTGTGGCTGCTTCCCAGTCGCGGCAGAGTTGAGCGGAAAACCCGCCGCCAGGAGAACTGTCCTCCCTCAGTAATTCCCCTCCGCGGTCCCCGTAGTAGCCGATAGCGGACCCCGACAGGAAGTAGTCTGGCCGTTCTCGCTGGGCGAGGGTCCAGCGCACTAATCTTTCGGTGGTGTTTAGGCGGGAGTTACGAATTTCGGCGCGGCGTTTCTCAGTCCAACGGCTGGATATGGGTTCACCGGCCAGGTTGACTACAACATCCACCCGTTCTTGAACCTCTTCGGGTGTACCACAGGCCTTGGCCGACTCTCCACAGAGCCTGCGAACTTTGTCCGGCTGGCGGCTCAATACGGTGAGCGTGTCGCCGCGGGCAAGCCAGCGCTGGCAAAAAAGTCTACCGATCAGGCCGGTGCCACCACTGATTAAGCAATGCATAGACTGGGCATCCCCGCCAAAATTTCACTGGTAAATTGCTTGCAGCATAGCAGGCATCCCCAGGGGCGGGGCCCCGACCGCCTGCTAGAGCAAGGGTTGTGACGGGGGCTATTATTCGGCTACTCCGCCGGTGAGAGGTTTTTTGACCTTATCGGACCGCCGGCGCTGCAGCAGCATTGCCAGTACCAGCATTGGTATGGCCAGCGTAAAAACTGTGGATATGCCGGCGAGCATAAAGGGGGTGGAGCCGCGCATTGCACGAATATCGCCGGTCATATTGGCCTGCTCAAACTGCGGCAGCTGTTTGAGGATGCTTCCGTGGGGGTCAACGATGGCACTCACACCGGTATTGGTGCCGCGTACTAGGTAGCGCCCTGTTTCCAGCGCGCGCATCTGCGCCATCTGCATATGTTGCAATGGCCCTATGGAGTCGCCAAACCAGGCATCGTTACTGATGGTGAGGAGTACCTGGGCTGAGAGGGCGCTATCGGCTACCAGTCGAGGATAGACAATTTCATAGCAGATAAGGGGGGCCCAACTGGCCTTTCCCGCATTGAGTGGGCCCTGTTGATCGGGGCCGGAACGGATAAAGGAGGTGGGCAGGTTAAAGAATTCAATGGTCCCCCTGATGAAGTCCTCCAGGGGGACATACTCGCCAAAAGGCACCAAGTGACGTTTGTGGTAAACACTGGGGCTGCGGCCAAAAACGGCTGCGGAATTGTGTACTTTCTTGGCGCCGCTTTCTGGGCTGCGTGTGTCGTAAAGAATACCGCTGATCAGATCGATCCCGGTTTTTTCCGCATTGCGCTGCAGGGCCTGCATTAGGTTTGGCGCCTGACCGTACAGCATGGGGAGTGCTGCCTCCGGCCAGATAATCACATCTACATCCTGCTCACTCAGGGCGAGGGAGCCCTCTTGGTAGCGACTGATGGTCTCCCCGCGAAATTCTGGGAGCCACTTTTTTTCCTGCGGGATGTTCGCCTGTACTAACCCCACTGTGATTAAGCCACCTTCGGCCTGGGTCCACTGGATCTTGGAGAGAGCAGCCCCGAGAGGCCAGGGGAGAAGCGCCGCGCTAATCAGTGCGACATGGGCGGGTTGCTTGAGGGGGGCCAGGCGGCCACTGGCAGCCAGCGCCAATACTGCCCCGGAGAGGGCCAGTAGCAAGCCGATTCCATAGACACTCAGCACCGGCGCCCAGCCGGACAACCAGGTTTCCAGGTGGGCGTAGCCGGCGAATAACCAGGGGAATCCTGTGAACATCCAGCTGCGGAACCACTCGCTGATAAACCAGAGGGCGGCAAAGGCCAGGGCAAAACTGAATTTGTTGGCAGTGAAGCGGCCGAGAAAATAAAAAGGCGCGGCCAAAAGCGCTGCCATCAAGGCGACAAATCCCCCGGTGAGGGCGAGCCCTAGGGCGGGCGAGGAATTGCCAAAGTTCGTGATGGAAACATAGACCCAGGAGCCACCTGTGGCATACAGGCCGAATCCATAGCAAAAAGCCAACCAGAGGGCGTTGCGCCCGCGCAGCGGGGTGCCGCGGGCGGCGAACAGGAATAACCACGCCAGCAGGGTCAGGGACAGGAGGCCGCACACCCAGTAGTTAAAGGGGGCGAGGGACAATGTCATCAGCCCGCCGGCACTAGCGCCGGCGAGGGGTAATAGTATTCTTCGCATAGACTCGCTTAATCGATAGCCGCCAGTGCCGCCGAGCTCTCAACCCCGAAGAGTTTTGACCAGTGTCGCCCAGGGGGCATACCGCTTAATCCTCATCGGGCGGCTTGCGCATATGGGCAACGCGAAGCAGGTGGATCTGCCGGCTGTCCGCGTAGAGCACCCGGAATAGGAAGTCGCCTAGGCGGGTGACTTCATCTCGGCCAGGCAGGTGGCCGAAAGATTGCATAATCAGACCACCAACCGTGTCGAATTCTTCATCGCTGAACGTGCAATCAAAAAATTCGTTGAACTCTTCGATGGGGGTCAGGGCCTTGACGATATAGTCATTCTCGCCCACGCGACGAATAAAACTATCCGCTTCTTCCTCATCGGTTTCATCTTCGATTTCGCCAACGATTTCTTCGAGGATATCTTCAATGGTGACCACGCCAGATACACCGCCATACTCGTCGATAACAACGGCCATATGGTAGCGATTTTCACGAAATTCCCGCAGGAGAATATTCAGGCGCTTGCTTTCGGGGATGATATTGGCCGGGCGAATGATGTCTTCGAGCTGGAATTCGCCGACACCTTTGAGGAGCAGAGGTAATAGGTCTTTAGCCAGCAGTATTCCGCGAATATCGTCAATGCTCTCGCCAACCACGGGGAAGCGGGAGTGACCAGATTCGATAATTTTGGGGAGAAACGTTTCGGGCTTGTCCTGCAGACCCACAACCACCATCTGCGAGCGGGGGATCATAATCTCCCGAACTTGCTGGCTGGATACATCCAGGGCGCCTTCAATAATGGACAGTGCCTCGGCGTCGACCAGCTGGTTTTCAGCAGCATCCTTGATGATATCCAGCAATTCATCACGGGACTTGGGTTCGGCGGAAAATGCGCCAAACAGTCTTTCCAGCCAGTTTTTTTCACTCGACCGGGGCTTGCTGGAAGAGTGGCTACTTGGGGGCTCGTCTGTGGTCATGGAAGTGGCCATGCTCCGGGTATCTCTCGTCTGTTGTCAATTCAGGAATCGTTAATGGGTCACTTTCATCTCGGCCGGGGGCCATCACCCCGCCTCATCGAGAGGCGTGTAGGGATCGGCAAAGCCGAGTTGAGCCATCAGGCTTGTCTCCAGCTTTTCCATGATTTCCGCATCGCTATCTTCGATGTGGTCATAACCCAGAAGGTGCAGTGTGCCATGGACCAGCATATGTGCCCAGTGTGCTTCGGATGATTTGCCCTGTTGTTTCGCTTCTATCTCAACAACCGGTGCGCAGATGACCAAGTCTCCCAGCAGGGGTAGATTCAGCTCCGCGGGGAAGTCTGTGTGGAAAGACAAAACGTTGGTGGGTTTGTCTTTGCCCCGGTACTGGGCGTTGAGCTGTCGGCTCTCATCTTCATCGACGATACGCACCGCTAATTCGGCTTCTTCACGTTGGCTGGAAAGGGCGCTAATTACCCATGTGCGGATCTTTTCATCGGGGGGGAGGCTACTGCAGCGGCTCGCCCGCTGCACATCGAGGGTCAAGTCAATCATAACTATGCGGGGGGACCTCAGGCGGCGTTCTCATCGGCTTTGTTACTGATGTTGGCATCCCGTTCCGCCTCGTGGATATCGTAGGCTTCCACGATGCGCTGTACGAGAGGGTGGCGGACCACATCCTTGGCGCTGAAATGGGTAAAGCTGATACCGTTGACCTTGTTGAGTACTTCCACGGAGTGGCGCAGGCCCGAGGCCTGCCCGCGTGGCAGGTCCACCTGGCTCGGATCTCCGGTGATCACCGCCGTGGAGCCGAAACCAATTCGGGTCAGAAACATTTTCATCTGTTCGCGGGTGGTGTTCTGGCTCTCATCGAGAATCACAAAAGCGTTATTGAGTGTACGCCCGCGCATGTAGGCCAGAGGAGCTACTTCGATCACGTTGCGTTCTATCAGCTTACCGACCGTCTCAAAGCCCAGCATCTCGTAGAGGGCGTCGTAGAGTGGGCGTAAGTAGGGGTCTACTTTTTGGCTTAGGTCACCGGGGAGAAAGCCGAGTTTTTCACCGGCTTCCACCGCAGGGCGCACCAACAGAATGCGTTCCACCTGGTCTTTAAGTAGGGACTCGACTGCACAGGCGACCGCCAGATAGGTTTTGCCGGTACCGGCGGGGCCTATACCGAAATTGATATCGTTGCTCTGTACCGCATGCACGTACTTGCGTTGGTTTAAACCACGCGGGCGTACAGAACACTTTTTGGTGCGAATCAATACCACTTGGTCGGCTTCTGTGGATTCGCCCCCTTCACCCTTGCGGAGCAATTCCTCTACGCCTGCCTGTTGTAGAGCCAAATGGATCTCATCGGGCGTCAGGTCATCGCGGGTGCCGGTCTCCTTGTAGAGGGCGCTCAGCAACTCACAGGCAGCCTTGGCCGTTTTCGGGTCGCCGTAGACGGCGAACTGGTTGCCCCGATTACGGATTTCAATACCCAGTCGCTGTTCTATTTGGCGCAAATGCTGGTCGAACTGACCGCAGAGGTTGGCGAGGCGTCGAGCGTCATTGGGCTCGAGAGTGATACTGTGAGCGAGAGCTTGAGTTTCCAAACTGGTTTCCGGCACCTTAATTTGTAGTGTTCATTGCTAGGGTATACCCATTTTCCCTGGATAGGAAAGCCTTGGATCTTACCAATAGGTTCTAACTTTACCCGATTTTAATTACAGCTTGTAATTTCAGCGGTGCTGTTAGGCTATTTTGGCGGCAAGGAGTGGTTTTTAAGCACACCTTGCCGGGATGTGGGGATTGAGAGAACCTTAGAGCAGGTCCTCTTCCAACTCAGAAGTGATTAGGGTACCGCGCAGGGAATTGGGCAGGGCTTCTTCGATCAGTACATCGGCAAACTTACCAATCAGGGCCAAGTCGTCGGCACGGAAGTTGACTACTCGGTTGTTTTCCGTGCGCCCTTGTAACTGGCCCGGATCTTTCTTGGAAACTCCGCTTACAAGTACCCGCTCGGTATTGCCCACCATATGTCTGGCTATAGCCTGAGCCTGTTGGTTGATGCGATTTTGCAGTAATTTCAGGCGCTTTTTCTTAACCTCTTCCGGGGTATCGTCGGGCAGGTCGGCAGCAGGGGTTCCCGGGCGTGGTGAGTAAATAAAACTGAAGGAGAGGTCAAAGCCCACGTCCTGAATCAGGTTCATGGTGGCTTCAAAATCTCTGTCGGTTTCACCGGGGAAGCCCACGATAAAATCTGAGGATAGGCAGATATCCGGACGAATATTTTTCAGACGGCGGATTTTCGATTTGTATTCCAGCGCTGTGTGGCCACGCTTCATAGCCATCAAAATACGGTCGGAGCCGCTTTGCACCGGCAGGTGAAGGTGGCTGACCAGTTCTGGTACCTGTGCGTACACGTCGATCAGTGCATCGGAGAACTCGACCGGGTGTGATGTGGTATAGCGGATGCGGTCGATACCATCAATCGCCGCCACGTAGGTGATCAGCTCGGCGAAATCCACTTCCTGGCCGTCTTCGCCGGCAGCTCGGTAGGCGTTGACGTTTTGGCCCAGCAGGTTCACTTCCCGCACACCCTGCTCGGCCAAATGTGCGACTTCTTCCAGTACATCGGCGACCGGCCGGCTTACCTCTTCACCGCGGGTGTAGGGAACCACGCAGAATGTGCAGTATTTGGAGCAGCCTTCCATAATAGAGACAAAGGCTGAGACACCATCGGCTTCTGGCTGGGGCAGGCGGTCGAATTTCTCGATCTCAGGGAAGCTGATATCGACGATTACAACGCCGTTTTTCTGCTCTTTGGTTTCCATCATTTCCGGCAAGCGGTGTAGGGTTTGCGGGCCAAAGATCAGGTCTACATGGGGGGCGCGCTTGGCGATGGCTTCGCCTTCCTGGCTGGCGACACAGCCGCCGACGCCAATCACCAGTTCGGGATTTTTTTCCTTGAGGCGCTTCCAGCGACCGAGCTGGTGGAATAACTTTTCCTGGGCCTTTTCGCGAATAGAACAGGTGTTGACCAGTAGCACGTCCGCCTCTTCAGGATCGTCGGTGGGTACCATCGCGTGTGATTCGCCGAGTAGATCGCGCATCCTGGCGGAATCGTACTCATTCATTTGGCAGCCGTGGGTTTTGATGTATAGCTTTTTCGCCGGTGTATCGGACATATCGCGCCTGATTAAAAACTGGTCAATTAAACGGGTGGGGCATTATAGCGACAGGACCCGGCACTGCATAGATGGCTATATTAGCGCTTGAGAACCTGTGCTATTCTTGCGCGCTTTTTCGGGCATTGCCCGTTTTCTGAACAACTTCGAGCTTCGGGGTATTCCCCATCCTGAGAGACTTATGGCCAACCCGATATATAAAGTGATTTTCCACAACCAGAACCAGGTGTATGAACTCTATGCCCGGGCTATCTATCAGAGCGATATGTACGGCTTTATTGAGGTCGAGGAGTTCGTATTTGGGGAGAAGGCCCAGCTGGTAGTGGACCCGAGTGAAGAAAAACTGAAAACCGAATTTGCCTCGGTGACCCGCTCCTATATTCCCATGCACAGTATTGTGCGTATTGATGAGGTGGAGAAAGAAGGCACCGGCAAAATTGTCGAGGTTAAGGGCGATAAAGTAGCAAAATTCCCTTTCGCACCGCCTATTCGTCATCCCCAAGATACTGAGTAATCCCCCCCTTTTTTCACCGAATCAGCAGGTCTTTGGCCTGGCTGATTCGGGCGCCTAAAACCCTCGCAGTCCTTCGGGTTTCACTGCAATATAAGCTTCAATAAAAATCCTCCGGGTTGTCATCGAATCGCTGCAAAGTGATTGTGCGGGTGATTATCGATTTTACTCAAGTTTGATCCTGAATTGATGCTCGATAGGTACCCGCCTGTATCCAGCTTGCAAGCCCCCGGCTGATATATACGACTGACACCGTGTGTGACGCTTACTTTGGCGCCCAGTAAGTCGTTTATCAGCCCCTGATTGCAAGTTGATCACTGATCAAAGGTTGGAACCTTGCTATGAGCAATCGCTACCGTGCGCTGTGGGTATCCGATGTCCATTTAGGTAGTAGAGACAGTGAGCCCCACCGGCTGGCGGACTTTCTGGCACAGAACCGTGCCGATAAGGTGTACTTGGTGGGGGACATTTTCGATATGTATGCCCTATCCAAGGGCAGGGGCACTTGGTGTCAGGCATCTTCCCTACTGCTGGGTATGCTTTCGGAGTTGAGCAACCTTATCCCGGAAGTCATTTATATCCCCGGTAATCACGATGCCCCCATGCGCAGCTGGGCGGGTAAGCGACTGGGTAATATCCGGATTGAACGGGACTGGGTGCACACTGCTGCGGGCGGCAAGCGCTACTGGGTCACCCATGGGGATCAATTTGAGCACCATATAAAAATTAATCCGGTTAGTTACCACATCGGTGACCGCAGTTATTACCTGATGTTGCGCTTGAACCGCTGGATTAATTATTGGCGCAGTCGTTTCAATAAGCCCTGGTGGTCTCTGGCCAGCCAGATAAAAAACCGGGTGGGTGCGGCCCGGCAGATGATGAGTGACTTTGAACGTGTCGCCGTTGCTGCGGCGGACGCTCGGGGAATGGATGGAATAATCTGTGGGCATATTCATCGCCCGGCGCTACGCAGTAAAAATAATGGTGGTAGCCCGGTAATTTATGCCAATTGCGGTGACTGGGTCGATTCAATGAGTGCCGTAGTGGAGCAACAAAATGGCAACCTGGAACTGCTGCATTGGTACCAGACGCCGAAAATAGCCAGCATAATGACAGAGGTGGTGGCCGCATGATTCAATTTGAAGCACTCTTGCAAAAAAATACCTGGTACAGCGCAGCACCACAAAAGCCAACGCGAAAATTGGTTTCCGCCACTCTGAAAAAAATATGCTGTGAGGAGAGAATTGTCGACTTGGGGCGGCGCTATCCCCACTTGGGGGGATTGGATTTTATTCGTCAATTATTTACCGATTTGAATTTTCGTTATGAATTAAATCCCTCGGAATTAGAGCGGGTGCCGACAACGGGTCCCTTGATTATCGTTGCCAACCACCCCCTGGGCAGCCTGGATGGATTGGCACTGATCGATATGGTGGCGAGGGTGCGCCGAGATGTGCGCGCAGTTGCTAGTGAATTGCTGTGGAATATTAAACCTCTGCGCTCCTACTTTTTGCCGGTGGATAATTTTAATGGGCGTACCCGCCGTGCGGATGTACAGGGGATTTATGATTATCTGGATCAGGGGGGGGCTGTAATTATTTTTCCCGCCGGAGAGGTTTCACGCCTCAGTCCCAAAGGCGTACGCGATGGGCGTTGGAATCCAGGATTTGTCCGCTTTGCGGAAAAGGCCAATGCGCCGATTTTACCTATGCAGGTACTCGGCAGGAATTCCTGGTGGTTTTACGGTTTGTCAATGATGAACAAGCCCCTGTCCACACTTTGGCTGATTCGTGAAATGTTTAAGCAGGCCAGTCGAGGGATTGATATCCGAATTGGCCGCCCCCTGGAGGCGGAGCACTTCCGCACCTGGCCATTGACGCCTCGCGCCCAGGCTGCGCTCTGGCGTAAACATGTTTACCAGCTGCATCGCTCTCCCGCGCCCCTGGGCCCGGAACTTATTGCAGCTGCGGAGTCTCAGGCAGAGGTTGAAAAAGTCATCCAAAGTTGTGAAGCATTGATTGCCCAGGGAGAGTTTTCTGTACGCCTGTATCGCCAGGGGGCGGATTGCCCGGTTATGCGGGAGCTGGCGCGGATGCGTGAAATCGCGTTCCGCGCAGTAGGTGAGGGTACTGGGCAGAGCCGGGACTGGGATGCCTTTGATGCGCACTATGATCACCTATTGCTCTGGGACCGCAAGCGCCGGCAAATTGCCGGCGCTTACCGCCTGGCGTGCACTGAGGTATTAGCGGAAGATGAAATCTACAGCAGCACTTTATTCAATTACCCAAGCCCACCACGACAATGCCTACCGGGCTCTGCGGAACTTGGACGCAGTTTTTTGCTACCGGAATACTGGCGAGGCAAGGGCTTGGATCTGCTCTGGAGTGCTATTGGTCAGTGGGTTTTACGCAATGATGTACGTTATTTATTTGGCCCGGTTTCTATGCCGGGCAGTTTCTCTGTGCGGGCGAAATCTGCAATTGTGCGCTACTTCTCTCATTATTTTTCCCCGCAAAATTCCTTGGGAGATGCGCGTCTGCCTTTCCTGCAGGCTGGTGGGCCCCTGCCATTATTGTCGGGGAGCTCTATTGCGGATATGCGCCAATTAAAGTTGCTGCTGCGCGAGGAGGGCGTAGTCCTGCCGCCGCTTTTTAAAAAGTATGCAGCATTGACAAGGCCGGGCGGTACCAGCTTTCACGCCTTTAACGTCGATCCGGATTTCTGCGATGCAGTGGATGGGCTTGTGGTTGTTGACTTAAGCATGGCCGAGGAAAAGTTCGCGCGGCGCTATTTATCCAGTGAAAACGAAGTGTGAGTAAAAAGGGCGGCCAGTTAAGGTGCCCTTTTTATCGATTAATACGATCTTTCTAGGCAGCTACCCCTTCTGGTATAGCTGTTCCAGTCTTTGGCGTACACTCGCCAACTTCACACACAGCACAAAAACTGCCATGGCGGTATCGAGTTCCTCCAGGGGAGGAAAGCTCGGCGCTATGCGGATATTACTGTCCTCTGGATCCTTGCCGTAGGGAAAGGTAGCTCCGGCCGGCGTCAGTTTTACTCCAGCCTCCGCGGCCAGGTTTACTACCGCCTTGGCACAGCCCGGACGGGTATTAAAGGAAACAAAATACCCTCCTTGTGGTTTCTCCCATTGGCCCAGATTCATACCTTCCAGTCCGTTATGCAGGTGTTCCAGCACGCAGTCAAACTTGGGTCTAAGGATAGTGGCGTGTTTGCGCATATGATCCTTGAGGGAGGTACACTCGGTAAAAAAGCGCGAGTGTCGCAGCTGGTTGACTTTGTCGGGACCAATGGTCATTGCCTGCATTTGTTGCTGCAGAGACTTCAGGTTGTCACCAGTGGCACTGACGAAAGCCACACCACTTCCGGCGTGGGTCACTTTGGAGGTGGAGGCGAATTGAAGCACAGAATCTGCAGTGTCATTTTCCAGAGTGGCCGCACGAATACTGGGGAGGCTGACGTAGTGTCCGAGATCGTGTACGGCATAGGCGTTGTCCCAGAAAATGCGAAAGCCCGGGTTAGCGATTTGCCCGAGTTGTGCCAAGCGCTCTACTGTTTCCTCGCTGTAGGTAACGCCGGTGGGGTTGGAATACTTGGGTACACACCAAATACCGATGATCTCGTTATCCTCGCGGATATGCTTTTCGACAAGATCCATATCGGGGCCCTGCGCATTCACGGGGATATTGATCATGCCAATCCCCAGTTGTTCGCAGATGGTGAAGTGCCGATCGTATCCGGGCACCGGGCAGAGAAACTTCGGTGCCTTCAGCTCGCGCCAGGGGGTATTGCCGGCAAATCCGAACAGGTAGCCAGTTAGCACTGCGTGATACATCAGTGTGAGGGAGCTGTTGCCACCGGCGATGACTTCCTCTGTGGGCACCTGGAGCATATCCGCACCCAGTTCGCGGGCACAGGTGAGCCCGATCAAGCCGCCGTAATTGCGGGTGTCTGTACCACCGGCGGCGCGATAGTCGCCGGAAAGGATACCGTCGAGTTTATCGGATAGATTCAGTTGCTCGGTTGAAGGTTTGCCGCGGGTGATGTCCAGATTCAGTTCGTGTTGGCGGATGCGCTCATAGTGGGTGCTCAACTCTTTTTCCCACTCCACTAACTGGCTAATACTGGCGGATTCGATTTGCACGTGATGTCCCCTGGCTGGTCATTGGAGGCGGTGAGCTTAGCAGTATGAAGCGGGCTTCGTCAGCCCCGCAGCAATGCTTTTAATGGTTGTCCTCGTGTAAATTTGGAGTTCTCGCCCAAGCTGTGGGTTCTTTGTTCTATGCTCACCCACTCGTTTATTGGCTGGCTAAGGCGCGGAAATCCTGTGCATATTCTCTGAGGTTGCGGCTCAGGTGGCGCCGTTGCGAGGGGCTGGTGCTGGTTAATATTTTTTTTGCCAGTGTCTGCGCCTGCTGTTGGCGTTGTTCTTGGGCTTGGCGATATTCGGCTGACCAGAGCTGTTCTGGTTTAAGTAGCAGGCTGCGTATTTCTTCCAGGTAACCCTCAGGTTTACTGTGTAATAACTCAAAGGTTTTTGATTGCCACAGCCTGCGTTGTTCGATGCGTTGTAAAGGGTTGTATTCCATCTTGGCGACCCAGGCAGAGATCATATTTTTTTGCGCCTCGGTAAGGGTGCCGAGCCAGCGAATACTTTCCTTGCGTATAATTTTGTCTCGCTTGTGCTTAATTTTCTCTGGTGAGCGTTGCCACTTATCCAGGGTCTTTTGTTCTTTTTTCCACAGGTTACCCTGTAGTTCCTTAATTTGTTGGTCGCTCAGTTGCGCAGCCAAAGGCAGTATTAAGTTGTAGGTGTTTTCACTGGCCACTTTTAGAAACTGATGAACCTGTTTTTCTATTGGTTGCAGTTGAGGGTTTTCCAGTGCGCCCTTATCCACTCGGTCTGCCAGGTTGTCGAGGAAGTTGGCGTATCGTGGGAGTTGGGTTTGTCGATGCCAGCGAAAAAAGCTGTTGAGGGCCGCCTGTAATTCGCCCTTCTGGTTTCTGTCCAGTTCGACATATTTGTGGACTTTCCAGCGAATCCAATAATCCACATTGTTATAGGCAAACTGGATGCTGGAGCAGCTGCTGATGAGCAGTAAGAGAATTAGTAACGCAACGTTGCGCCAGTAACGGTGTATTGGCGTGCCACCGGCCTGTGCCATTGACTTTTTCCTGTAAGCATTGCCCGACTGTTACCGGGGAATTATTAAAAAGCATAGATGATTGGGGGGCACGCGCCGTTTGGCGCGCAATCACTTTTCAGGGTAAATCAGTAGGGGAAGTCCTGCTTTTTGTGCTCGGGGAAATTGCAAATAGAAGTGACAATACTCACCCTGCGCAGCAATACAGGGCTCCCAGTATGCGGCCAACACATAGACTGATAACTGTAGCCCTCTCCGCTTCATTGCAGGGAGGGCTGAGCCCCGTGGAAAGTGATAGCCCGAGTGGAGGGCAGTATGGCCACCACGACTATGGAAGCCGAAGCCCGTGAGGCTCCGGCAAGAATAGCCGAACAGTTGCGCAGTAATGCGAAAGTCATGGCGCGGCTGGGGGAGCGTTTACGTGCGCATTCGCCGCGCTTTGTGATGATTGTTGGGCGCGGTTCATCTGACCACGCCGGTGTCTTCGCCAAGTACCTGATCGAGATAGAAACGGGAACGCCGACCTTTGCCGCAGCGCCCTCGGTTTCCAGTGTTTATGGGCGCAAGCTAAAGCTGGAAGGTGCTCTGGTGTTGGTAATATCCCAATCGGGGCGCAGCCCGGATATTCTCGCCCAGGCAAAAATGGCCAGGGACTGTGGTGCTTATACCGTCGCTTTGGTAAACGATGAACAGGCGCCCATCAAGGACATTGTCGATCAGTTGATCCCCCTCAAGGCGGGCCCGGAAAAGGCAGTGGCGGCGACCAAAAGTTATTTGGCGACGCTCTCTGCGATTTTACAACTGGTGTCCTGTTGGAGCGGGGATAAATCCCTGGGGGATGCCCTGGCAAAACTGCCAGAAACTCTGCAGGCGGCGGTCCGCGCGGAGATTCAATTGCGGCCTGAAGATTTGGCTTCTGTGCAAAACTTGGTTGTGCTCGGTCGCGGACCCGGTTATGCGATCACCCGCGAGCTGGCCCTGAAGCTCAAAGAGGTATGCAATATTCACGCGGAGTCTTTTTCCAGTGCGGAGTTTTTACATGGGCCGGTTACCCTGGTTGAGGACAGGCTGACGGTGGTGAATGTCCCCATTGAGGATGAATCATATGTTGCGCACAGTGAGCAGATCGATGACATCGTGCGCCGGGGAGGTACCCTGATTAACCTACATGTGCCCAGCAAGGGTGTACACCCGCGCATCGCGCCTCTGGCATTGTTGCAGCGTTTTTATATCGATGTTGCCCATGTGGCTGTAAATCGCGGTATTAATCCCGATGAGCCGGCAGGTCTGAAAAAAGTCACCCAGACCGTGTAATAATTTACCGGAAAAACTTACGACCAAGAATTATTTTAATGCTAAGGAGGGGGTGTGGCTTTTGCCCTGGTCGCAGAGACACTATTTGACGGTGAGCAGACTCTGCAGGATGTGCCCCTGGTCGTCGCCGATGATGGCCGCATTGTTTCCATCGGTGATTCGGCCCAGGGCACAGCGCCCTATGTCCGTGGCTTGCTAGCGCCGGGATTGGTTGATGTGCAGGTGAACGGCGGCGGTGGTGTGCTGTTTAATCAAGAGCCCAGCGTTGCCGGGCTGCGCACCATGGCCGAGGCCCACGCCCGTTTTGGTACCACGGCTTTTTTACCTACCCTGATCACCGACCGCCTCGACGTTATGCAGCGCGCTGCCAATGCGGTCAGTGCCGCACTGCGGGAGCGGGTACCTGGTGTCGCGGGGATTCACTTTGAAGGGCCGCATCTGAGTGTGCCGAAAAAGGGTACCCACGAGTCGTCATTTATTCGTCCCCTCAGCGCTGAGGAGTGGGGAATTTATGCGCGGGAGGACCTGGGGGTAAAGGTCGTTACCCTGGCACCGGAAACAGTTCCGGTAGAGGATATTCATCGATTGGCAGCGATGGGGGTGCGGGTTTGTCTCGGTCACTCCAATGCCGATGGTGAAACAGTGCGCTTGGCGCTGCGTGCGGGCGCCGTGGGCTTTACCCATTTGTACAATGCGATGTCGCCGTTGCATTCCCGTGAACCCGGGATGGTGGGGACCGCTCTCGTTAGCGATGAAGCCTGGTGCGGAATTATTGCCGATGGTCATCACGTCAGTGCGGAGGCTATGACGCTTGCCCTCAAAGCCAAGCCGCGTGGAAAACTGCTGTTAGTCACCGATGCCATGTCTCTGGTGGGTAGCGATGCGCTGAGTTTTCCGCTGTATGATCGAGTGGTGACCCGAGAGGGGGACAGGTTGACCTCCACTACCGGAGAGCTGGCCGGTTCGCACCTGGATATGATGGGTGCGGTGCGCAATTTCAGCCGCTGGTGTGGCTTGGAAATTAACGAATCCTTACGCATGGCAAGCCTGTATCCATCCCAGTTCCTGGGGTTGCAGGGGGGGAGGATCGCCCCTGGCGCCAGGGCGGATTTGATTTTGCTCGATCGGCATCTTCGGGTGCAAAAAACCTGGATCGGTGGGTGCCCGGTGTACGGCGAATAGCGCTTCGGTTGTTCGGTGCGGGTTTACGTTTGGGGGTTTAGGGTCCTTTCCGCCACAGGTCCGCTGGAGTCCCGTACGACCAGTGTGGGGGTGAAGCTGCGGCGGAGGTTGGTGGTTTTCCTTCCAGCTTGCTGCTGATCCTTTTCTTGGTTTCCCCGGCACTGAATGCGCTCCAGCACCAGCTCGGCGGCACAGCGGGCAATGTCTTCATTGGGTTGTTGGGCCGTGGTGAGCTTGGGCCAAGTTTGGCGTGAAAAGGGGCTATCTTCGAAGCCGGCGATGGAAAGCTGCTGTGGCACCTCGATATTCAGCATGCGCGCGGCAAACAGTGCGCCTGCGGCAATTTCGTCATTGCCGGCAAAAATAGCCGTGGGGGAAGTGGGTGAATGCAGCAGCGCCGTGGCTCCGGCCACACCGGAATCAAAAGAATACTCTCCCTCTTTCACCAGCTCGCTCTCAAAAGGCAGTCCCGCTTCCCGCAGTGCCCTCCTGTAGCCCGCCAGGCGACCCAATGTGGAGTAATGTTCGGTGCCGCCGCAGAGGTAGCCGATGTGCTTGTGGCCCAATTGCAGTAAATGCTGGGTAATGGCGAAGGCGGCAGCCTCGTCATCAATATGGATGCAATTTTCCTCCAGCTGAGGAGAATCTTGTGCAGAAATAATTCGTACGAACTCTACATCCAAAGATGTCAGGGTATCGATTACCGCGGGCGTTTCCGAGAACGGTGGGGTGAGTACTAGCCCGGCAACTCGGCTCTGCTCCACCAGCTTGCGTAACTCCCTGTGAATAGAGTCTGTGTGGCCGCTGCCGGGGTGGATTAAAAGCTCGTAGCCCTGCGTTCTGCAGGCTTCGAGAATGCCATTTTGCATATCGATTACATAGTAGGCATTTGGATTGTCGTAAATAAAGGCAATGGAGTAAGAGTGGGTGCCAGCTAAGTTGCGCGCCGCTAAATTGGGGTGGTAGTTGAGTGCTTGCACCACATTCATAACCCGTTCTCGGGTGCTGGAGCGCACAGAGGGCTCATTGTTGATGACTCGCGAGACTGTCTTGATCGATACGCCAGCGCGCTCGGCCACGTCATTAATGGTGACTTTCATCGATATCAATCCTTCTCGCAAAATCCGCAGTAAAGGGTGGGCTTTGGCCCCTGGTGCACTATTGCCTCCGGCCCACTGCTTCCCCAGGCCTTGGGGCGGCCATACAAAGACAGTCTGGCAGTAGTTTAGAAGCTCAGCTGGAGGTGGATTCTAGCAATAAAGTAACTCTGCATATGAGGGGCAAGGCTCAGCGACCCTCTATTTTTGTAATTTTCTTACATTCCTGTGCTTTGGGTCTTGAATCCAGAGTCCTGCCTTTGCTCTATCTGTGGTACTAGTTTCTTCTTTATGTTGATTTAAATGACGCTCAGGCAGGCTGGTCAGCCCATTTTGTTGATTGTGGGTATTTACTGGAAAGGGGCGCTTGATGTTTTTTGTAGTTTTACTACATAATGCACTCCAACGCGCTTGCCCGATGTTTTGCGGATGCATTCCTTGTTTTGTCATCGGGGTCCCTCCTCCGGCGGTGGGGGGGAGGTTTCGATCTGTTCGACCCACTAGTATCCGGTGCGGCTTGCGGGTTCCAGCAAAGGTTGCCCTTAGCAAGAAATTCCACTCTTGGTGGCCAAAAAAGCCTTCAGGTGTTTTTTTATTTTCTCCTTGGTTCAAGGTTGCGGCTAAAGCGCCCTGAGGGGAATAAAGTCCTTTAGCGTTCTCGCTCCTTGTCGGGTGATGGGGCGTCGGTTGCACTACAACCCAGTCAACCGGCGGGGGATTTTCCGCCGGGATGTGCGATCACTGGTGGTTCAGGCCATCGCAATATCACGTCGGCACGGGTCTTGGGCTGTGCCGCAGCAGATTAATACGGAAAGGTCATGGTTCACAGCAAGGTTCAGGCAGTTACCGAGCGTATTATCCAGCGCAGTGAAGAAACCCGCGCTCAGTATTTGGCGCAGGTGGATAAGGCACATATTGAAGGGCGTGCCACTGAGCACCTGTCCTGTGGCAACCTGGCCCACGCAATTGCCGCTTCTCCGGAAAAGGATAAGCAGCTAATTGCCTCCGGCCGCGGGCCCAACCTGGGTATTGTCACCGCTTATAACGATATGCTATCGGCGCACCAACCCTATGGAACCTATCCAGCTCGCCTGAAGGAGGCTGCGGCGCGCTGTGGCGCTACTGCACAGGTGGCCGGGGGAGTGCCGGCGATGTGCGATGGCGTAACCCAGGGGCGACCGGGAATGGAGCTGAGTCTCTTTTCTCGCGACGTAATCGCCATGTCCACGGCCGTAGCCCTGTCTCACGATGTGTTCGAAGGTGCGATGTTCCTTGGTATCTGCGACAAAATTGTGCCCGGGCTGGTCATCGGTGCTCTGGCGTTTGGTCATCTGCCCTCGATTTTTGTGCCGGCAGGTCCCATGCCCACCGGCCTTTCAAATGCCGAAAAAGTACGAGTGCGCCAGCTGTATGCAGAGGGCAAGGTGGGCCGCGCCGAGTTACTGGAGGCGGAGAGCGCCTCCTATCACAGTGCTGGCACCTGTACTTTTTATGGCACTGCCAACAGCAACCAGATGCTGGTGGAAATCATGGGCTTGCAGTTACCTGGTAGCTCTTTTGTCAATCCGGGGACCGGTCTGCGCGATGCCCTGAATGAGGCGGCTGTCGAGCAACTGGCAAAAATCACCGAGCCCAGCCAGCACACGCCGATTGCCCATATTCTCACGGAGAAAGCCTTCGTCAATGGTGTGGTGGGCCTGCTTGCCACAGGGGGCTCCACCAATCATACGCTGCATATGGTGGCGATGGCTCGCGCCGCTGGAATCCAGCTCACCTGGCAGGATATGGCGGACCTCTCCGAGGTGGTGCCCCTGCTGTGCCATGTCTATCCAAACGGGACTGCGGATATCAACCATTTTGCCGCCGCCGGCGGTATGCAGTTGCTGATCCGCGAGTTGCTCTCCGCTGGTCTCTTACACGCCGACGTGCATACCGTACTTGGTAATTCCGGGCTGGAACCCTACTGCCGCGATCCCTTCTTAAACGATGCTGGGGACGGCGTGGTATGGCGTCCCACCGCGGAGGAGAGCGGTGACACTGCGGTGATTCGCTCAGTGAGCGACCCCTTCTCCCACCACGGTGGTCTGCAACTGTTAGAGGGGAATCTCGGTCGCAGTGTGATCAAGGTCTCCGCGATTAAACCGCAACACCTTAAGGTGAAGGCGCCGGCGATAGTACTGCACAACCAGGATGAGCTATTACAGCGTTTTAAGGCTGGCGAGCTGGAGCGGGACTTTGTCGCGGTAGTGCGTTTTCAGGGACCCCAGGCAAACGGTATGCCGGAACTGCACAAGCTGACCCCAACTCTAGGGGTATTACAGGACCGGGGCTTCAAAGTGGCACTGGTGACCGACGGGCGTATGTCCGGAGCTTCCGGTAAGGTGCCGGCCGCTATTCATATGTCGCCGGAGGCCGTCGAAGGTGGCCCCATTGCCAGGGTGCGCGACGGTGACATCGTCGAGCTGGATGCAGAGGCCGGGGTGCTGCGCGTCCTGGTTGACGAGCAAGAGTTTGATGCACGCGAAATAGTGCAGTGCGATTTGTCTGGTAATGCCCGCGGTATGGGTCGCGAACTGTTCGCGAATATGCGCGCTATTGCCAGTGGTGCCGAGAGCGGCGCCAGTATTCTTTATTAATGAATGCGCTGCTGCGTAGCCGCGCAAGAGATACGATTTCAGAGAAAAATTTATGTCTAAACCATTTGATATGGTGTTGTTTGGTGGTGTTGGGGACCTTGCCCTGCGCAAGCTGATTCCGGCGCTCTACCGTGCCTTTAGGGAGGGTAGCCTGAAAGAGGGGTGCCGTGTTCTCCCCGTTTGTCGCCACCAGAAAGATGCCGATCAATATTTACAAACCGCGCATCAGGCTCTGCAGCAATACCTGAGTGATGGCGAGTATTGCAGTTCCATCTGGACAGGCTTTAGTCAGTTACTACGCCCTATCTCCCTGGATATTTCTGTGCCGGATGAGCAGTGGGAGCACTTGTCGGATATCCTTAGTTCCGCCCCGCAGCGGGTGCGTCTTTTTTACCTGGCCATTCCGCCCGGTGTTTTTGGAGCCTGCTGTGAAAACCTCTCCGCTAAGGGATTAATCAGTAAAAATTCCCGTGTGGTGGTGGAGAAACCTCTCGGTTATAACGCTCAATCTTCCGATGAAATCAACAGCAAAATCGCCAGCTACTTCCCGGAAAACAATATTTTCCGAATTGATCACTACCTGGGAAAGGAAACCGTACAGAATCTGTTGGCGCTGCGTTTTAGCAATGTGTTATTTGAGCATTTGTGGGATGCGAAAAGCATTGATCATATTCAGATCAGCATTTCAGAAACGGTTGGCTTAGAAGGGCGCGCTGGTTTTTATGATGAAACCGGTGCGATGCGCGATATGGTGCAAAACCATCTTTTACAACTCCTGTGCCTTATCGCGATGGAGTCCCCCAATTCTATGACCGCAAAAAATATCCGTGCGGAAAAAATCAAAGTGTTGGAGGCGCTGCGTCCACTCAGTGGCGCGAAAGTGGATGAGGATGTGGTGCGCGGTCAATATATGGCTGGAGAAATTAATGGGCAAAAAGTGCCGGGGTATCTGCAGGATTTGGAGGGCGACGCCAGCGCGACGGAAACCTTTGTCGCCCTGCGCGCCCATATCGACAGCTGGCGCTGGGCCGGTGTGCCCTTTTTCCTGCGCACTGGCAAACGTATGGAAAAACGCTGTGCTGAAATTGTGGTGCAGTACAAAAAGGTTTCCCATCACGTTTATGGTGAAGATGCCGGTCATGTCATTCCTAACCGCTTAGTGATTCATTTGCAGCCGGAAGAGAGCATTAAGTTGGTATTGATGGCTAAGAAAATGGATAGCCTGACCACAGAGCTGCAGCCCGCGGAATTGAATTTAACCCTTTCGGATACCTACGACAGTTTCCGTAGTGACGCTTATAAGCGCTTGATGCTCGATGCCGCCGCGAATAATTCCGCCCTGTTTATTCATCGCGATGAAGTTGCAGCGGCCTGGGCCTGGGTCGATCCGATTATTGAGCACTGGCGTGAAACCAGCGATCAGCCCAAACCCTATCCGGCGGGTAGCTGGGGGCCGCAAGAGGCCAGTGAGTTACTGGCCCGCAGTGGTCGACACTGGTTTAACGCCAAGTAATAAACAGGCGGATTACCCTTTTTTAGGGTAAACCCCAACATTGAATGGAAGTATTCATGGCAGAAGAAAAATTTTTCACAAATCGTGAGCGCCTCGTCCAGGCTCTGGTCCACGATTGTGCTTGCGAACTGCAAAAGGGCTTGAAAGAGCATGGCCAAGCCACTTTTCTGGTTTCTGGCGGCAGCACCCCTGAGCCTGTTTATCGCGAGCTTTCCAAGCGCCCGCTGCCCTGGTCACAGATTACGGCGGCGCTGGTCGATGAGCGCTGGGTGGATAAATCTCACGAAGGCAGTAACCAAGCGTTTATTGAAAAAAGCCTGATGCAAAATTTTGCCGCGGAAGCTTCGCTACTCGGTATGAAAAATGCCCATACCAGCGCTGCTGAGGGCGAAGCCGATTGTGAGCGAGTCTATGCCGAGCTGATACGCCCTTTTGATGTTTGCATTTTGGGTATGGGCAACGATGGTCACACCGCCTCTCTTTTTCCCCATGCACAGGGTCTCAAGGAAGCGTTAAATCCTCGCTCCGAAAAATTGTGCAGTGCAATCACCGCACAGCAGAGTGCCGTAACCGGTGCGAATACCGAACGAATGACGTTGACTCTGAGTGGGATTTTACAGGCAAAAAATATCAAGCTGCTGATCACCGGTGAGGAAAAATTGAAAGTGTACCGTGAGGCCCTTCTCGGCAGTGATGAAATGGAAATGCCAGTGCGCAGTATTCTCAAGCAGGGGTTGAAACCGATCACGGTGTATTGGGCACCTTAACGAATTACTTGGAATTGATTGATGCAGAAAAATATCGCCGACATTTTGCAGGTTGCTGGTGTGGTCCCAGTGTTGGTTATAGAGCAGGCTGAAGACGCGCTGCCCCTGGCGGAAGCTCTGCTTGAAGGTGGTTTGCATGTACTCGAAGTCACCCTGCGTACAGAGGCCGCTCTGGCGGCGGTGGCGCTTATTGCGAAACATCTGCCCGAAGCCCATGTGGGCACCGGCACGGTGCTGAATAGCAATGATCTGCAGCGCTCTGTCGATGCGGGAGCCGGCTTTATGGTGAGCCCGGGAGCTACAGAAAAATTATTGGATGCGGCGGAAAAAAGCGAGGTGCCGCTGCTTCCCGGCGCTGCCAGTGCCTCCGAGGTGATGCGCCTTTACGAGCGTGGTTATCGCTACCAGAAATTCTTCCCAGCCGAAGCTGCGGGTGGTGTGCCCATGTTGAAATCTCTCGCCGGCCCACTGGCGGAAGTGCACTTCTGCCCAACCGGCGGCGTCAGTGCCAAGAATGCAGCCGACTACCTGGGCCTCAACAATGTGATTTGTGTGGGTGGCTCCTGGATGGCTTCCAGTGCCCTGATGCGGGAAAAAAACTGGGCAGAGATCACCCGTCTGTCCCAACAAGCCGTGGCTCTGAAACCTTAACTCAATCGTACTTTGTGGTTGGAGAGGGATCGTTGATGAAAAATGCGAAGCTGCCAGGCTAGCCGTAACAAATGTTTGCTAGGGTGTGCTCATCGTTGGGTGCACTGGGGAAATCAGAAGCTAATAAAAAAGGTAACGCCTGATGAGAATTAAAATTGCCATCAATGGTTACGGCCGTATCGGCCGCAATGTCACCCGCGCCATATACGAATCCGGTTACAGCGATCGTATCGAGCTGGTTGCGATTAATGATCTGGCTCCGGTTTCCTCAAACGCACACCTAACCCGCTTCGATACCATTCACGGTCGCTTTGCCACGGAAGTCAAAGTGGATAATGACGCCCTGATTATCGGTGGTGAGCGTATACAGGTTTTCCAAGAGCGCGATCCAGCCAGGCTACCCTGGAGAGCACTGGGTGTGGATCTGGTGCTGGAGTGTACCGGCCGCTTTACGGATAAAGCCTCTGCCTCCGCGCATATCGAAGCTGGCGCTGCGGCAGTGCTGATATCCGCGCCTTCGAAAGATGCGGACCTCACCGTGGTTTATGGGGTAAATGATCGCGATCTGACCGCGGATCATCGCGTGGTTTCCAATGCCTCCTGCACGACCAATTGCCTGGCTCCAGTGGCGCAAGCATTGCAGTGCGAGCTGGGTATAGAGCGCGGCTTTATGACCACCGTGCATGCCTATACCAATGATCAGAGTACCCAGGATGCGGTACATGCCGATATTTATCGGGCGCGCGCTGCGGCCGACAATATGATTCCCACCAAGACCGGTGCGGCTGCGGCCGTGGGTCTGGTGCTCCCGGAATTAAGGGGACGCCTGGATGGTATGGCGGTGCGGGTACCAGTGAACAATGTTTCCCTGGTGGACTGCCAATTTATCGCAAGCCGTGATACGACTGTCGAGGAGGTGAACCACATTATGCAGCGGGCCGCTGGAGGCAGTGATGGTATTCTGAGCTATTGCGATCAGCCCCTGGTTTCTGTGGACTTCAACCATACTAGCGCTTCCTGTCACTTCGATGCCAACCATACTCGTGTGAACGGTAATTTGGTTAAAGTAATGGCTTGGTATGACAACGAATGGGGTTTCTCCCACCGTATGCTGGATACGAGCTTGGCTATGGCTGCGGCCCAACAATTGGATCTGCCGGTGGCGGAGTCTGCCTGAGCACATTGTTTATAGAGGGGTATGGGAAAACCTGTGAATTCGTCTTGTATCTTAGCGGGGCAAAGTCATCGAAAAGAAGACAGTTCACCGCTCACATAAATTATTCATTTAACGAACATTTGACGGGATCCTATGATTCGCCATACAAAAATCGTCGCCACCTTGGGGCCCGGTACAGACAAGCCGCGCGTTATCGATGAAATGATTCGCGCGGGTGTCAATGTTGTGCGCATAAACTTCTCTCACGGCTCCGCCGATGACCATCGCCGCCGGGTGCAAGAGGTACGCGATGTGGCAACTGCACAGGGCAAAACCGTCGCGGTGTTGGGGGATCTCCAGGGTCCGAAAATCCGTATTGCCCGCTTTGCCGAGGGTAGTGTATCCCTCGAGAACAACGACGAATTCACTTTGGACCTCGACTGTCCGCCGGAAGGTGGCGATGCGCATCGCGTGGGGGTGGATTACCCCAGTCTGATCAGCGATTGCCATTCCGGCAACATTCTCCTGCTCGACGATGGCAAGATTCGCCTGGAGGTCACGGGTACAACACCGAGCAAGCTTTACTGCCGCGTTTTACAGGGGGGTAAGCTCTCCAATAACAAGGGAATTAACCTGCTGGGTGGTGGCTTGTCTGCGCCAGCTCTGACAGAAAAGGATTATCGGGATATCAAACTGGCTGCGGAGCTGAACGTGGATTTCCTCGCGGTGAGTTTCCCCCGCTGTGCCGAGGATCTGGAAACTGCCCGCAAGGCTATGGAGGCTGCCGGTAGTCAGGCGGCTATAGTGGCTAAGATTGAACGGGCCGAAGCGGTGGCCAACGATGCGCAGATGGACGCTCTGATTCTCGCTTCAGATGCCATTATGGTGGCCCGCGGCGATTTGGGTGTGGAGATTGGCGACCCCGCGCTGGTTGGAGTGCAGAAGAAACTGATCAACCGTGCCAATGCCCTCAATCGCGGTGTGATCACCGCGACACAAATGATGGAATCCATGATTACCAGCCCGACGCCCACGCGCGCCGAAGTGATGGATGTGGCCAACGCCGTGCTCGATGGTACTGATGCGGTAATGCTCTCCGCCGAGACCGCCGCCGGTGATTACCCGGTGTCTGCGGTCGAATCTATGAGTGAAGTCATCGTAGGCGCGGAGCAGTATCTCGGCAGTGTGCCTTACACACCACAGGAGCACGGTGCTACGAATCGTATAGACACGGTTATTGCTCAGGCTGCGATCGATGTCGCCTCCCGTGTAGAGAACCTCTGTGCCGTGGCGGCGCTGACCGAATCTGGGCGCACCCCACGTATGATGTCGCGCGCCAACACTCGCCTGCCCATTTATGCGATGACACGGCACCCAAACGTTGCGCGGCAGCTGGTACTTTTGCGCGGAGTAGAGCCCATTAGCTACGATCCGGCCACCGTACCGCTCGGGCACCTCACCGAGTCGATTATTGAAGTGCTGGGCTCGCGTATTGACTTGCAAAAAGGCCAGCGTGTACTGATTACTCAGGGTGAGCGCCTCAATGTGGGTGGGCAGACCAGTTCCATGCGTATTAAAGAAATAGAATAGTTCCTACGGTGTAAGCCATTACTAACTCCGGGCCTGAGGAGGTTAGTAATGGTTTTAGTAGTGCTGGGAGTGTTGATCCGTTTACTGGGCTCCTTGATTGAACGGCCTGAGTCTGCTCCCTCCTAATTACCCTCCACGCTTTATCGGGTGTCACTCTAATAATCAACTAATAACGCTTAGCTGAATTTATCGGCGCTAGCACAGCCGTAAATTCTGTGTTTAAAAAAAGCTGTGGTTGGATTTTCTTAAGAAATACGAATTTTATTTTTCTCGTAGAGACTTTTATTAAATTTTCTACACACGTTAGCGTTTCGCGCTCATCGATTGCCTTAAATCGAATGTTTTCTGTTATTTTGCCGGCGTAGCTCTTTGTACCAGTTGTCTTACTCGTGTAATGCCGTTTATCTATCCCCTCTGATCTATTTGCGGTAATCTGCCTCGATAGGTCGCAATTTCAGGTATCCCTTACCGGTAGCTTTGGCCTCATCCCATCCGAGCACCGGTGAATTGGAACTACTGGCAATTAGATTTTCCATAAGCCACAGGGGTAATGAGGTTCACTATTTAAGATTTCACAGATTGTGATTACCCTAATTCAACCACTTTTATGTGATTCAGCGGTATAGAAACTACAGCCGTTGATTGCGGAATGAACAGTTGGGTATCGGTAAGGAGCCTGGCAATCAAGCCGGGGATTCTTACATTAGAGACGAGAAGGTAAATTGGGATGATTTATCGGATCAGGAAATGATAACAGAGAGCTGGCGAAAAGCGGGCTTACGGCGTTTGAAGGATTATCCATGCAGCTAAGTGTCGAGAATAGACAAGGCATTCGTTATATGGTCCGGGTTGGCTGGGCGTACCAGATGGGTATCCCCATGAAGGTGGATGCCACCCAACTCCTATCTATGTTTGATAACGCTGTAATTCAGGAAATCTACGAGCACTTTTTTGGCCTGAATGGTATTTCCTGTAACGTGCTGAGTGTCAGTATCCAGTCCAGCCAGGCGGGCACGGTCTTTCTCGGCCCCCTGAGTGAAGCACCGGGCCACCTCAGCAGTCGGGAAAAAGAAATCTACCTGGCCCTGGTACAAAACCGCCTCATTATCGAAGAAGCCCCATTCGCGGCTACAGCGTTGGCCGACAAGCAGGCTGAGCTGATCACCAAGATCCGTATGGGGTTGCAACAAATTGTTGCCCAAGAGCGCGCAGAAGCGGCACTTATTCAGCAGCGCCACGAGCAGCGCTCAAAGCTCGAGAAGGTGGGCGCCTATATCGATCGTGGTGCTACCGGTGTGGGTAATGCCGCCTGGGGGCTAGCTGTTTGGGCCAAGGATGTGCTGGAAGTGGCAGCGCTAACCCATCCTTTGCGCCAGTCGATTGAGCTGAGCAGCGCTACGGCCAATTATCTGCTCTATGACAAAAGCTTTGAGGAATCCCATCGGGAATATTTATCGGCCGTTCAACGGGAAGTTGTCGATGTACTCGGCTTTGACCCATCCCAGATTACTAAGCAGCAATTAGAGCTGGCCTGTGAGGTAGCCCAGCTTATTTATGAAGACCCGGCGTTGCGCGATACCATCTTCCGCTTTGCCCAGGATTACGTGAGCGCCCAGCACAGCCTGGAAATTACCGAGATGGCGGGCGGCGGTGCCTTTGAGATTATTCTCACGATCGTACTGGCGGCAGTTACCGGTGGCGTTGGGGCAGTAGCGGCCATGGTGAAGAATGCGCGCCTGTTAAAAGCCTTCCGCGGTATTGGCGATCTGATGTTGGATTTCGCCAAGTTAAAAAAACAACGCAACCTACTTTCGAAAAAGCGCGGCGGCAATGCCAAGGGCAATGGAGCCAGCTTCTCCGATTTAAGCACTTCAGAGGCTGCGGCACCGCCCTCTTCCAGCGGTTCCTCGCCGAGTAGCTCTTCCTCCAGCAGCAGCTCCTCTAATGGTTCCAGTAACAGCAATCAAAGTAGCCAGGGGAGTGGATCAGGCTCCAATGCCGATGGTGGAAACCAGGCCAGCGGCAGTTCCACTTCCAATGAACCGGATAGCGCCAATAGTGAAACTGGCACCAACCAAAATGGTAGTACTTCTCAGTGCAATGCGAATGCTTGTGAGGGCGGCGAGCCGATTAACTTAAAAACGGGTGAGGAGCGCCTCACCCTGGTGGATACGGTTCTGGATGGCCCACTGCCTCTTACCGTAGCGCGCACCTACCGCAGCAGTAATCCCAAGGACTTCGGTATGGGGCACGGCTGGACCCATACCCTGGGCGAAAAACTGCTATGGCGCCCTGGCAAAGCGGTGCAGCTCCACGATGCTGAGGGCCGAGTGATTAACCTGCCGGCACCGGGAGATAGCGGCCGCAGCCACAATGTGGTGGAGCAGTTAACGCTTACTCGCGTTAATGACGAGCATTGGATAGTTACCCCCTACGGCGCCCCCAATGGAGTGCAGAGGCACTTTAAAGCTATCGGGGATAAGGGGACTCTTAAGCTTGCAGAAATTCGCGATGGTTACGGCAACTTCTACCTGTTCCACTATATCGATGAGCGTTTACTCTGCATCGAGAGCAGTCTCGGTGAAGCCCTGCATATCAGCCCACCAGAAGGGCAGGCTAAGAGCCTGCGTATTGGTGAACTGAAAAAAGAAACCCGCGATGGCCACATTAAAGTACTCGCCAACTATGAGTACAGCGATGAGGGCGACCTGATCAAAGCCACCGATGCTGATGGCCACAGCGAGCAGTATCAGTACCGCCAGCATGTTATTAAGCAGCGTACCCTAAAAACCGGCTACCGCTTCCACTTCGAATGGGATGCCGAAGGTCCCTCGGCCCGCTGTGTACGCCAGTGGGGCGATCCTATCGATGGGCAGGCCACTTACAACTACCAGTTTGATTGGGATGATGATGGCAAGGGTGTCACCGTAACTGATACCCGCGGCGGTAAAGAGCGCTATCGCTTTAACGACCGCGCCCTGCCCATTTATCACCGCGACCCTGAAGGTGCTGAGACCCTTTACAGTTACAACGACCTGGGCCAGATCACTAAGGTACAGCTGCCAAGCGACGATGGCAGCTTGCGCGAAGAGATTTATCAATACGATGATCAGGGCCGCTTGGTACAAAAAACCGATGCCGCCGGCAATAAGCACCGCATTGAATACAATAGCGAGGGCCTGCCCGCAAAAGTTACGGACCCTGCGGGCAATAAGTGGCAACGCGAGTACAACAAAAAAGGTCAGATCGCTGC
>NZ_CANMKV010000020.1 GCF_947498635.1 uncultured Microbulbifer sp. | reverse complement strand
ATTCCGAAAGGGCCACCCAATAGGGTGGCCCTTTTTTTATGTCTGAAAAAAATATGCAACAAAAAAAGCCAAGAAGACAAACAAAAGAGAAAGACAGAGGCAGAGATAGAGACTAAAAAGCGCAAAGCGTAGAAAATAAAAACGAATAAAAAAATAGAACAAACGACGCCATGAAAATAGAGCGTCTAATTTAGATTTTTATAGATATTTTTTAAGAAAACCTATCCATAAAATAAATAAAAACCCCTAAAGCGCGCAAATAATTTTGTCCGCGATATTCAGCTCGCGCGGTTTAACCCGACAAAAATAGTCTCCAGCGCATCCTCCCTCAGAGCTTTTTTACACTCCACCTCTAAAAATATTCCCCAAAAAAACCTCGACACAAAACCGGAAACGTACTGATAGCACGCCCGCAAAAAGTAGAAATTACCCCAGTGATTAATCGGTGGATTTTTAAGCATTACCGAGAACACCTGTAACCGCGGGGCCTGTAGCGGATTTATTCGAGTTATGCACAAGTCTATCCAGGCTTTCTGTTAATAACGCGCCCCTGTGGAAATCTGCGCAAGAGGCGCTGCTTTTTTACCCGTCTTTTACGGAGCCACGGAAAGACAGGGCTGAGAGGGGATATCCCGGAGTTATGCACAGCTCTATCCATGGTTTCTGTTGGTAACCACCGGGAAAATAAAAGTGGACAGGGAAATTGAAGATAAGCTGACGGTCGACTTGTGGGTAAGTGGGCGGCCACTCAGTCATGAACCCATAGTAGTAAAGTGGCAAGGTGTTAAGGCCCATTTAACTATACTGTTAGCCGATAGGAGGCTACTTAGCTATTCCGACATGCACCCCCTCCCCCCGGGTAAATATCGTGAGGTACTGAAATGCGGTTGTTAATCCCCTATAGCCTTGCCCTGTTGCTTTTGTGTATAGGAAGTGTTGTGGGTGCGAATACTTTGATCGTAGGTAATAAATATGAGGGAACAGTCAGCTTTATCGATCTTGAAAACGGCGAAGAGATCAAGCGACAGGAAACTGGTGGGTCACCGCATGAGCTCATTCTATCCCCAGATAAGTCCAAGGTTGTGGTGGTTTCCTATTTGGAGGATGGCTATGTGGGAGAAGAGCTCAATGTCTTTGATGTGCAGACCGGGAAGCGCACAAAAGTTATTGATATCAGTCCTCACATGGGCCCCCACGGCATCATGTGGTTGGGCGATAGCGAAAACTTGATCGTGACCACCGAAGAGACTCACGATGTGATCAAGGTGAATGTGGTTTCGGGAAAGGTATTGAGCTCTGTCTCAACAGATCAGATCGGTAGCCATCTACTGGCGTTATCTCCAGATAACAAAACCGCCTATGTCACCAGTCGAGGCTCGGATACCTTCAGTGTGATCGATACGGAGAATATGAAATTAAAAAGTACCCTTCCAGCTGGGGATGGCCCCGAGGCGGTATGGGTCAGCCCGGATGGAAAAGAGCTGTGGATTGGTAATAACCGCTCGAAAAATATCTTCATTTACGACACCGATACAATGAAAAAGATAGATACCATCGATGTGGGTTATCTTCCCATCCGAATACAGTTCCACCCGAATGGAGAACAGGTTGCGGTTGCAGATCTGCAGGGAAATCGTGTTGTCATCTACGATGCCGCTAAGCGTAAAGAGTTGAAGAGTATTGATTTACAAGCTGCCGCAGCGCGTGAGCCAGCTTCACTCCTCTTTTCTCCCGATGGCAAGTTCTTGTTTGTAGGTTCTCAGAGAGACGGAAAAGTGGTGGAAATCGATACTGGGGAATGGTCGATCAAGAGAATTTTTAGGGCGGGTCAGGGCTCGGATGGTTTGGGATGGAGCCCAGTAAAAGTCCAGCCCTGACGGAGCACATTCAAAATGTATGCTATTGATTATGCCTGATTAATTTCTTACTAATTAGCTAATAATATTAGAGGGAAATAGTATAAATCATCAGGTCTTGAGACTTGCCATCTATGGTGGAATAAGCAGGTATGGTGTCGCTGTGAATTCCTCCGGCCCGCTTGGCGACGGTGATGCTGGCCGTATTCTCTGATAAGCAGTGAATATTCAAGTGAAGGATGCCCCACTTATTTCTAAGCTGCTCACAAATTGTTGTGACTACGTTTGTCATAATACCTCGGCCCTGGCAATGAGCGGAGAGCCAGTAACCGATTTCTGCACTCTTCTCTTGTCTATTAATTTCTTTAATGCCAAAAATTCCGGAGATCGTGTCGTCGCAGATGATTTTATACCAGACCGCTCCACCACGTTTACTGTGTATGCGCTGCTGTATGTATTGCCTGGTGGAATCCAGGTCCTTTACGGATTTTACCCAGTATAGGTATTTATTCAGTAAAGCACGGTTGGCTTCTATCAAATGAAAGAGCGCTTGAGCATCCTGCTCAACAAGCGGTGTTAGGTGGATATTACCTGTTATGGCTAGTCGCATGTGGGATTTACTCCTTTGCAATTAATTGCTCTTTTTCATTTAGTATTCCAGGCATTCGCTCGGAATACATGTGGTGTAGAGAACACTTAAGTGTCCAGCATGAAGGTCACAGGCCCATCATTGAGTAGAGATACCTGCATATCCGCAGCAAAAATACCGCTGGCCACTGGGGCAAACTGGGAGCGCGCGCGCTCGAGAAAATAATCATATAGACCCTCGGCATGCTGTGGGCTGGCACCTCGGCTGAAGCTGGGTCGCATACCTCGTTCTGTTTCAGCCACCAGAGTAAACTGGCTGACTACCAACAGTCCGCCACCGGCCTGTTGCACACTCCGGTTCATACGCCCGTTTTCATCGGGAAATATTCGGTAATTCAACACTTTATGCAGTAGCTTATCGGCACTTTCACGGTTGTCCCTGGACTCCACACCAAGGAGTAATAAAACACCTAGCTCAATGGCGCCAACAGACTCTCCGGCCACTTCTACGCGGGCGTGGCTTACCCGTTGGATCAATCCTTTCACCTCAGTTCTGCCCCTCTCTCTGGAACCCAGTGGGTAAATCGCCTAGATTAGCGGACTGATTCATGCAGAGAAACAGAGAATACGGTATGAAGAGACGGTTATTGACGTTTCTGGCTGGGGCCCTGGCCACAGCCAGTGTGCAGGCAGCGGACAACTACCCAAAGAGCCAGGCTATCGAACAGGTAGATAAGTACTTTGGTGTTGAGGTTGCCGACCCTTATCGCTGGCTGGAAGCCACCGACACAGCGCCGGTGAAGAACTGGGTCGAGGCGCAGAATGGGTATACCCTACCGCGCCTGAAGGCCCTGCCAGGCTGGCAGAAAATCAATGACCGTCTCACCGAGCTATGGCGTTATGAGCGTTATGGTGTGCCCTACAAAAAGGGCGGTAGCTATTACTACGACTACAACAACGGAGATTGGGATCAGAACATTTTCTACCGCACCGGGAATCTCCTCGGAGAGGGCAAAGCTGTCCTCGATCCACGCACCCTGAGTGATGATGGCACCATTGCGGCCAAGCGTCTGCAAGTCAGTCCGCAGGGGCGTTACCTCGCCTACGGTATCTCCGATGGTGGAACTGACTGGACCGACTATCGTATCCGCGATTTAAAGACGGGTAAGGACCTGAAGGAGCAGCTGACGGGTATCAAGTTCAGTGCTGCCAGCTGGGCGCCTGACGAATCCGGTTTCTACTACAGCCGCTACCCATTCAATAAGGATGGCAGTGCCGATGATACTAAGCAGGTAGCCGTCTATTTCCACCGCCTGGGAGATACCCAGGAGCGCGACCAATTGGTTTACCGCATTACTGACCACCCTACCCGTAACCCAGGGGCCGAGGTGAGCGACGATGGAAACTACCTGCTTTTCGGAATTTTCGATGGCTATGACTCCAATGCCTTCTACTACCGCGACCTGCGCAATGACAGTGGCAAGGTGGTTAAGCTGCTGGATGACTGGGATGGCCTTTACCAGTTTCTCGGCAATCAGGGGAATACCTTTTTCTTCAAAACCAGCGCGGGTGCGCCACTGGGGCGGGTGATTGCAGTCGATCTGGACAAGCCTCAACGCAAGCATTGGCGAGACTTGGTGCCGGAGGCGGACAGCGCCCTGCAGAGTGCCAGCTATATCGGTGAGCGCTTTGTGCTGCATTACCTGGAGGATGCCAAATCGCGGGTGCTGGTCACTGATACCGACGGTAAGGAGCAGTATGAGTTAAAACTGCCTGGTGTGGGATCGGTTAAGGGCTTTTACGGTGAGCCGGACGGGGTGGAAACCTTTTACTCTTTCTCAAATTTCATCACTCCACCGAGTATTTACCATCTGAACGTGCAGACTGGCGAAACCAAGCTGTTTAAGCAGCCGGAATACGCCGCAGACTTCTCCGGCCTCACGGTGAGCCAGCACTTTTATAAGAGTAAGGACGGTACCCGTATCCCCTTGTTCCTGGTGCACAAGAAGGGAATGAAACGCGATGGCTCTAACCCAACGTTGCTTTATGGATACGGTGGTTTCAATTCGGCTCAGCTACCGCGCTTCTATAACCGCTTTGTGGGCTGGCTGGATATGGGGGGCACCCTGGCCCTGGCCAATCTACGGGGTGGCAGCGAGTACGGTGACGCCTGGCATCAAGCGGGGACCAAAACCCAAAAACAGAATGTCTTCGATGACTTTATTGCCGCTGCGGAGTGGCTAATCGAAGAGAAGGTTACCTCTCCGCGGAAGCTGGGTATCAGTGGGCGCTCTAACGGCGGTTTACTCGCCGGTGCAACCCTGGTGCAGCGCCCGGAGCTGTTTGCCGCCGCACTGCCGGTAGTGGGCGTGCTGGATATGCTGCGCTATCACACGGCCTCCGCGAATGCGCGTCAGTGGTCGAGTGACTATGGATTGAGTGAGAAGCGCGAGGAGTTTACGGCGCTACACGCATATTCTCCGGTGCACAATACCCGCGAGGGCACCTGCTACCCAGCGACCCTGATTACGACCGCCGATCGCGATGATCGGGTCGTACCCTGGCATAGCTACAAATTCGCCGCTGCCCTGCAGGGAGATCAAGGCTGTGAGAAACCCATATGGCTCGCAGTAGAGACCCGTGCAGGCCATGGTGCCGGCAAACCGGTGTGGATGCAGGTGGAAGACTTCGCCAACCAATGGAGTTTCCTTGCCTACCAACTGGGTATGAAAATCGAGTAATCTCCCTCCTGATAACCCGGCGGGTAAACAGCTTGCCGGGTGTCTTTCTTGAGCCGACTGCACCGTATTTTCGTGCGGCGGTCTACTCTGCCGGAGCAGCGGTACTGTCAGCCGGTTTACCCTCCCGGAGTGCGGAGGTTTCGACAGAGTATGTCACTGGGTATGAATAAAAAAATAATCATCCGGTGGATTTATGAAACATGCATTTGTGACCGGAGGCAGTGGCTTCCTCGGTGCGAATTTGGTTGAGCAACTCAAAGCCGATGGTTGGCGGGTAACCGCTATGCACCGTCGTACCTCTAATACCGATAGGTTACGCTCCATGGGGGCGGAACTGGTCGAGGCCTCCCTGGACGATCCCGATTCTCTACGCACGGCGATCCCCGATCATATTGATGCGCTTTTCCATATGGCGGCCAATACCAGTATGTGGCGTGGTGGCAATGCCCAGCAGTGGAAGGACAATGTCGAGGGTGCGGCGAATATTGCGCAGGTGGCCAGGGAGAAAAAAGTGGGTCGTATGATCGTGACCAGCTCGATTTCCGCCTACGGATATCACAGGGAAACCATTACCGAACAGAGTGAAAAGCTGGCTGATGACCCGCGTCATCACTACCTATATACCAAGAAGCGCGAAGAAATTGCGGTGCGCAATGAAATTGACAAGGGGCTAGATGCGGTATTTCTGAACCCCTGTGCTGTGGTGGGTAAATACGATACCAGCAGTTGGGCCCAGACCTTTTTTCTGATCGATAAAAACCAGCTTCCCGGTGTGCCGCCGGGCTGGGGTTCTTTTTGCCACGCCGGGGCGGTGGTGCGGGCACACATCAATGCGGTCGAAAAGGGTCGCTGTGGTGAGAACTATATCCTCGCCGGCACCGATGCCAGTTTCCTGGAGTTTTTTGGGAAAATTGCCGAGTTGTTGCACAAGCCGGTGCCCAAGCGCACCACACCCGCCCTCGCAATTCAGTCCATTGCTTGGATTTCTGACCTCTGGTCGCGGATGAACGGGCGCGAACCGATAATTACCCCCGAGAAGGCCACTCTGGTGACTCGCCGGGTTGTGGCCAATAGTGCTAAGGCCGAGCGGGAGCTGGGATATCAATCGACGGTGGCGCTGGATACTATGTTGTGCGAATGTCGCGACTGGTTGGTAGAGCAAAATTTATTGGAGTTACAGTGAATCGCAGTAATATTATTCTTATCCTGGTCTCTTTGTTGTTGGTCCTGCAATTAATCCAGCACTATTTCTTTTCCGGGGCGCAGTAGCGCCCTGCCACAGTCATATTTTTTTACTGGTATCGTTTGGATAATTATTCGGCGGTGTCGCTGTATAAAAATCACAGGCATTTAGATTGGGGAGTAATTTATGGAAGAGAAGCGTTGTGGCTGGTGTCTGTCCAGCCCCCTGTATCAGCGCTACCACGATGAGGAGTGGGGCTTTCCGGTGACCGATGAGGCAATCCTGTTTGAGTTTCTTTTACTGGAGGGGGCGCAGGCGGGACTATCGTGGATAACCGTATTGAACAAGCGGGAAAATTACCGACGGCTTTTTGATAATTTCAATGCGGAAAAAATTGCGCGCTATACGCCGCGGAAAATAGAAAAGCTACTGCAGGACCCAGGTATTATTCGCAATCGCCTAAAGGTGGAGTCCGCGGTAAAAAATGCCCGCGCGACCCTGGCGCTGAAGGAAAAGGGACAGACACTTGCTGATTTTCTCTGGCAGTTCACCGACGGTCGGGTCATTGTGAATAACCCGCGCTCCCTCGAGCAGGTGCCCGCCAGTACACCGACCTCCGATGCCATGAGTAAGGCGCTGAAAAAAGCCGGCTTCAGTTTTGTTGGTTCCACAATCATGTACGCGCATATGCAGGCAACCGGTATGGTGAACGACCACCTCGACTCCTGCCCCGCACACCAGCGCTGCGTGGACGAGGCAACAGCCTTGGGACTCCTATAGATCGGAAGTATGGACCTGAGATTGCAAACGAGGGTTTGACCGTGTGGTTTTGTAATCGGCGTAACTCGCCCTCTTAATTCCTGTAAACACGGCCGCAATCCTGGGCTCCACCGCTTAACCCGAATACTCGGCTCGCAGAAGAGTCAGTTCGGTATGGACTAAAAGGTGAAATCTTCTCCGGTTCCTCCGCTCGACGCATAGATATGGCGTTTGGAAGTAGCCGAATCGACAGGCCGATCATTTCATGTCAAAGTGATCGGCGTTTTTTTGTACAATTTTTGATCGAGATAGGAAAATGCCGATTAAACTGAACAACCCTTTGATCCCCAGTCTGCTGGCTGTCGCTATCCTCGCGGGCTGTCAGGGCGATAAGAGCGCTCAGGCGGGCGCGAATACCGACAAGACCCAGAGCGCCGTTGCTGAAGTACCGGCTACAGTTGACGCCGTTGCCGAAACCAAGCGCCTGACCGAGTGGTTGGACGCGCGCTACGAAGAGCAGCTGCAGTTCAGCCCTATGCAGCTCTCCTATCTTGGTCGCAAAGAGCAGTACGACCAGATCGATGATATGAGTGAAGCCGCCGAGGCGCGCAAACTGGCCTGGATGGAAAAGACGGTTGCCGAACTGAAGAAGAACTTCGATTACGGTAAGTTGAGCCAGGAGGGGAAAACGTCCTACGATATTTGGATCTATCAGTTTGAACAGGCCAAGGCCGACGAGCCCTTCAAGCGCCATGGCTATATTTTCGAGCAGATGGGTGGGGTACAGTCACAGCTGCCGAACTTCCTGCTGAATTTCCACAAGGTGGAGAATATCGAGGATATGCAGGCCTATATCGCCCGTATCGGCGGTATTTCCCGTGCGATCAACCAGCTGCGCGAGCGCGCCGAATTGTCTGCCAAAGAGGGTATCCGTCCGCCACGCTTTGCCTATGAGGGTGCTATCGAGCAGTCCGGCAAGTTGATCGCCGGCGCCCCTTTCAGCGATGGCGATGATGCGCCCCTGTGGACCGGAGCAAAAGGTCAGATAGCCGAGTTGCTGGAAGCCGGAAAGATTGGCCAGAAGCAGGCCGATAAGCTCACTGCGGATGCGCGCAAGTCTCTGGAGAGCGAATTCCTGCCAGCCTACGAGGCCTTGATTGCCTGGTTGAAGAAAGACATTCAGAAAGCCTCTGCGGAACCACAGGGAGCCAGCAGCCTGCCGAATGGCATGGCCTACTACAACCAGCGTCTGGCCAATACCACCACTACTAGCCTGACAGCCGATGAGATCCACAATATCGGCCTCAAGGAAGTGGCGCGTATCCGCGAGGAGATGGAGACCATCAAGAAGCAAGTGGGCTTCGAGGGTAGCCTGCAGGATTTCTTTACCTTTATCCGTGAAGATGGCCAGTTCTACTACCCCAATACCGAAGATGGTCGCCAGGGCTACTTGGATGACTCCACGGCTTTCCTCGACAATATCACCAAGGAATTACCGGAATATTTCGGCCTGTTGCCCAAGGCAGAGCTGGTGGTGAAGCGAGTGGAATCTTTCCGCGAGCAGGATGGCGGTGCCCAGCACTATTACCCAGGCACCCCGGACGGTTCCCGCCCGGGTATCTACTATGCGCATCTGTCCGACATGAGCGCTTACTCCACCACCGATATGGAGACCGTGGCCTACCACGAGGGTAACCCAGGTCACCATATGCAGATCTCCATAGCCCAGGAGCTGGAGGGTATTCCGCAGTTTCGCACCCAGGCGCACTTCACCGTGTATGTAGAGGGCTGGGCGCTGTACTCCGAGAAACTGGCTAAGGAAATGGGGGCCTTCGAAGATCCCTACAATCTGTTTGGTCACCTGACCGCCGAAATGTGGCGTGCCATCCGCCTGGTTGTGGATACTGGTATGCATGCCAAGGGCTGGAGCGAGGCGCAGGCGGTTGAGTACTTCCTGGAGAACTCCGCGATTCCCGAAACCGCAGTGCGCTCAGAAGTTCGCCGCTACCTGGTATGGCCGGGTCAGGCAACCGCTTATAAAATCGGTATGCTGAAAATTCAGGAACTGCGCAAGCAGGCCGAAGAGCAGTTGGGCGATAAGTTCGATATCCGCGGTTTCCACGATACCGTACTGGGCGGTGGCGCTCTGCCGGTGCCGGTTCTGGAAAGCCGTGTGGCCGCCTGGGTCGGCTCCGTTAAAAGTGCCTAAAGGCAAGACAAACCGTTAAGGAAAAGCCGGGCATTGCCCGGCTTTTTTATTGGGTGGATTTTCACCCCGCCTGTTGAACTTTCTATTTATCAGTTTGTTTTTCCCGATTTTTTGAAGGTGATAGTATGGATAGTCGAATTTACGACGCGCCAGAGGCCGACCTGAGTAATGAGGCGCTCGGAGGAACAGAATTTTATGTGGTATCGAACACCAAGTTCCTGGTGCTGTATTTTGGCACATTCGGCATTTATTCTATTTATTGGTTTTATCGTCACTGGAAAGAATATAAAAGGGCCAGTGGTGAAAGTATGCTGCCGGTTATGCGTGCGATATTTTCCGTCATTTTTGTCTACCCTTTATTTTTAACCATACGGATCCGCCTCGAAGAAACGCAAAAGCGTTATAAATGGCGGCCAAAACTCATGGCGGTTATTTATATCGTGGCTACTCTGCTCAGTTTTTTGAGTGAGCGCTTATCATCGGTTTCTGCGGAGTTGATAGTTCTGGATTTTGTTAGCCTGGTTATGATGCCTGCTATTGCACTGCCACTTTTGTCTGCGCAGAAGGCCGCAAATGTTGCCTGTGGAGATATAAAGGGTAAGTCCAATAAAAAATTAACGTTGTTAAATTTTATTGGTTGTTGGTCGGCGCCATGTTTTGGGGATTGTTTACGTTAGGCGCTTATATGATTTTTTCTGGAATATAGATAAGGATTTTGAATGAAAAAAATTACCATATTTATTTGTGTTTTTATTGCTCAAGTCGTCGCTTTGCCAATTGGAGCCGAAACGGTTTCCCGAGTCTCTCCTACCGAAATTACCGTGCGTGCCAAAGCCAAGGATGCCAAATTTATTGGCTCCTCCATTGGGGGTGCCATGGTTATTATCCGCGCGGCGGATACCGGAGAAATCCTCGCGAGGGGGCTGACCCAGGGGAGCACCGGTGATACCGGCAAGATTATGCAGACTCCGCGCGAGCGCCATGTGCCTATCGCCGAGGGAGCGGCAAAATTCACGGCTAAACTCGATATCCGAGAACCGGTATTTCTCACCGTTGAGGTGCTGGCGCCCTATATCAAGAAGCAGGCGCGTGTGGTGGCTCAGACCCAGACCTGGCTGGTGCCCGGTAAGCCGATCACTGGTGAGGGACTGATTGTAGAGATACCCGGTATGATAGTGGGCCTGCTCAGTCCGCAAACACACCTCTATACGGGGCTGGATAAGAGTCCGTTTGAGATCCGCGCTAATGTGGTCATGATGTGCGGCTGTTCACTTACCGCCGGAGGTCTCTGGGATGGCAGTAAGATCGAAGTCACCGCGCTAATCAAAAAAGATGGGGCTGATTTCGCCACAATACCGCTAAAAATCCAGGACACTATGAATACTTTTAGTGCCCCCTTCGCGACGGACTTGCCCGGTGTGTATGAAATACTGGTTTATGCCTATGACGCTAAGACCGGCAATACCGGAGTCGACCGGGGCAGCTTTATTGTGAAATAAAACTAGAGCATGGATAGGGGCGTAGCAAGAAGGCAGGTATGAACACTGAATTCGGCTGCGAACTTAGTCAGGTTTATTTAAGCTCTGTGCCACTAGGGTTTTATTAGGCTGAGCCTACAACATGAAAGACGAGGACAAAAAGGCTGAGGCGCTGTCCCGGCGTGCGTTGCTAGAGGAACACCGCCCCGAGCGTATTCACGCCAGATTGGGGCAGGCACCGAGGTCCCAGCGGGTCTCCGATTTTGTCCTTGGGGCTATTGATGGCTGCGTCACCACCTTTGCCATAGTGGCCGGTGCCTTCGGTGCCGGTTTTTCAGAGTCGGTGGTGCTGGTGATGGGCTTTGCCAACCTGATTGCCGATGGTTTTAGTATGGCGGTGAGCAACTACGAGGCGGTCAGTGTTGAGCGAGAGCAGGCAGACGCAGCCGCCCGCACCGAGGGTGAACATATAGCGTTGGTGCCGGAGGGGGAGCGCGAGGAGATTCGGCAGATTTTCCAGCGCAAAGGATTTCACGGGCCCGTATTGGGTGAGATTGTCGCCACGATTACCGCAAACCGCCAGCTGTGGATCGAGACCATGTTGGCGGAGGAGTATGGTATCAGTCGTGCGACGCGCAGGCCCCTGGGCAGTGCCATGATCACATTTATTGCGTTTATTGGTGTCGGCGCTATACCGCTATTGCCCTATCTTTTTCCGCCGCTCAGCTTAACCGAGCAGTTTTATAGCAGCTCGGCTCTGGCGGCCTGCACCTTCTTGGCTATCGGTCTGTGTAAGGGCCTGGTATTTTCCCAAAGGGCTTGGTTGGCCGGTCTCAAGACCTTGGTTTTTGGTAGCGGGGCCGCCGTGCTGGCGCTCGCCGTCGGATTCTTCCTGCGCGGTTTTATTGCCTGACACGCACTGTTAGCGCTTTGTCTCTCGGCGAGATATTTTCGGCCTGTCGTCATCAAGCCGCCACCACCCGGTTGCGGCCACTGTTCTTGGCGCGGTACATACGTTTATCGGCCTCCGCCAGTAGCTCATTGTGCGAGTTGCCGCTGCCATCTACGACACCAAAGCTGATGGAGACCTTAACCGGTTGTACATAGCGGCGGCTAAGGGCCTCCACTTTGCGGCGCAGTTTTTCCGCTAGCACGCTACCGCCGCGCATGCCGGTATTGGGTAATAGCAGCAGAAACTCCTCCCCACCCCAGCGCGCGACAATATCTTCGGAGCGGGTGTTGTCCCCGAGGATTTTGGCCACGTCCTGCAATATGCGGTCGCCGAAGGCATGGCCATAGGTGTCGTTAATACTTTTGAAGTTGTCCAGGTCGCCGATCAATACCACATAGCGCCCCTGCTGCTCTTTGTCACGCCGCTCCAGGTCGTGGATAGCGCGGTAGGCCTCACGGCGGTTGGCGAGCCCGGTGAGGGCGTCGGTCGAGGCATTTTTTTCCAGCTCGCCGGTCAGGCGCTCGAGCAACTGCTGAGTGTGGTGGCGGCTGCTGTCGAGTAGCGCGGTGAGCGCGGTGAGTGCGCCAAACACCGCGATAAAGCGCGCGCGGTAGGCGGTATCATATTCCGCGGTCAGGCCGGGAAAATCGGGATAGAAAAGGGCGGTGGCCGTCACTAGGCCGATGGCAATAAGCGCGACCGTGCCGGTCTTATAGCCGTAGAGATTGATAAATCCCGGCACTAACATGACCGCCCACATCAGACCGGTATTGTTCACCCCGCCGGATAACAATAGATAGAAGTAGAGCACGAGCAAAAGAATACCCACTAGCAGAGGTGTCTTTTGGCTGGGACCCATGACATTAATGGTGACGTAGGCACAGAGAATGACCACTGCGGCTGCGGAGAGAGTAGTGGCCTGCAGGATATCGGCGGCGGTCAGGGCAATCACAGCCATCGCGCCGGTTACCGCCATGGCGAAAATCAACATATAGGAAGAGGCCATGATACGGCGGCGCAGGTCGATGCGCTCCAGCGCCTCCACCGGTGTGTCCAGTGCGGGATTATGCTTTTTGTACCCTGAGTTCATAGTGATCTCTGTTGCTATACAGACTGCAACTTTCCGTTGGCTACCAGGCGTCTAAATGTGTCGCACGATTCACCCGCGGAGTGACGCAGCGCTGAGTATAGGAGGATTCGCCCGACGACCAAAGTCGCAAGCTACAGTATCTGTAAAGCAAACGTTAGAACTGAGAAGCCGTGACACAAATTGATCTGACTTGGGGCAATATTTTGACCCTGCGCGGGGATGCGCTGGTGTGTCCTGCACACAAACATTTGATTCGCGGGCGAGGCCTCTCAGCCCAGGTCTATACCCGGGGAGGAGAAGAACTTGCGGCACAATGTCAAAAACAACCGGAATGCGCCGTAGGCGAGGCACGCCTCACCAAGGCCTACCACCTCTCTGTAGACTACCTGCTGCACACTGTCACTCCGCAGTGGAGCAGTGGGGATCAGTGGGGGGCTCAGGCAATCGGCCAGCTGCGGCGCTGTTATGAGAGTGTGTTGCACTTGGCGCAAGAACGTGGACTGAAGCGTATTCTATTTCCTGCGTTGGGTGCGGGTACCAACCGCTTTCCCCATACGATTGCCGCACATCAAGCGCTGGAAGTGCTGAATGGAAATTTTGAGCAGTTCGAGCAAATTACGGTCTGTCTGCATTCCCCTGCGGCTCTGGGTGAGTGGAAAAAAGTTGAGCGTAGGTTTTTTACGGTTTGATACTACTTTGAGTACCTCTGTATTCGTCATCACTATGGTTGGACTGGATGGCCTAAGTAGTGTCCGTGAAATAATGTCATCGGGAAAAGTCTGTTTAGTTGTGTTCAGATCTCTATTTGGGATTGCTGTCTATTTTATTTTTGGTTACTAAAGATCTCACCGATCAAAAATATTTTATAGTTACCGATATTGATCTAATAGAGGATGCATTCCTCTGAAGCTATTTATGCGTTTAAAAGATGCTCTATTCCATGCGCTCAAAAATTTGATTAATACTGGCGAATTGGAGCGTAAAATTGCCGACATTACCGTAATAGATTCATTTTTTAATTAGGTTGTCTCGAAATACATCAACCGATATACCATCATCATTGCGAGTACTCATGTAGTCTATAGGTTTACTCGGGGCTGCGATTTATCCCTAGGTTTAATTCATGCTCCAAGCTCTATGGGGTCGCAAGTAAAGCTGAACGCTAGCGAGACCAGTCCGCAGGGCGACTTTTCCTTGTCGTGTTAAATTTATTCTCTCTCACCTTCGTAGCCACGGTGATAAATATATTTCTCTGAAGGGCTCATGAGCCAACTATCCTCGTCACAATGAGTATGTGCCTGATAATGCTTTCCATTTTCTTGCAAGGAGTACCAGCACTCCATGTCCTCAGCGAATAGGATATCTCCTGGTAATGGTTCAGGAGTCCTAAAGTAAGGATCTACAGTTGCTAGTTTTTTCCACCAAGCTTCCAGCTCGAATGGCATCATTCTGGGGAACCAGAACCAATGCTTATAGCCATACTCTTCTTCGAGTAAGACCATAAATTCATTCTGTCTGCGTTCGATATCTTTCTACATAGCCAAGGAATTTAACGTCTTAATCGGTGGGGGAGTGTGCGAGGTGTGAGCTCTTGCCGTATGGGCGCATCATTTTGTTAGCATACACCGGAGTGCCATTGAAATCTGTCATGAATTCATCAGATATTTCATATCCATAGTAGAGCTTCTTTGCAGGCCAATTAGTTATAGCAACGAATAAATTTGCCCATCCGTCAATCTTTGATGAGAGGAACTCAAGAATCGATTTTCCTATCCCTTTTCCTCATCGTTCTCTAATGGCAGCAACTCGAATGTCGCAGCCTCAAACTGAAGCTCATCATTTACCTGTATCGAACTTCATATGTGGTTGATCTGAAGGAAGTGAATAGAAGCCAAGCTTTTCGTAGAACGGCAATTTGCCCTTGCTAGGCCAAAGATTGATATTATCGATACCGAGTTTACGACAATCTGAAACAATCTCGCTGATTATGGCCGTGCCAATCCCTTTATGATGATGTATTTTAAGGACAATTACATCAACGATAAATGCACATCTTGCGTAGTCAGTAATAAATCGACCTATCCCCAAAGTCGCATGAGTAAGATCCCGAACTACATACCATTCCGACGGTGAAGAAACTGCTTTTGTCATTTTATCTGAGAAAGGGTCCTGTAGCCAACCAGCCTCAATATATATCGCCGCTAATTCATCCGGCGTTGGGGGTTCTTTTATTATGTTCATTGATCTTTCAATATACTCATTGACCCATAGCAGTTTATTTAAAAGAGGTGTATTTATATCACCCTTCTGTATATTCCACCATCCCCAATTAGGGAGTCCAGAAAGGCCAAGAATATCAAAAGGCTCTATGTGTTGGCAGACAATTTACAATTAGATATATAGCTGTGTTCAATTATTGTTGGGTCTCTCTATTTTGTATTATTTTTTATTTTTTATTTTTTATAAGTCTCAACAAGATTATGTTATTTCGATAAGTATCAGAAAAGTTTCTTTAATTCTGGCATGTAAAATGCCCGTAATTCTCGATACGATATTTTTCCACAGGAATAATGCGTAAACGTATCCATTGGCGTGTAGGATTATTGTTCCTGTAATTCTCAATGTCATGCCTTACTGGGTCTGCACAATTAGAGATGCTTGAGTTTACTATCCTTCTTTTGGAGCGTATTTCAATGAAAGCTATCGACGCCTTAATTTGAAAGTAAGATTCAGGGACAATTGCAAGGCGTTTGAGAAGCTGTGTAATTACTGAAAGTTAGCCGTATGCTTTTTTCAATGCCTCTCCTTGGAGAGGCGAGCAGTATAATCATACACTGTTAACGACAGTGCTCACTCGCGGCAGGGTCATTATGAAAAATCGTCCAGATCACTTTGAACCGCCATATCCATCCTGGGAGCTGAATTTACCTCCAGCGATATGGTATGTGCAGTGCCAGGTTGCTTTACAGATGCCCAGTGGTAAGCGGGATGATTTGCTATTTTCCCGCTTAGCTAAGGCTTTATCCCTGGCAGAGGGTTTATTGCATTATGAACGCGCTGGATATGTTGATCCTCAGGACGCTTACAATGATATCGCTATTGCTTATTGGTCTTGTGAAGACACCATGAATAAGTGGCTGCTCAAAGGGCTTAGTGAGTTGGCTGTAATTACCCAGGGTAAGTGCGGGGTTTGGTATGAGGCACTGGCAGCTCCTCGCAGCCACTTCGAAGTTTCGTCTTCCCTACCGACAGCAGACTGGGGCCTATTTCGTCATTTTGAGACCTGTACGCAGAGAGACCATGCTTATTGGGGCGCTATGCGGGATCGTATTGCAGCGGCCGAGAATAATGGTCTGTCTAGCCAATTAAAAAAATTGGAGCCATTATCTTCAATTGATCAATCCAGTGAAGAAATTAGCCTGCCCGAAAATATCTGTATGATCAGAACCGTACAAGGCTATTCAGTAACAAGCTCAAAGGAGCGAAGAAGCTACGAAGAAAAATTGCGCCCGAAATATGAACAGGGTGTGAGATTTCTTGATGAAAACCCAATGAAATCTCGCTGTCTTAGTGTGCGCCTTTTACGGGATGAAAAGCCAATGCGAGGCCGGCCGGATACAGAGACTATCGCTTGGTTCGCCTCGTTGGTAGATTTGGAAAACTGGGTGCATCACCACCGCACACACAAAGCGATTTACACAGCAGCGCAACAGCATGCTGTGTGTTTCTCCCCTGAGATGCATCTGCTATTGAGTCATGAGGTTGCTGTAGTCCCTAAGGGGAAGGGAAAAGCCATGTACAAAAATTGTCATCCAGATACGGGTCTGATGCGGTTTTTGGGTTAAAAAAATATCTTAATAAATTGAGAATAACCCGCTAAAGTCAATAGTATTTAAGCTTTAGGAGGTGTTTTGCAGAGGGGAGATGGTCTGAATAAATATATTTATTATTAATGAATTTCTGTCTATCTTTTATTCTTGGGTGATTTCTTGGTGCTTAATTTTGCAAATAGTAGTGATTAGTGATATTTGGGGCTTAACAGAAGCTTTGGAGCAGTTGTGCTCTAGAGTGAGTATCGATCATAAAATATTGGATCCCTATTTAGGGAGAAGAATGAATTTCGAAAGTGAGGGGGCGGCTTATCAATATTTTATGAGAGAGGGTGGTGTCGATAATTATTATTCTTTTGTAAATAAATATATTAGAGCGCAGGGCCACAAGTGTAATGTAGTTGGGTTTAGTGTGGGAGCCACTGTCGCCTGGATGCTAGCTTGTCGTGATAGTTCCGCATTCATTGAGCAGACAGCTTGCTTTTATGGCTCCCGGGTGCGTCATTTTCTCGATGAAAGGCCAGGAAAAAATGTAGATTTTTTCCTGGCAGACGAAGAGCCCTCCTTGAATATTTCTGATTTTTCACGCAATCTTTCCAAAATTCCGCTGGTGAATGTACATCAAACCCTTTTTCCGCATGGGTTTATGAATCGCTATTCGTCTAATTTTAGCCCAGATGCCTATAATCGGTATTGCGATTGGTTGAGGGTATGGCTGCAAAATCGTCCGAAGTGGGCGACAAAGTAGGGAGGGAAATAGACAGGATCGGGTGTGGGTGATGAACCAATAAAAAGGGCCCAAAAGGGCCCTTTTTATTGGTTGGAAGAAAATTTATTTCTTCGCGCTTACATATTGCCCCGCGGGGTTTTCCTGCGAGACACAAACGGGTTTAGGCTACTGGCAGGAACTCGCTTCCCAGTACTGGGGGGCATTTGCCGGAGACCACCAGTTAGGCCCGAAGGTAGAGACGTATACCTGGCCTTCGAACGTTACCCGATCACCAATTTCATAGGCCGCATCACCGGCGTAGGGTTGCTGGAATGCCGGGCAGGAAGCCGCTGTGCCCTCGTTGTCGTCAGTGCTGTCGTTAGAGTCGCTATCGGAATTATTGCCAGAACCATTTTCGGTATTGTCGTCAGTGCCACTATCCGAGCCGTTATCAGAGTCACTGTCTGATTCGCTGTCAGAGCCGTCATTATTTGTCTGGCAGCTGGTCTCGTTCCACAGTGTCGGTGCGGCGGATGGCGACCACCAGTTTGGTGCGTGGTTGGATTCGTAGGCAGCTCCTTCGAAGACGACAACATCACCGATAGAGTAGCCAGGATCACCGGCATAAGGCTGCTGGAAAGCCGTGCAGGAGGCAGTGCTTCCTGCGCCGCCGCTGTCACCAGTGTTGTTGTCGCCAGTATCGCTGTCGTTACCAGTATTATCGTTATTTCCGGTATTCCCGGAGTTGTCGTTGTCTCCGTTATCCGTGCCTCCAGTGTCGCCGCTATTGCCGCTATCTCCAGAGTTATCCGACCCGGAATCGCCTTGCCCAAAGACCTCCAGTGCCGCGTCGAGAAGCGGATACTGGTACTGGTTATTCTCGCGGAGCATGCCGCCTCGGAGCTGCCAGATCATCACGCCGCCCAGGTCTTGGTCGACCACGTAGCGAGCCCGCTCGGCAATTGAGGTTGTATCCTCGAAAGAAATAAAACCGCCATCCGGGAACCACCCATAGTGGGTGACGGCCTCTGGATCGTAGGCGGTCTGGAATGATGGATCATTCTGCATCTTTTCGACGATCTGGTAATAGCGCGTTTCAGTGTCAGAACCCCAGTGGGCTACGTCTTGCCCCGATGCGGCCTCGCCGATCGCGGTGGCGCCGGCGACGCTGCGGCCGTAGTGGGACATACCCAGTATGATTTTCTCGGATGGGATATTGCCCTCGGACATCCACATGTCGCGGCAGCTCTCCGCGTCGAAGCCTTCGTTGACTTGGCCTTCATAGGGGAACAGGGGGGACGTGTGCTGGGCTACCGAATCCCAGTCACCACCGAAGTCGTAGGTCATAAGATTGACGTAATCGAGGATTGCTCCGACTTCGGCAAAATCGTAACCTTCCTTTGCAATTGAGGGGCCGCAAGCGACCGCGGCGGTCAACTCCAGGTTTTTGCCGGTCTCGGCTTCGACTTCATCAAAGCGCGCGCGCAGCTCTCTCAGGAGTGCTGTGAAGTTGTCTTTGTCGATTGAGCGTCCGCCGTTCGGTGTATAGCCCGGATATTCGAAGTCGAGGTCGAGCCCATCGAAGTCCCAATCGGTAAGGAGTGTTACGGCATTTTCGATAAAGGCCGCGCGTGCGGTGTCGCTCTCCATCATCTCAGACACTTTATGAGAGAGGGTCCAGCCACCCACAGAGAGAATTGCCTTGGCGCCGTCGTCGTGCACCGATTTTACGAAACCTGACTCTTGATCGTTCCATCCCTGGCAGACCTCGGCCTGCTTACTGGAGTCGTACTGGCTGTAAGGATGCCAGAAGGGCGGAGAGCACTTGACCGGACCATTACCCGCGCCGCCGGAGAATGACTGGGCGCCCAGCCCGTAGAAAACATAGGGGTCTGTGAAGTAGATGGTGCCCTCTTCGTCGTTCCAGGCAAAGGCGTACTGGACGTGAGTGAGCTTGGAAAAATCCACGTTGTCGTGGGTAAAGGATGAGTCGGCCCAATACTCCCAGTCGGCCCAGTAGGCCGAGACTCGTTTGGTTGTCTCTTGGGCACTGATATTTACGCTCAACACGAGCGCTGCCGCGAGCGTTGCAACCCTCTTAAATCCAAATCCGCGGTCACTGCGGTCCCCCTCCAACATCCTTGTTTGATCCTGAGATTGCAGGAAAGAAAACATTAGACTGACCTCCCGTGGGCCTTAAATATGAAATAACTTAGCGTTATAGAGCTAAGGGAACCTCTGAATAATTCCGTAATGTCTCTGTGGGACTTGAAGGTCGCAAATATTAGACGCAGCTCGCCGCAAATGGTCTTAGTCCATTGCAGGAGTGACAACGCAGTAGATGTGGCCCCCCAAGGCCTGCCGGTGGGGCTTTCCAAGGTATCACGGAATTATTCAGAGATTCTCGAAGCTTTATAATTGAGAAATTAGGAATAAATAAGGATGCAAAAGTTCCACGACGGATACAGAGAAATAATGCCGTTCAATGATTTATTTGCGCTGGATATTTTTTTAGTTTCCATGTGTTGAAAAAAAGAAGATGGAGCTAAAATTTAATCGCACTTTTTTTAGGAAATTTTTTCATATCAGAAAAAAGGGTAAATGATCGGACTTTGGGTGCGGTATTGAAACCTGGTTTGCCTAATTCGAAAAACAAAAGGAAAAGTGTACGGGGGACAACGGAATTATCTAAAAATTCTAGCTGGTATATTTTCGGTGAATTTTCTTACCGTATACCAGCTAGCGGTATACATTACTCAGCTATTAGTAATACAGCCTCGCCCGAGGGATTTTTATATTTACAGTGATCGGCGTATTATTTGTCGTGAGAGGGCAAATAAAAAAGGGCCCGTTAGGGCCCTTTTTAGAGTGGAAGAAAATATAAATTATTTCTTCGCGCGTTTGCGCATATTTTCCTGCAGGATTTTTTTGCGCAGACGGATAAAGTTGGGAGTCACTTCTACCAATTCGTCGTCTTCGATAAATTCCAGCGCCTGCTCTAAAGTGTGGCGGATGGGCGGCGACAGGGTCAGTGCGTCGTCGGTACCTGAGGCGCGCACGTTGGTGAGCTGCTTGGCCTTAGTGGGGTTTACCACCAGGTCGTTGCCGCGGGAGTGGATGCCGACGATCTGTCCTTCGTAGACCTCTTCACCGTGGCCCAGGAACAGGCGGCCGCGATCCTGCAGAGCGAACAGGCCGTAAGCGAGGGTCTTGCCTTTGACCATGGAAACCAGTACGCCGTTGATGCGCTTGGCCACTTCACCCTGCTTCACCGGACCATAGTGGTCGAAGATGCTGGTCATGATGCCGGAGCCACTGGTGATGGTGAGGAACTGGGAGCGGAAACCGATCATGCCGCGGGAGGGCACGATAAAGGTCAGGCGCACGCGGCCTTTGCCGTCCGGCTCCATATTGGTGAGGTCGGCCTTGCGCAGACCCAGCTCTTCCATAATCGGGCCCTGGTGCTGCTCTTCAACGTCGATAACCACCTGCTCGTAGGGCTCGTGGATCTCGCCGTCGACTTCTCTCTGTACCACTTCCGGACGGGATACGCCCAGCTCGAAACCTTCGCGGCGCATGGACTCGATCAGAACGGACAAGTGCAGTTCGCCACGGCCGGAAACCTTGAATTTATCTGGGGAGTCGCCTTGCTCTACACGCAGGGCCACGTTGTGGATCAGCTCCTGGTCCAGGCGCTCTTTGATATTGCGCGAGGTTACATATTTGCCGTCCTGGCCGGCAAAGGGCGAGTCGTTGACCTGGAAGGTCATGCTCACGGTGGGCTCGTCCACGCTCAGGGCCGGCAGGGCTTCCGGGGTGTCGACATCACACAAGGTGTCGGAGATATTCAGTTCGCCCACACCGGTGATGCAGACGATATCGCCGGCGCTGGCCTGTTCAACTTCGACGCGCTCGAGGCCCAGGTAACCCATAACTTGCAGGACCTTAGCCTTGCGTGAACTGCCCTCGCGGTCCAGCACCACTACCTGTTGGTTGGGCTTTAGGGTGCCGCGGCTGATACGGCCAACGCCGATTACGCCTACGTAGCTGGAGTAATCCAGGGCGGAAACCTGCATTTGGAAGGCGCCGTTGGGGTCGACCTTGGGTGGCTCTACTTTGTCCACGATCATCTGGAACAGCGGTGTCATATCATCGGCCAGGTCGGTGTCGTCGAGACCGGCGATACCGTTGAGGGCGGAGGCATAGACTACCGGGAAGTCCAGCTGTTCATCGGTGGCGCCGAGGCTGTCAAACAGGTCGAAGACCTGATCCATCACCCAGTCCGGGCGCGCGCCGGGACGGTCGATCTTATTGATCACCACGATGGGGTTGAGGCCCTGCTCAAAGGCTTTCTGGGTGACGAAGCGAGTCTGCGGCATGGGGCCGTCGACCGCGTCTACCAGCAGCAATACAGAGTCGACCATGGACAGTACGCGCTCTACCTCGCCGCCGAAGTCGGCGTGTCCGGGGGTATCGACGATGTTGATGCGGTAGTCGTTCCAGCGAATGGCGGTGTTTTTCGCCAGGATGGTGATGCCGCGCTCACGCTCTTGATCGTTGGAGTCCATGACCCGCTCTGCGCCTTCGTCGCGGCGGTCGAGAGTGCCGGACTGGGACAGCAGCTTGTCCACCAGGGTGGTTTTGCCGTGGTCTACGTGGGCGATAATCGCAATATTGCGCAGATTGTCTATCACTGGGGGCCTCTGGGCGTTAAATCTGGGTAAATCGGGGCGGGGGCCTGCGGGGTTTCTACAGCAGCATTCCGGCCAAAGGCGGCGATTATAGGGGGGCCGCATGACAATTGGGAGTGATTTTGAGTAAAAAATCACCGGCCATGTTCAGAATAGTGGACCCCACTGTTGTGGGAGGTGCGCGCGGACGCAGCAAGCGCCCGCGCGCAGAGGCTACTTCTTGAGGCCTTCGGGGCGGTGTGGAATCTGTGGGCGCAGTACGCCGACATTGCGGAAGCCCTCGTCTAGCAGGTGCGAGGCGTGCAGGCGGCTCATCACTCCGCGAGCGCAGTAGAGCAGGTATTCGCGTTCCTGATCCAGCTGGGCGAAGTTGCTGTTCAAGCGATAGAAGGGAATGGTCTGCACCTCTGCGCCCTCGAGCTCCAGTGGGTCCATTTCCTCTTCGTCCGGGTGGCGGATATCGAGTACGACGGCGCCGCCGGCCTCCTCGCGAACCTCCACTTCTGGGGCCTCGCCATCCACCTCTTCGATCACCTGATCGATATTCTGGATCGAACGATTGCTGATGGCGCGATCGAGGATGGTGAAGTCGAAGCGGTTTTCCTCAGACTCCACTTTTTCAATCTTCGCGCGGGTGGTGGGTTTCACCGAGATCACGCCGCAGTACTCGGGCATATTCGCGGCGAATTCCTCGGTGCCGATTTCCCGCGAAGTGCGGATAATGTCGGTTTTATCGGTGGTGATCAGCGGGCGCAGTACCAGGGTGTCGGTGACGCTATCAATGACCGCCAGATTTTTCAGGGTCTGGCTGGAAACCTGGGCGATCGCCTCACCGGTTACCACTGCGTCTACTTCTAGTTCCTTGGAAATCACATCGGCGGCACGCAGCATCATGCGTTTCAGAATCACGCCCATATGGGAGTCGTCGACGCGCTCTAGGATCTCTGCCACCACCTCATCAAAGGGCACCGTTACGAAGCGCACCCGGTGGGAGGCACCGTATTTATTCCACAGGTAATAGGCCACTTCCTTCACGCCCAGCTCGTGTTGGCGCCCACCCAGGTTGAAAAACAGGAAGTGAGTGCGCAGGCCGCGCTTCATCATCAGGTAGCTGGCCACGGTGGAGTCAAAGCCGCCGGATACCAGCGACAACACCGGGTCCTGTGTGCCCAGGGGAAAACCGCCGAGACCGGGGTGCTGTACCTCGATCACGTTGAGCTTGTCGTGGCGGACCTCCAGCTTCACGGTGATATCCGGGTTTTTCAGTTTGACCCCGGCCGCCTCGGTATTCTGATTGAGACCACCCCCCACGTACTGTTCGACATCTAGAGATTGGAAGTCGTGCTTGCCGGTGCGTTTTACCCGCACACAAAACGTTTTGTCCTTGAGGGCTGGGCCCCACACCGCCAGGGTTTTCTCATACATATCGTGCAGGTCGCCCAGGGGGAACTGTTGCACGCGGGAGAAGTTGGCGATACCGGGAGTATGGGAGAGCACCTCTTCGATACGGCTGCCCAGGTGCGCTACGGCATCCGGGGCGATCACATCGATCTTTTCCCAGTCTTTGCGCACTTGAATGCGGTCGTCCAGCTGGTGCAGCAGGCGCTGCAGGTTGTCCTTGAGCTGGCGAGACATCCGCTTGCGCACAGGGTTGCTCTTGATGGTGATCTCTGGAAAAAACTTGACGACAAAGTGCATGGGAATCCGTGTGGTACCGCATGTTGATAAGAAGGTGCGGCATTATAAACTAGCCGGAGGCAACTTGGTTGTGCACTGTTAATGAGCGCCCTCGAGAACGATCGCGCCAGAATGGTGCATTTACCTGTGGCTGCTCGGCCACAATACATCTATCCTGCCCCAGTCGGCCCAGTGCTGGGGCCCGCACCGGCGCTAGTCGCCGCTGCGGCGCGGCTGCCCTAATTTGGCACACTCCTTGCTTTATTTCACGCCAGGTAAAGAGTGAATGCCGGCAGCAAAGGCATAGCGACCAATTACTTTTCAAGACCTGGAGGACAGCAATGTCAGCGAAAACGCTCGATTTGATTAAAGAGAGTGAGGCTAAGTGGGTAGACCTGCGCTTCACCGACACCAAGGGTAAAGAACAGCACGTTTCCATCCCTGTGTCGGAGATTGACGGCGAGTTCTTCGAAGAGGGCAAGATGTTTGATGGCTCCTCTATCGCTGGCTGGAAGGGTATCAATGAGTCCGACATGATCCTGATGCCGGATGACGATACCGCGTTCCTCGACCCCTTCACCGATGAGAGCACCGTTATTATTCGCTGTAACATCGTGGACCCGGTCACCGGTCAGGGCTACGAGCGTGATCCCCGCTCCATTGCACTGCGCGCCGAGGAATATCTGAAGTCCACCGGTCTGGGCGACACCGCACTGTTCGGCCCAGAGCCCGAGTTCTTCGTATTCGACGACATTACTTGGGGTGCCGAAATGGGCGGCGCCTTCTACAAAATCAATTCCGAAGAGGCGGCCTGGTCCTCCGGTCACAGCTTTGCCGAGGGCAATATCGGTCACCGTCCGGGTGTTAAGGGCGGTTACTTCCCCGTACCCCCGGTCGACTCCCTGCACGATGTGCGCGCTGCCATGTGTTCCGCTATGGAGCAGATGGGTCTGCGTGTAGAAGTGCACCACCACGAAGTGGGCACCGCAGGACAGTGTGAGATCGGCGTTGCCGCTAACACTCTGACCAAGAAAGCGGATGAGGTACAGATCCTCAAGTACGCTGTGCACAATGTGGCGCACGCTTACGGTAAAACGGCAACCTTTATGCCCAAGCCCCTGGTTGGCGATAACGGTTCCGGCATGCACGTACACCAGTCCTTCACCAAGGATGGCGTAAACCAATTTGCCGGCGACGCCTACGCGGGTCTGTCCGAGACCGCTCTGTATTATATCGGCGGTATCGTGAAGCACGCACGCGCTCTGAATGCGATCTGTAACGCGTCTACCAACTCCTACAAGCGTCTGGTACCGGGCTTCGAAGCACCGGTTATCCTGGCTTACTCTGCGCGCAACCGCTCCGCTTCCATTCGCATTCCGTATGTGACCTCGCCGAAAGGTAAGCGCATCGAGACCCGTTTCCCGGATCCGACCGCCAACCCCTACCTGGCGTTCGCCGCACTGCTGATGGCGGGCCTCGACGGTGTTAAGAACAAGATCCACCCCGGCGATGCCGCCGACAAGGATCTGTACGACCTGCCGCCCGAAGAGTTGGCTGAGTACCCGACGGTAGCCGAGAGCCTGGAAGGTGCCCTGGACGCACTGAATAGCGATCGCGCCTTCCTGACCGAAGGCGGCGTATTCACTGACGACGCAATCGATGCCTACATCGATTTGAAGCGTGAAGAAGTAGAGCGCCTGAACATGACCACACACCCGGTTGAGTTCGATATGTACTACTCCGTGTAATAGCGAGCGGCATCACAGTGATGCCGTCGAGCTGTTCTCGAAAAGCCCGCACCGCCCTGGTGCGGGCTTTTTTATTGGAGGTACACTTTCACTGGGGTGGTTGTTTTTGCCGTCGATCATTGTCGCGGCGTTTACAGCGCTTATTGCTAGCTGGCCCCGCCAAGTTGGAGCCCACAATCGAGCAGACACAAGGAGCGCCGCTGTGCGGCCGATGGAGCTATGGGATATACAAAATTGCTTAAGGTATTGTGCCTCGCCACACCGTTATTTGCCCTTGCCGGCACCGATGGTGGCAGCGCATCGGGCACTATTTACAAAGTTGTCGGCCCCGATGGCCAGGTGACATTTAGCGATACGCCACCGGCCAATGGGCAGGCACAAAAGGTGGAGTTGGCCCCGATCAATGTACAGCCCATCGCCCTGCCGCGCCCGTTGTCAACCCGCAAGTTGTCGCCCAAAGATAGAGAGGATGAGGGCAAAGAAGGGCCCACGGGCCCCCTCACTATTCAGATTGTGAGTCCGCAGGACGGCGCTACGATCCCACCGGGGCAACGCTTTATTCCACTGCAGGTCAACGTACAACCGGTGTATCCGGAGGGGGCCAGCTTCTTTGCAGTAGTTGATGGCAAGCCCTGGAACGGCAGCTCCGAGGGAGCGGGTCTGGATATCTCCCTACTAGAGCGGGGCACCCATTCGGTGCAGGCGGTGCTTACCGATGCCAGAGGACAGGTCTTGGCCCAGTCTCAGGTGATCACCCTGTATGTGAAGCGTCCGGGGGGAAGGCTCCCGGACAACCCGGCACCGCGTGCTCCGCAGGCTCCCAAAGCCCCCGTGGGGCCGGGCATCCCCCAGGCGCAGCCCACCCCCTGAGTCTCTAGCCAATACCGGCGCCAACTGCCTCTTTTGGGAGGGCGCTACTCCTCTTTGAGACTCGCTGGTGAATCAATAGCTTGCGCACTAATATGGTGCGCAGGTCGTTCTCCTTGTACGTTTCTACCTTTTCCTGTGGTTGATTGGGCTGCTGCAGAGACCGGGCAGCGTAAAAATACTGCGGTGGTCGGACTGTGCCTCTCGGACCGCCATGTGCGCCATTTTGGTTTGCTTTTTGCACTGGCTAGGTACAAGGGTTTATCGCGCCGGGCGCAGGATCGTGCCCAGGCCCCTGTTGAGAAGCGGAAACTATTGAATGCTCAATGATCGCCAGTTGCGCCAGTTACTAGACAGCCTTACCTCTGCGGTATTGGTGTTGGATGACCAGTTAGCACTCTGCTATCTGAACAATGCCGCCGAGGATTTATTGGCCGCTTCCAGCGCGCGGGTTGAGGGAATGCCCTTGGAGGAGGTGGTGCGGGAATCCGTTGAGGCGCAGAAGGCTCTGCGCAGTGCCCTTGCCAGTGGTGAGAAATTCACGGTGCGCCGGGCCCGCTGGCGCCTGCATAATCAGGAAACACGCACCGTTGATTACTCTGTGAGCCCCGTGCCGGAGCTGGGGGTGTTGCTGGTGGAAGTGCAGCCGATGGACCGTTTGCTGCGTATCGCCCGCGAGGACGCGCTACTCAGTACCCAGGAAACCGCGCGCAATCTGGTGCGCGGTATGGCTCATGAAGTAAAGAATCCCCTCGGCGGCATTCGCGGCGCCGCACAGCTACTGCAGCGGGAGCTGCCCGATGCCTCGCTCGAAGAGTACACCCAGATCATCATCGAAGAGGTGGATCGCCTGCGCAACCTGGTCGATCGCCTGCTGGGGCCGCGCCAGCCGGTACGGTTGGCGCCCAGTAATGTGCACGAGATTCTGGAGCGGGTGGCCCAGTTGGTGGAGGCCGAGTGCGGGGGCGAACTACGCATTCGCCGGGATTACGACCCCTCTATTCCCGATGTGCCGGCAGACCCCGAGCAATTAATCCAGGCCCTGTTGAATATCGCCCGCAATGCCATGCAGGCCATCGACGAGAGCATAGGCCTCGCCAGCGGAGAGATGGTGCTGCGCACTCGGGTACAGCGTCAATTCACCATCGGCCGGCGCCACTGCCCGCTGGTTTGCCGTATTGAAATAGAAGACAACGGGCCCGGTATTCCCGAGGAGATCCGTGAGCGCATATTTTTCCCGATGATTTCCGGGCGTGCCGAGGGCTCGGGCCTGGGGCTGTCTATCTCCCAGAACATCATCAACCAGCATCGCGGCCTGATCAAATGCGATAGCCGACCGGGTCGCAGTGTGTTCCAGATTTACCTGCCACTTGTTACCGAATAAGCCAATACAGGAACCTAGAGAATGAGCAATCGCGTTTGGATTATTGACGACGACCGATCAATCCGCTGGGTACTGGAGCGGGCACTTTCGCGGGAGGGAATCGAAACCCAGTGTTACGAGAGTGGTGATCGCGCTCTAGATGATTTTTACAGCGATTCGCCGGATGTGGTGATTAGTGATATCCGCATGCCGGGTTCCGACGGGTTTAAACTGCTGGAGCGATTCCAGGCGGAGCGTCCGGGCCTGCCGATTATTATTATGACCGCGCACTCAGATCTCGACAGTGCGGTGGCCGCCTACCAGGGCGGGGCTTTTGAATATTTACCCAAGCCCTTCGATATCGATGAGGCCGTGGCGGTTACCCGCCGCGCCTTGGCGCACGCCAAAGAACAGGCCCAGGAAGAGCGCGCAGAGCCGGACAATGGTGCGGGTAATAAAGAGATTATCGGCGAAGCGCCGGCTATGCAGGAAGTGTTTCGCGCCATTGGTCGCCTGTCTCACTCGAATATCACGGTATTGATTAACGGTGAATCGGGCACCGGCAAGGAGCTGGTGGCGCAGGCCCTGCATAACCACAGCCCGCGCCGGGATAAGCCATTTATCGCCCTCAATATGGCCGCCATCCCCAAAGACCTGATGGAATCCGAATTGTTTGGCCACGAGAAGGGCGCCTTTACCGGGGCCAGTGCCCAGCGCACCGGGCGTTTCGAACAGGCCAATAGCGGTACCCTTTTCCTGGATGAGATCGGTGATATGCCGGCGGAAACACAGACGCGGTTGTTGCGCGTGTTGGCAGATGGGGAGTTTTACCGGGTTGGAGGTCACACCCCGGTAAAAGTGGACGTGCGTATTATTGCCGCTACCCATCAGAACCTGGAGGAGTTGGTACGCGAGCATAAATTCCGCGAGGATTTATTTCACCGCTTGAATGTTATTCGTATCCATATTCCGCGGTTGGCGGACAGGCGTGAAGACATCCCACGATTGGTGCGTCATTTCTTTAATGCCGCCGCTGCAGATCTCGATGTTGAGCCCAAAATTCTGAGTAAAGAGGCCGAGGGATACCTTGCCGGGCTCGACTGGCCTGGGAATGTGCGCCAGCTGGAAAACACCTGTCGCTGGATTACCGTGATGGCCTCGGGCCGCGAAGTGCATATCGAGGATTTACCGCAGGAATTGCACCAACAGGGGAACGATGTCGAAGCCCCCCTGGACTGGCAAAAGGCCCTGCGACTCTGGGCCGATCAAGCCCTGAGCGCCGGGCGCAAGGAAATTCTCAGCGAAGCCGTGCCGGCTTTTGAGAAGGCGTTGATAGAAATCGCCCTCAAGCATACTGCCGGACGTAAACGGGATGCTGCAGATTTACTGGGTTGGGGGCGAAATACCCTGACCAGGAAGCTGAAAGAGCTGGGGATGAGTGGAGAGTGACTCTAACACTGGGATCTCAAGACTACTGAGATCCCAGGTGGGTGTACGCCTCTATGGTAGGCGTGGAGATAATCGCAATTGTATTCTGCATAAGACTCTGGATGGTAAAATCTTGCGGTAAATTCACCGCGGAGTTCATTCAACGGAAATGAGCGTTGGGTATTTAACATGTGGTAGAGTTTAATTTCGAGATTTCTTCCTTGGTATCTAAGTAATATTCTTTACTATATCTATTCCATATGGCTTCCTCGTAGAAGAACTAGGATAAATTTTTGTTACTGTCTATTTTGTACCGGAAATCGCCAACTCTAGTAAAGTTGGGAATACCGCTAATCTGTCTCTCTCTTTTCTAGTTCAATGATTCTTGTTAAAAGCCCTCTATTTCTGACATGTAGGCCGCTGAATAAAATACTGGTTTTATATGTGTTGATAGCAAATGAGTGGTCGCACAAGTATTAGTTTTCTAATATTTTTTCTAAGGGTTTCAAAATTTTCTCTGGGTTCCGGAGGGAAATTCCTTCGTATTTATTTACAGTAAAAGCTAAGTCCTGGATAAAATCCTGGGCATTGGAATGGCTATTTCTCGGGTAATATAATTACCTTCGCCTGTGATGAAAGTCGAGAGTGTTGCTTTCACCATTTCCGCCTCTCCACTACAGGCTGAGACTAGGATGGCTGTAATCACAAGGGTGCTGAAGTTCCTGAAATTTTGTGCATTGTTTAGTTACAGTACTTTTTTATCGGACGCTATCATACAGCGGCAAAATTGGTTTTTATAAGTTGCTATTACTACTGGGATTCTACGGTTAGTTGGGTAGTGCGGTTATATGTTTGCGCTTTATTGCTATAAGGGTGTGTAAGTTTAATGCATTTGGTTTGAAGTCGTTTTATTGATAGATCCGGTAAGTAATGCTGTATTTATAATATGCTCGTAATATTTAGGTGGGTTTATGAATAGTTCTGAGATGAGTGTTTTCGAAAAATTACCTTTTCTTTTTTGGATAAAAGATCGGGAAGGAAAATATCTCTGGGGCAATCGAAAGATTTGTGAATTGGCCGGTGAGGAAGTGGCAGGCAAGACCGATGCGCAGCTGCCCTGGGCCAATAACGCTGTAGAATTGCGGGATGATGACTTATGTGTATTCGCCTCTGGCGAGCCAATCTACTCTCATGAGTTTGTGGATAAATCCAGTGAGGGCCGGGCCAGCTTGAGCGTTTGCAAGTGGCTCGATGAGTTTGAAGGACAGCAGTGCTGTTTTGGGATTTCCTTTATTTGTGACTAAGAAGATCAAAGATCAATTCTGCAATCTCATAGTATGAGAAAGCAGCCCGGAGCTTTCCGAGCTGTGAAATAGATTACTGCTCCACGTTTTCTTTCTGCGTGTTGCCCGATTTCTCCACCCCGAGTTCGGCCAGATTACGGGCGATATCTTCTGCACTAGTAGCGGGGTTGATATCTTTGTCAATCTTCAGAATGGTCCCATCTTTGCCAATATAAACAGTGACGCGCCGAGCGAGTTTAAGAACGGGGATCAACACATCGTATGCTTTAGCCGTTTGTCCAGTGGGGTCGCTGAGTAGGGGAAAATCGGCGGCATTATGCTTGGCAAAACGGGTGTTATCCTCATGCTTATCGGTGCTGGCCATAAAATAGGCCGCGTCGAAGGCGCGAATTTTGTGCCCATTTTTAGCCAGGGATTTACATTCGATAGTACAGCCTTTAGTAAAAGCCCTCGGAAACCAAGCGATTACAACTGCGCGTTTGCCGATATAGTCGTCCAGTGAGTGTGTCTTTCCATCTGTGCCCTGCAGGGAGAAGTTGGGTGCTTTTTCTCCAACTTCCAGCGCCATTAGCGGCAGGCTAATTATGGTGGCGATAATCAGGGTAAACCAATATTTCATAGGAACATCCGCTAAGGCAAAAATTGCGTCTATGCTACTGCCATACTCCGCATCAAACTAGTATATGCCTCTTGTTCGACCTGGAATTTTCGCAACAGTCTAGTTTCGCCCGAGAGACTGGCGAGTGCCAGAAGCCAGACTTTCGGATTTACGCGTTATCCTATACCTCCCGGCGCTAGCTCTATTCAGCAGTCAGAGTATTTTGCTGCCACTTTCAGCTGGCGGGGTTGCTCACGGCTAATCACCCTCGGGCCTTGGCGGCATCAGCATGTCTTCGGGGTGGACAAATTCCCGCATAAAGATTTCCCAGAAGGCGAGGAATAGCGCTGCGAGTAGAGGGCCTATTGCGAAGCCACTGATACCAAACATGATCAGGCCACCCACGGTGGAAAACAGCACCAGATAATCTGGTAACTTGGTATCCCGCCCCACCAAAATCGGGCGCAATAAGTTGTCTACCAAGCTGATTACCGTAAATCCGTATGCCAGCAATATGCTGGCTTTGATCGGCTCGCCTATGCCGTAGAGATAGATCGCGGCGGGAAACCAGATCAGCGCCGCGCCAACGGCAGGCAGTAGCGACAGCAGGGTCATCAATACCCCCCACAGCAGCGGTGCGGGGAGGTCGAGGGCCCAGAAAATAATACCGCCCAGAGAGCCCTGGGTGATGGCGACGACCAGGTTGCCCTTGATGGTAGCTCGGGTCACTTCGGCAAATTTAGCCAGCAGCAGGTGTTCGCGTTCATCACCGAGGGGCAGTGCATGAATAATCAGGTTGACCAGCTTCTCGCCATCGCGAATTAAAAAGAATGTGAGGTAGAGCATTAAGCCAAGCATGACAAAAAAGTTAACGGTGTTTTGCCCAACTTCAATAGCATTTTTGGCGATAAAGCTGCCGGCATTCATTACGCCGCCAAGTAGCCGTTGCTTGGCTTCATCAATATCGACGCCGATGCCCTCGAGCATATCGTTGACCCGTGGGAAGGTATTGCGCACCTGTTCCAGGGATTTCGAGATATCGATCTGCCCTTCCTGCACCCGGTGATAGAGAGTGACGGCTTCATTAATAAAGGACGTTGCTACCACCAGTACGGGTATTACCAATAGCACGATGCACATAAACAGCGTCAGCAGCGCCATGGAATTGGGTGAGTTCGGAAAGCGCTCCATCAGCAAGCGGTACACTGGGTAGAAAATCAGGGCGATAGCACAGGCCCAGAAAATCGGTGTGAAGAAGGGTTTTACCAGTAGTAAAAAACCGATCGACACTAAAATAAGTGAAAGTATAAATGAGCGTCTTTCTAACTTTTCCTGCACTGGAGCTCCCTCTACTGCTGCAAAGCCCTGTGGTATCGGGCGCCTAATTTGCGATCTATCTAAGCAGAAGCAGGGCGGATTTACCAGCGCCTGTAACCACAGGTATCTACGTGAAAACGAATCCCTTTATATATCCCCAATCCCATATCCCACTGCTTGCCGTTGCGTTTGTGAATATCCCTTAGTACGGGCACTAATTGTTCGCGGGTGAAATTTTTCTGCGGCACTATATCCAGCCCGCAAAAGCGCAAATGCTTACTGCCTTTAGAGCCACCGGCCTTGCTGTTGTAGCTGGTGGTACGCCAGCCTGAGATCACGGTAACCGGGCCGATAATCGGCACTATCTCTCGCTGCAGTGCTCTCAGGGTGTAAATCATGGAGCCCCAATTTTCCGTAGGCGGAATGGCGAAAGGTGGTTCGCCTAGGTCCTGCCAGTCGCTGCCTTGGCGCAACAGTTCGAAGGGCGCTACCACATGGTCCACCTCATTGATTCGCAGAAAATTCTTTAGCTTGGCAAACCGCTTCTGATTTTCTTCCTGCTTAAGGAAGCGACTAAAAACCCGCTCTGAGGCGGCAGGGTATCCCTGTATATCGTAAATTTCAGGGGTATCCGGCAAGGGCAGGAGGTCGATAGGGCTGAGAATTCTCTCACCTAACTCACGCGTTTTCTCCGAGGTGAGCAGTAGCACAATAATCGTGATGATGATTAGCAGCCCGCCGGTCAGTAATAGCCAGCGGCGCTGGGTGCGTGAAATGGATGTTTGACGATCGCCGTTGTCTTGGATACCCATGGTTCAATCCATCAGTTGCCAGGTTCGATAGCCACAGGTGTCGATATGGAAGAGCACGCCGTTACCCAGTCCCAGGCCGAAGCGGCTTTCGGGACCCAGGCGCGCGTGCAGGGCTTGCAGTTCTTCCACAAGCTCACCGTGGCTGATATTGGAGGTAGGAATTAGGTCTAGGGCGCAAAAGGCCCGGTGACGGGCCTTATCTGAGTGCTCCAGCTCGCGGTTATAGCTGTCGCTGCGAAATCCGGAGATCACTGCTACCGGGCCGATCAGGGGCACAACCTGCTCGCGCAGTAGCTTTAAGGTATCGGCCATCTTGGACCACTCGCCCTGGGGGGGGAGGGCGAATGCTGGTTTCTCGAGTTCCAGCCACTCTTCACCCTGGCGCAGTAGATTGCTCACCGCGGTGACCTCGCTGAGCCCACGGCTTTCCAAGTAGTCACTGAGGGCTTTGACCTGCGCGCGGTTGTTGCCATTGCGTAAAAAGCTCTTAAAGCTCTCCTCGCTGGCGATGCGATACCCTTTCGTTTCCACATAGGGTTTTTCCTGTGCCTTAAACCACAGCCACAGCCACAGGGTTACCAGTACCACAGTGAGCAACAGGGTCAGGCTGGCCACTACCGCAAAATTGGTGCGCCGACCGGGCGGTTGATGGGGGTAGAGGGTCCTGAAGCGGGTAAATGAATTGCCTTCGGACATGGGTTTCGATTACAGCTCCGAAATCTGGTCAGTGAAGTGAGAGCCTGCACACAGACGTCTATTTCGTCGGCGCCTCTTTACACACTATAGCCGTAAAAATCGACAACTTTCGATGGCATGGGTAGCGGAGTGGATGTGGAAGATGGCGGTATAAAAAAAGCCCCGGCACCATGTGGTGGCGGGGCTTTTTTACGCCTTTAGGAGGCTGCGCTGAGGGGCTTAGGCCTTGGGACCGGCGCCTTTCACCTCATTGCTGACATTGAACTTCTCAATGTTCTCGGCGAACAGTCTGGCCAGCTTGCCGGCCTGATCGTCGTAGGCAGCCTTGTCTTCCCAGGCTTCACGTGGGTTCAGGTAGGCTTTGTCGACGCCCGGTACTTCCAGGGGAATATCCAGATTCAGGGTATCCAGGTGCTCGGTGGCCGCGCCTTCCAGAGCGCCGCTCTGGATTGCCGCTACCACAGCGCGGGTAACCGGAATCGGGAAGCGCTTGCCGTTGTCGCCGGAGCCGCCAGTCCAGCCGGTGTTGACCAGGTAGACTTTGGAGCCGAAGTCGTCGATACGTTTCATCAGCAGGTCGGCGTATTCGCGCGGAGCGCGCGGCATGAACGGCGCGCCGAAACAGGTGGAGAAGGTCGGATGGATACCGGCCTCTGCGCCCAGTTCGGTAGAGCCAACGCGAGCGGTGTAGCCGGACAGGAAGTGGTAGGCGGCAGCCTCTTTGGAGAGGATGGATACTGGAGGCAGTACGCCGGATACGTCGCAGGTGAGGAAGATGACATTCTTCGGCTCGCCGGCGCGGTTCGCCAGCTGGCGCATTTCGACATGCTCCAGCGGGTAGGAGCAGCGGCCGTTTTCTGTGAGGCTGGTGTCGCAGTAATCGGCGGTGCCGTGATCGTTGGTCACCACGTTCTCAACGATGGCGCCGAAGCGGATTGCGTCCCAGATCACCGGCTCATTTTTTTGGCTCAGATCAATGGTTTTGGCGTAGCAGCCGCCTTCCATATTGAAGACTGCGCCCTTGCTCCAGCCGTGCTCGTCGTCACCGATCAGGTAGCGCTCGGGATCGGCGGACAGGGTGGTCTTACCGGTGCCGGACAGGCCGAAGAACAGGCAGGTATCGCCTTCTTTGCCCACGTTGGCGGCACAGTGCATGGGCATGACATCTTTTTCCGGCAGCAGGAAGTTCTGCACAGAGAACATCGCCTTCTTCATCTCACCGGCGTAGCGCATTCCGGCCAACAGGACGCGGCGCTGGCCGAAGTTGATGATCACGCAGCCTTCGGAGTTGGTGCCGTCGCGGTCGGGTTCACACACAAAATTCGGTGCGTGCAGGATACGCCACTCTTCCTTGCCCTTGGGGTTGTACTTTTCGGCGCGGATAAACATGTTGCGGCCGAACAGGTTGTGCCAAGCGGTCTGGGTGGTCACAACAACCGGGAGGTAGTGATCTTCGTCCTGGCCTACGTGCAGATGTTGCACGAAGCTGTCGTCGCCGGCGACAAAAGCCTCTACGCGGTCCCACAGGGCATCGAACTTGTCCTGTGGGAAGGGGCGGTTCACATTGCCCCAGGCGATGCTGTCGGCGGTGGAGGGCTCTTCCACAACAAAGCGGTCCGCCGGGGAGCGGCCGGTGCGGGCGCCAGTTTCAGTGACCAGCGCGCCAGTGTCGGAAAGTTTGCCTTCGCCGCGCGTAAGAGCCTGCTCGACCAATTGTGCTGGTGAAAGGTTCTTATAAACCAGCGCGGTGTCGTCGATCTGTGCCATTCGTCGATTACCCGTGAATGTTGGATAGTAAAAATATAGGGCCGCCCAAGTATTAGACAGCCTGGCAAAATTGGGGGGGCGCATTATGGCAAAATTCAAAATAAGCGGGTAGCAAACTCGGTCACTTTTTGCTCTTTGACAGCGCTGTCAGTACAAATTTACCTGTTTTTGATTCACTTCATCTATGTAGTAATTTTACCCTATAGATTATGTGAATCTTCGTGTGCGGAAGCTGGGCCAGCCAGTGGCGAAAATTGTTCCCCCACCGGTGGCAACTACCCCTAGTGCAAGGTATGGGGCGGCGCACTCAGAAGGGATTCAACCTGCTCTCGGTCGAAGCGGTACTGAGCGTTACAAAATTGGCAGTCGGTTATAATCTCACCATTTTGCTCTTCCAGTAGCCGGTATACATCCTCTGCGCCCAGGGAAATCAGGGCGTGCGCGCTGCGCTCTCTGGAGCAGCTGCACTTGAAGCGAATACTGTCGGTGCCCAGGCTCGCCGGCTGCAATTGGTGGAACAGGCGGTGAATCAACTCGTCGTGGGGAACGTGAAACAGCTCATCGGCGCTCACGGTATCTGCCAGGTGCAGGGCGGTTTCCCAGGCATCGTGATTTTCCTCTGCGCTGGCGGCGTTATTGCCGGGCAACACCTGCAGCATAATGCCGCCCACACTGCTGCCGTCACACTCCAGCCAGAAGCGGGTATCGAGTTGCTCTGATTGGATGAAGTAGTCTTCCAGGCAGCCGGCCAGGCTGTCTTTTTCCAAGGGGACAACGCCCTGGTAGCGCTCGCCGCGTTTCGGTTCCAGGGTGATTGAGAGGACGCCGCGCGGCCCGATCAGTTGGCTCAGGCTGGCGTCTTCACTGATTTGTGCTCCCTCGGCAACCCGCGCGATACCACGCAAATCGCTGTGGTGGGTACACTCCGCCATAATCAGTGGTACATCCCCTTCGCCGCGGGCCTGCAGACTCAGTATGCCCTCGAACTTCAGGGTGGTGGAAAGTAGGGCGGCGGCCGCGAGAAACTCTCCCAGCAGATGCGCCACCGGCGCAGGCAGCGGGTTGTGTTCCAGCACTTCGCGGTAGGCATCGGTGAGGGTCACCATCTGCCCGCGTATATCGTGTTGGGAAAAGATAAAGCGTTCCAGCTGATCGGACATAGATCGATTGCCTCGGTATTAAAACCGCGGGATTTTAGAGGTGGATATGTCTAAATGGTAGCCGGCCTGGATAATTGTGGCGCCGGCAAGCGATATGCCGGCTGAAGGAGGTGGTTTTTTGGGGTCAGCCGCAGCGGCTGGCGATTTCCCGCTGGAGCTTTTTGGCCATTTGTTGGCGCTCGCGCTCGGAATAGCGAACCTCTTTGCCATTATTGTCGATAAAGGCCACGCGCCCATTGATCGCGCGTAGACGCTGGCGCGCTTTGCTGCAGTTGCGCTGCTGCTCCTGCTGGCGTGCCTGTTGCTCCTTCTGTTGGCGTTTTTGCTGCTCTCGGCCGGTGGTTGTGGCCGGGGAGGTGATCAAGCTCGGCCGATTCTTGGTGGCCTCGGCGGAGTTGATCGGATTGAGCTGCCCGGATATATCCTGGGCCTTGGCCTCCGCTGGGGGGCGGTCGCTGAAATGTACACGCCCGTCGGCGTCGACCCAGCGATAGAGTTCACTAGCCCCGGCAGTGGCAGCCACCATCAGGCTGCCAAACAAGGTTCCTCTCAGTAGTTTCACGGCTTCTCCCTAGCCCTTATCGCGGGCCTTACTCCTCTTTATTGGCCAATCTGCTGAACAGTCCCTGCGAGTGGCGCTGGGGAATATGGTAGGTCTGCAGAATCAGCGGTTCCTGCTCCTGGGCCTCGGCGTGATCCAGCACCATGCGGTAACCGGAGCGGTCGCGCAGCTCCACGAAGGTCTCTTTGTTGGTTTCCATCAGCTGGGCGAATTCGTCGAAGTCCGCAACAGTGTGGCCATTGACCGAATCGATGATCCAGTTCTTCCAGTCGTGGTAGCCCAAATTGACGTTGGCGGGCAATACCTTGAGGGCTACTACCAGTTCGCGGCGGGTTTCTTCACCCCATTGATTGCGCGCATAGAGGTAGTCGATAGGGGCCTTGGAGTGCCAGTTGTTGCCCCAGCGCTTGATCAGGTTCATGTTCAGGGGCACGAATACCACGCCGCCATAGATGTAGTAGCGGGGCTGTTGGTCGAATTGTTCACCCACGACCAGAGCGCGGGAGGGGGGCGCTGCGTCCAGGGTCACCTCTGCGGTTTGTTCCACGCCGTTGCGGGAGAAGCGCACCGGTAGTTTGTCGCCAACATGGTGTAGGTCTACGGCGTAGTGGTAATTGGTACGCTGATTTTCACGCCATTCCACGGTGCGATCGGCGGCGACCTTAAAACCGTCGACTTCGAGCAGGACATCTCCGGGCTGGAAAGTCCCTGCGGAGGGGGAGTCGCTAAAAACTTTGACGATCATGGCGCCATCCTGATCCTCGCTGAGGCCGGCGGCTTTTTTCATGGAGGGACTTTCCAGGCTCTGGGTGACCACCCCCAGTTCGGGGAAGCCCTGGTGTTGTCCGTCTGTGGCGTCTTCAAGCACATGGGCAATCACGCTGGGGGGCACGAAATAGCCCAGATTTTCGGCGCTCTGATTGGTCTGCATGGCTACACCGACAATGCGGCCACCGGAAATCACAGGGCCGCCGCTATTGCCGGGGTTGATGGCAGCGTCGATCTGGCCGGCCATCAGGTAGCTCTCGGCATGGGCGTAGTACTGATGCTCCATCCGCGATAGAACCCCGCGGGTGATCGACAGGGATTTGCCGCCGATGGGGTAGCCGTATACGGTGACTTCTTCCTGCAGGTCGGGCAGCTTGCCCAGCGTTAGGGGGCGGGTGTCACTGAAGAAATTGTCATCATCCACGGTGAGCAGGGCCAGATCGGCATCGTGGGAGACGAACTTCACTCGGGCGCGGAATTTCTTGGCATCGCCATGGCGCTGCACCTGGATAAAGCTGCCGTTGGCCACGACATGGGCATTGGTGAGGATCTGCTGACCGCGGATAACCGCACCGGAGCCGGAGAGCTGTTTGGGGTTCAACAGCGCCCAGGGATTGAAGTAGTCCGGGGCCGAGGCGGTGGTGTAAATCTTAATAATCGAGCGCTTGAGCTGCTCGTGTTCGCGGCTATCGGCGAGGGCTGTCTGCACGCCGAGCAGAAGCAACAGAGAGATGGCGATCAGTCGTTTCATCGGGGCTGTTTTCTATCGGGTTAAGTTGAGCCAGTTTAGCAGCTATGAATAAAAATGGCGGAATTTTCACCACTCTGGTTATTTACCGCTAGTCCTGCTCTCGCAGGAAGCGATGGATCTGGCGGCGCTGCTTTTTGTTGGGGCGCTCGGGCTGGATACCGCCGTTGGCCGCCTGGCGCTCGCTGCGCTCGCGAGCGCGCCGGGCGATACTGCCCTCGGTCTCGCGGTAGAGGGTACGGGCGATATCGGCGCCGCGGCGCTGGTCGGAGAGGGCGATAACCTCCACCTCCATCTGGTCCCAGCCCTGGCGAATACTCAACAGCGCACCAACGGTGAGTTCCTTGCTGGCTTTGACTCTATGCCCATCGGCATGCACCTTGCCGCCTTCAATCGCCTGTTTGGCGATGCTGCGGGTCTTGAAGAAGCGCGCGGCCCAAAGCCACTTGTCTATACGTACTTTTTCCATCGAAACCTGTCGTTATATAGGCGTTACCCGAACTCTGCGGGTTAATTATTGCTGTGATGCGGCGACATAATTTCATCGAAATGATGAATTGCCGGGAAGTTGTTGATCTCGCGTTTGGGGCCGCGGCTGTCGGGTTGGCGGATACACAGCAGGTGGGCGATACCGTAATCCTGTGCGGCGGCCAGTACGCTCTGGTTGTCGTCCACAAACAAGGTGCGCTGTGGGTCGAACGTCACCTCTTCGCGCAGGACGTGCCAGAATCGTTCGCTCTCTTTGGCGTGTCCATAATCGTGGGAGGAAATAATGCCGTCAAACCAGCGGTCGAGACCGGTAAGTTCCAGCTTGTGCTCGAGCCCAAGGCGGTGCGCATTGGTGACCAGATAAGTGGGTTTGCGCAGCTGTTGCAAGCCCTGGAGAAAGGCCTCGGTGTGGGGGCGCAGGGCGATGCGTTCCTCAATTTCGCGCAGCACTTCGAGGATATCCATCTGTAGGGTCTCCGCCCAAAAATCGAGACAGTACCACTCCAGGGTACCGCGGCGGGCATCGATCTCTTTTTGCAGGGTTTCCTGTGCGTGCAGTGGGTCCAGGCCATGCACTTCGGCGTAGCGCCTGGGCAGATGGTCGAGCCAGAAGTGGTTGTCGTAGTGCAAATCCAGCAGGGTGCCGTCCATATCCAGCAGCACAGTGTCGATACTTCGCCAGTCGAGCATGGGGCCTGTCTACCTCTCAGTGGTGGGGAGGGAGGCCAAAGTGTAGCTGTCCCCATATATACCCTAGATTAAGGGACATTATGCCTGGGTGCGGCGTATGCCGTACAGGATGGCGAACTGTGCACTGTAGTAAGTGAGCATAATTGCTGTATCGGCAAGGGGGAGCGGGGTGACAAATTTATTTAGAGCAATCAGCGTGTCGGACAGCATAAAGGTGATTGCGCCAGTGAATAATAGGCCCGAGTTGCCCCGGTGTGCCGCCGCGCCCAGGGCCATGGCGACAATGGCCAGTAGGTAAAACAGCACTGCCGGTGCCAGTTCCCCGGTGACAGGAAGAATCAGCCGGGCCAGCACAAGAGCGCACAGAATCACCGGCAGGATTCGCATCAGGCTGCGGCGATTGCGGAAGTCGGCGTGGCGCAGGAAGTTAGCAGCGTAGAGAAGTTGGGCTAGCAGAAAGGCGCCTAGGCCAAAGATAAAGTGGTGGGTAAATGTTATTTCCAGCAGCACATCGCCGAGTGCAGAAAAAGCCAGGGCTGCGAGTGTCAGGCTGCGACTGAGCCCATACAGCTGTCGCAGTGCCAGTTGGGCGAGGATGGCGATCGGCAGGGCTTTTAAGGAGGCCATCCAAAGGCCAGTAACTCCGAGGCCGTCAAGAAGCACAAAAAGAGCGGCACAGAGCACAAATGTACAGGGCAGGAAAGGACTGGATTGATGGGCGGCGGGAGCGTTAACGATCATAGTGATGCCTCTTATTATTATCAGATTCTTTATTCAGTGGCGCCTTAAGCTGGCGAGCCAATTAACTGGTTTAGACAAGATGGGGGGTTACCCGTTTAATCGCTGTGATTGCCTGAAGAATTTACCAGCTTTTACCACCGCCTGGATTTTTACCCGAGCCACTTGGGGTGGCGCGCATCTGGGTTACTATCTGTCTTCAGGCAATTATTTATAGGCAGAACGACGTGTTTGCCGAGAAAGTCATTAACGGAGAGCTTTATCGATGAAGGCAGCCAATATTCTGGAAACCATCGGCAATACCCCCCATGTGCGCATTAACCACTTGTTCCGCTCAGATATTGAGGTGTGGATGAAGGTGGAGCGCTTCAATCCCGGCAGCAGTATTAAAGACCGCATCGCCCTGGCGATGATTGAGGATGCCGAGCGTCGCGGCGCCCTGCCGGTGGGCGGTGTGATTATTGAGCCCACCTCCGGCAACACCGGAATCGGTCTGGCCATGGTGGCGGCAGTGAAGGGCTATCGCTTGATTCTTACCATGCCGGAATCCATGTCACTGGAGCGGCGGCAGGTGATGACTGCCATGGGGGCCGAGCTGGTACTCACGCCCAAGGAACAGGGGATGGGGGGCGCTATCGCCAAAGCTGAAGAATTACTGGCAGAACATGCCAACGGTTGGATGCCTCAGCAATTTAACAATCGCGCCAATGTCCAGGTACATCGAGAAACTACCGCTAAAGAAATTCTGGCCGACTTCACCGAGGGGCTGGATTATCTGATTACCGGAGTCGGCACCGGCGGCCATATCACGGGCTGTGGTGAGGTTCTCAAGGCATCTTTTCCCAAGCTGCAGGTGTTTGCCGTCGAACCGGAAAAATCTCCGGTGATCAGTGGTGGCGATAAAGGTCTGCACCGCCTACAGGGAATTGGTGCGGGCTTTATTCCGGAGGTTCTGAATACCGAGATGCTCGACGGCACTATTTTGGTCAGCGAAGAGGATAGTTTTGAAATGACGCGTCAGTGCGCTTTGCGGGAGGGCATTTTTGTGGGTATTTCCTCCGGCGCCAGTTTGGCGGCGTTGAAAAAACGTGAGGGTGAGTTCGCCCCAGGCAGTCGCGTACTGGTATTTAGCTATGACAGCGGTGAGCGCTATCTGTCTGTAAAAGATCTTTTTTCCGCCTAAGGTCCTATAATCACAGCCTAAAAAATAAGGGAGTTTTAATGAATAAGGCATTATTGGAGCAGGTAATCGCAATCTGCAAAGGCGCCGGGGAAGCCATTTTGACGGTTTACCACAGCAGTGCCGACCTGGAAGTGGAAACCAAGGCGGACGATTCACCGGTGACTGCGGCGGATCTGGCTGCCCACAAGATCCTCGCTCCAGCGCTGGCGCAGCTGATCGAAGGTGTCCCGGTGTTGTCCGAAGAGCAGGAAATGCCCTCTTTTGCCGAGCGCAGCCAGTGGCAGCGCTACTGGATTGTGGATCCGCTGGATGGCACCAAGGAATTTATCCGCCGCACCGGCGAGTTCACCGTAAACGTTGCGCTGATCGAAAACGGCGAGCCCGTGCTGGGGGTGGTGTATGTGCCGGTGTTGGATATCACCTATGCTGGCGGCAAAGGTGCTGGCGCTTTTAAACGTACCGTATCCGGTGATACAGATATCCGTGTGCGTCCATTGAGACAGCGTCTGGAGTCGGGCGAAGCGGTTGAGCTGGTCGCCAGTCGCAGTCATGGTGCCGGTGCCGTGGATCAATTGGTGGAGCGCATTGAATCCAGGTTGGGAGCGGTGGCCTGTAAAAACATGGGGAGCTCTCTCAAATTGTGTCTGGTGGCGGAGGGTGCCGCAGACCTATACCCCAGGCTGGCACCAACATGCGAATGGGACACCGCCGCAGCCCAGGCGGTGGTCGAGGCGGCCGGTGGCACGGTAGTCGATGATCAATTCAAGCTGCTGCGCTACAACCGCAAGGATTCCCTGTTGAATCCGTTTTTTTATGTGATCGGAGATGCGTCTTTCGATTGGCAGGATTTACTCAACACAGAGTCATCCGTGAACTAAGCTTGCCATGCCCCCACCCCGCTGGGGGCGCAATATTATTTGTCACGCCCTTAGATAAAAACAGAAAAGGCCGGCAGCATGCCCAGCCATATGAGCCATAATGAGCCGCCACTCAGTGAAACTCGCGGTCTGCGCCGGCAGCTCGAAGATGAAATTGCTTGGTTGCAGCGGCAACAGGATGCTATTGCGGAAACCGATTCGGAAAATCAAACGCTACTGCGACGCACATTAAACGGTATGATCTTTTCCCGCCGGGCGCTGTTGGGAAGAATGCCACGCTGACTCCTCCCTGTAATTTGCGTAAAACAATATTTTTTCTAAGATTGATCCAGAATCCTATAGGTCTGTTTTAATTTTTCAGCAGAATGCCGGGAAGCCCTTCCTTACTCTTAGTCTCCTTGTGAGCCGATAATGGTTTAAAGGAATTTTTGGATAATTTAATAATTGGTTTACTTATAAAAGCGGCAGATGAAAGGCGCAGCTTACCGCGAATGATCCAAGTTTGGCACTTTGCAATCGATCCAACTTGACAGTTATGTCCTTTAAGACCCGCCAGGTTAGAGGGATCCTGCAAAAACATGCACTTATTGTGCTGCGATCTGGGTGCCAGTGGCACTACGGAATTATTCATTACTTAATAAAATAAATAATTATTTACTGAAGGCGTCTGTCTCAATTAGAAATACTACCGCTGGATTTATTGCACTGGAAAAATAGTGGATTTTCCTTGCCAGATTGCCTTCACCAGATTGAAACCCGTCTACGCTTTGGAAAGCTAATGACTAAGAGAATTTTCCAATGCGCTACCCGGTTGTGCTTCACAATATTGAATACGCCGGCTTCGGTGCCATAGCACCGGACCTGCCGCATTGTCATTGCTATGCCGAAACCTTAGATGGCGCCCTGCAAAAAATGGCGGAAACAATATTCCAGCGCCTCGAAGAGTTACACAAGGCCGGGAAGCCCATGCCCAAGCCACAGGATGTGGATCATCTGCGAGAAAACCCCGCCTTTGCGGGTGGCATCTGGGCCATTATCGATGTCGAGAGTGTATAGCTTTTCTGAGGCTGGACTCTGTGAGGTCATGGTGCCTGATCGACAAACGCCCCACAGAGATATTACGAAATTTTCAGAGATTCCCTAATAAGTATCGTGATGCAAGGATGTCTGTCATGAAAGTAATTTTCTTTGCCCTGGCCCTGCTAGTGTCGCCTGTGGTCAGTGCGGTGGAATGGAATAATCCTTTTGAGGGTATAGAGTCTGGGGAGTATCGGGTTATCACCACGCTGGGCTTGGGATCTGGAGATTTGCAGCTCAATAGTCAGCGGGATTTTTTCGGTTATGCCAGCGTGGGAATTACCCCGGCGGTGGGTGTGTGGCAGGTAAACCTGCGCTATTCACGATTTGATGACAGCCGCGTGAAAATCAATCAGGTGGGTCTGAATTTCAAGGTGGATTTTACCCTGAACTGCTATGTCCAGTGCCTCTATTGGATGGCTGGCTGGAATTATGCCGATATTGACCTGAATAATGTGCGCAAATACGGCTACTGGTATCACCACAAAGACAAGTGGCACCCTTTGGATCGCGAGGATGATTGGTATTATGATGGCTATTACTACCATGTCATCAATGCAAATGGCAGCGATACCTTTTGGAATCTGGGCCTCGGTTACCGGTTTATGTGGAACCCGGATTTCGATACCTCCATTGAGTACAATTACAATGATATTGGCTCGATCTATCGAGTGAACCTGGGACACCTGCGCACTTTAAGTCTCAATCTTTCCTATCGATTTTAATATTATTATTTAGCCGCCTTGTTGGCGTACGTATTTATTGTTTGAGCATAGTGCGATAAATGACAGCGCACTTATAAAGCGGGAAACCCGCAGGGGCTTCCCGCTCCGTTTACTCAGCCATTGAACCGGCTGGAAAATACTCGATTTAAATACGATAAATAGTCTTTAACCAGAGGGTCCTGCCGGGTTCATTCACCCTGTCGAGTTGTGGAAAGTTAGGAATTTCCGCACCGGCGCGGCTGACATGTTCCGCGTAAGTTTCATCGAGAAGGTTATCTATTCCCGCCGTCAACAGCAGACGCTTGTTTGGCCGCCAGCCCGCGTTAATTGACAGCACATTGGCAGAGTCTGTGGGACCGAAGTCTTGTCCGATGATATTGCCTTTGCCGACATCGACACGATCCTGGCTGGCAATTGCCCGCCACAGAATACCCGCAGACCACTGGGTATGCTCGTAGTGGAGCCCCAGGCGCGCCTCCAGTGGAGGCAGTTGGGCCAGAGTGCTCTCGTCGCTATCGTTGGCGCCGCGCACTGATGTCAGAGTGAATTCACTGCGCCAGTTGTCGGTTAATTGATAGCTGGCATCCAGCTCCAGTCCCCAAGTCCGCGCCTGAACATTGCGTATTACCGCAACAGTGCGGCCGCCTGAAGAGCTCCCCATATCCATGTCGTCGCCCATGCTGGACATATCGTTCATCTCTGCCATTAGCGCCGTCTTCTGGAAGTCATTCTGTACCAGCAGGTAGTCGCGAATAGCACTGGCAAAGGCGGAAATACTGGCGGACAGATTTTCATCGCGGTAAATATAGCCGATATCTAACTGAGTCATTTTTTCCGCTTCCACATTGAGTGCGCTGTAGGAATCCTCCGCTTCGCGAGAGAAAATTTCCCAATAGTCGGGGAAGCGTTCGCTGTATCCCAGGCCAGCATAGAGAGTGGCTGAGTTTTCAGGTGCTGTTGGCAGCGCTCGCTCATAGCGCAGGAAACCGCTAGGTAGGCGTTCCGAGCGAGTTTCCCCGGCACTGGGGTTTTCCACAGAGGACATCATCGAGAGAGAGATCGTCTCGCGCAGGTCGCGAACTTCCCAGTCGTCTAGGCGGGCACCGACAATCCAGCGTTGATTGGGAGCTATCTGCCACCCGGCCTCGGAGAAAATACCCAGCTGGGAAAATTCGGCATCTGCATCCCGCGCGAGCTGACGGTAATCAAGCATCGTTTGGTTCATGCTCATGCGGCTGCTATGGCGGTTTTCTCGTGTATCCAGGCCGGCGGTTAGCTCGATGTTATCCGCAGGGGCAAACTCCAGGCTCAGCTTGGTTCCATAGGTCTCGCTGTCTAAATTCATGGCGCTGGGGTTAGCTGCCATCCCTGCAGGTTCACGCAGGCTGTAGTTATCCATAACGTGGTCGATGTAGTTGTAATACGCCTGAATCTCAATGGCACTCAACAGCCCCCCGGGGTTACTGCGGCGGTATTTTGCTCTATAGCTTTCTCGATCAAACTTACTGCCGTCAGCGCCCCGGTCGGCATAGGCCGCTTCAGCGTCGCTAAAGGTGCTATCGAATTCCAGGCGGGTATCGTCGTTTGGAGTCCAGGCTAGGTTTACCTTGCTGCTCCAGCGCGCATAGTTGGAGTGCACCTGGTTGCCGTCACCATCTTCATAGTCATCGGCGGAAGCGGAGGTCGCCGAACCGCGCAGGGAAAGTTGGGGGGTTTTATAGGCGAGGTCAAAGAGTCCATCTTTGCGATCGGCACTACCGCCGAGCAGGCTCGCGTGCATATCCCACTCCGATTCGCTGGGACGCTCCTGCAGCTGATTGAACAGTACTACCCCGGCGGAATTACCCGGCCCATGCACAACACTTTGGGGCCCCTTGATCACTTCGATTTCATCGAGGCTCTCGGGGAAAATATATGCGGTGGGCGGGTCCATGCGGCTGGGGCAGCCGCCCATAATCGATTCCCCATCCAACAGCATGCCCAGGCGCGAACCGCCCATACCGCGTAATAGGGGATCGCCACTGGTGCCGCCTTTGCGGACTACGGAAAAACCGGGAATGGTTTTCAGGTAATCGGCACCGTCATTGGCAGGCAAGGGTTGGCGAGGTATTTTGGGGTCTGTCACCAGGTTGAGAGGCAGCTCGGTTTTTACCCCGGTGACTACCATCTGTTCCATTTCTCCCTCTTTGCTGCTGTTCTCCTCATTGGCAAGCAACATGCCGGAATAGGTACAGCCGGCAATAATGGCCAGGCTGAGCGGTGTGTGCAGTGAAAATTTCTTTGGAAATTTAAAATTGTACATGCTGACTTATCCGTTTATCAGACCGTGCAGCGGACACGGTTATACGTGCGTGCTTAAAAGGCGCGCACGGATTTATCCCGGCCGTAATCACAGCCGGGAATTCCTATTTTGACGAGGCGGATATACGGCTGTAGCAGCCTGGCCAGGTTAATCGCGAGTATGACGCGCGCTACCCAGCCTCGAAATCAGACCTCGAATTTTCGACACACTTTTTCAGTGCTGAAAAATTAATGGAAAAACGGTGGTGTTAAACCGGCGGGGCGCGGATAAGAGGGCGGGCATGTCTGTGGGAGTGAACCGGACTGAAACCGATGGCTGGCGTGGGCAGGATGTTTCCCGCGACGGCTGCATACAGCTCTGCCGCCGGCGCACTGGCCAGGCTGGCCGCGGCGGAAAAATTACAATGATTGTCGGCAAAAGAATGTGCGGTCAGCGCATCGTGGTTATGCCCGCTCGTTTCAGTCTGAGGGCCGTGGTGGTGCTCTTCTACCGGGATTGCCAGGGCATTTAATAAAAGTGCGCTGCGGCTGTCGCCGTGACAGAGGCCGTAGGGGGTAGAGTCCGCAAAGGCGGCGGGCATAAATCCCGCAGGTACCAAACCACGCGCACTGAGAAACACCACTAAAAGCAACAGCGCCTGCCATTGGGGCAGGTGTGGGCGGCTTTTTAAGATGCGCTGGGGGCTCATAAATAGTGGATCTTAAGATGACCGGGGCCGATTTCGATTTCTCGGGCAGGTGGCAACAGATTACCCGTTAGGTGGTAAAAGTGCCACTGCCATCATCAAAATATGGGCAGGGAGTGTTTATTAATTTGTTGTGCTCCCTATCGAGCGAGGATCTTTATCCGATAATTTTACTGGAAGAGGGATTTTATTCGCGCGCTGATGCCGTGAAAAAACTGGTGCTTCTTTTTCGCTTTGTCACCGCTTAAAAAATTGATCTGGATCGCCTGGCGTTTACCGACAAAACTGGGATAACCATGCCAGCAATTATCGGTCACCTTGAAAGCAACCAGGGAACTCGGGCCTGGGAGTAATTCATCGGTGTAATCATCCATGTTATCGCCACTGCGCAGGATACGCAGGCGGCCGGTAGACGCCGGCCATTCATCATTGAGGTAGATCAAAACCGTAATCAATTTGCTTTTCGAATCTGTATGGATTCGTCCGTCCTTGGCTCGGGAATACCCACGCAGTGTCGCCATCATCGGCTTATCGGACAGGTCGACGGAAAATTTTTCGCCGAGAATCTGTCTTACTTCAGGGCTGCCAAACTGTTCGACAAAATCGCGCAGGCGCTCGGTAGTCTTCACATCGTTGATATTGAAGCTGCCGCCTTGGTCCAGGGGGGGGAAATCGGCGATCAGGGCGCTGGCCTCTTCAGAAGCCAGTGAGCGCTCAAGGTAAAAGTGGGGGAAGGGGGAAGACTTTACCGCTGCACGGCTGAGCAGCTCGATTGTGTTTTGAGACATGTTCGTGTTGGGTTCCCTGTTTTTGTGGAATTCTATTTTTGAACAGCACGAGTATCTCTCTTGGGGACGGCCCACTGCAACTTAATGGAACCCAGGTGCAGGCGCTGGTTAGATTTTTCCACTGCGCTTCAGGCGCCAGTAAGCTTCTACCAACGCTTGGTGCAACAGCTCCGGGCGGGAGTCGACGACGGATACGTTACAGGCTTGCAACTGTTGTAACAGGCGTGCGCGCCGGCGCAGGAAATCCTGTGCTGCGGCACTGTCGACCGCTTCGGAAAAATTCCCGATGGGCTTTTGCGCCACGCGGTCTACGGCCGTTTCCCGCAGGCTGGCCACCATCACCAGGTGATTGCGGGTGAGCAGTCGCACGGCGGTGAGCAGTTCGGCACTGTCTTCATCACGCAGATTGGTGATCAGGATCACCAGGGCGCGGCGCTTGTGGGTGGCCAGCAGTTGCTGGGCGGCGCCGCTATAGTCTGCACTGCCGGTGCCGGAGTGGAGGTCGTAGACATTGTTGAGCAGTAGGTTGATCGCGCTCTCGCCCTTGACCGGCGGCAGTTGTCCACCGGAGCTGTCGCGAGCGGCGGCAAATGCCTGCAGGCCCACGGCATCGCCCTGTTTAATCGCCACATAGGCGGATAGCAGCAGGCCGTTAAGTGCGTGGTCGAAATGGCTCAGCTCGCCGTCTTTGGCGCGCATGCGCCGACCGCAGTCGAGCATATAGATGATTTCCTGATCGCGCTCGTCCTGGTATTCACGGCTGATCAGTTTGCGCAGGCGCGAGCTTGCACGCCAATCGACCTGTCGCTGGCTATCGCCCTGGCGGTATTCGCGCAGCTGGCGGAAGTCCATGCCCTCGCCGCGCCGATGCTGTTGGTGCAGGCCGAGCTGGCGCAGGGTCTGTTCGGTGGAAAGCGCTTGCAGGGAGGAAATACCGAGGAAGTTGGGGTAGACCTTCACGGTCTGTTTGTCTCCGAGCCACACCTGGGTCTGCCACAGGCCCCAGGGGGAATCGGCGAGCACTTCGATACGCCCGAATTCAGCACTGCCGCGGCGGTGTGGCACCAGGGAGTACTCGATGGCAACTTCCTGATCCGGCTCCAGCTGTGCTTGGCGCGGTAGCCCGGTGCTGGCCAGTTGTTGCGGCACACTGTCGCACACCCAAAGCTTTAGCGCGCGAGGGCCGCTGTTGCGCAGTTTCAAGCGCGCGCTGTTGCGCACGCCCAGGGCCAGATTACCGGGCAGTTTTCGTGCGCCCTCTAGGCCTTTCACTCTGCGCCCGGTGAGGAGATCCAGCAGGGCCGCGCCGATCAACAGGCCCCCGCCGGTCCACCACAGTGAGACCACCAGGTCTGCAGACTGGGGTAGCCAAATACGCGCGGCACTGACGGCCAGTGCGGTCAGGCACCAGTAGCCGAGGAGTTTGATCAGGCGGTGGCTGGGTCCGGGACGTCCGAGGCGGGGCTCTGCGCTCGAAACCTCTGTCGCGGCGACGCCCTGTGTCACAGCCGCGGTGCCTCGACGCTATCGATGATCATTGCCAGAGCACTGTCGGTGGTTTCGCCATCGATCTCCATATCCGGGGAGAGGCTCACGCGGTGGCGCATCACCGGAATCGCCATCATTTTGATATCGTCCGGCAGCACGAATTCGCGACCCTGCAGCAGAGCGCTGGCACGGGCGGCCTGCAGCAGGCCGATACTGGCGCGGGGGCCGGCGGGGCTGCGCAGTTGGGCTGCTTTGCGGGTGGCGCGCACCAGACGCACGGCGTATTCCAGCACCTGCTGATCCAGCGCCACTTGCGGTACTAGGGCTTGTAATTGTTGCAACTGCGCGATGGTGATTTCCCCGGCGGGTTTCTCCCGCAGGCGCTGCTCGATACGGCCACTGCTGGCGGCGGCGGCCAGTTGCAGCTCGGCCTCCAGGCTTGGGTAGTCGATCAGAACTTTGAGCAGGAATCGGTCCAGTTCCGCCTCCGGCAGCGGGTAAGTGCCCTCCTGCTCGATGGGGTTTTGAGTAGCCAGCACCATAAAGGGGCTGGGCACCGGCAGCGCTGTGCCGTCGATAGTGACCTGTTTCTCCTGCATCACTTCGAGTAGGGCGGCCTGGGTCTTGGCGGGGGCGCGGTTGATCTCGTCCGCCAGCAACAGGTTGGTAAACACCGGGCCGCGGCGCACTTCGAAGCGGCTTTCGCCCATGTTGTACATGGCGTGGCCGGTGACATCCGCCGGCATCAGGTCCGGGGTGAACTGGATGCGGCGGAAGCTGCCGCCGAAACAGTTGGCCAGGGTGCGCACCAGCAGGGTCTTGCCGAGACCGGGTACGCCCTCCAGCAGCACGTGGCCCGAAGCCAGCAGCGCCACCAGGACCTGTTCGACCACCTGTTCCTGGCCGATCAATAGGCGGTTGATCGTGTTACGCAGCAACTGCAACTGGGCTGAAGCGGTCTGCCAATCCGGCGCCTGGCTGTGGGTTTGTGGTTCGGGATTCAGGGTGGTATCGCTCATAGGACTGCCTCAATTCGCTGCAGGGTGCGCATTTGTTCGGTAAAGGATTCTTCGCTGATCGCCGGTTTGCCCCACAGGCAGGCGATGATGCTGTGTTCGCTGAGATTGGTTTCGGCGCTGAGCTTTTTACACAGCTTTTGCCGGGCGGCAGCGCTGGCCCCTGTCGCGCCGAGACGGCGCAGCAGCGCCTCGCGCTGGCCGCGCAGCAGTCGCTCACATTGGTCGTCGCGCCAGTAATAGTGCCCACAGGCAGAGATATGTTCCAGCAGTGAGCGGCGTACGCTTTCCGGTGGCGGCTGCAGGGGGCCGAAGCGACGTGCGCGCAGTAGTAGCCAGCCGAAAAGGGCGAGCAGGCCGGAAATAAAAAACTCGGCGGCATACTTGCGCGCGAGGAACCCCAGCGATTCGAATCGCGGGCGCGTCAGGAAGACAAAATCGCCACTGCCGGCCAGTAGCTGAAGGAAATAGGCGTGGTCGAAGTGGCCGATACGGTGAGACTGCCAGATGGTGCTGTCGGTCAGCAGGGTGATGACGCCGGTGCCCCGTCCAAACTGCATAAACGGCGCTGCCTCGTCTTCGCGCCAAACTTTGGCAAAGAATAGGGGGGCGCCCTCGGCGCTGCTGTCATCGATGCCCTCGTGGTAGAGCAGGTGGCTGGCGTCGAAATGTAACTGAATTTCGGCCCCGCTGGCGGTGGGTAGGGTGACCAGGTTTTCTGGCTCCACATCCGGGTTGCGAGGTTTCTCTGCCTCTGATTCGGCTTTATCCTCGACTAGCCCCTCATCGATCTTGCGGTTGTATTCGCGCAGGGCCTCGCCGGGGCTCTGCTCAGGGTTCAGTTCGGCGTCTTCCCCTATCAGCGGTTGCAGAGGGTGCTCAAAATGAAACTCTTCATGCCCCTCCATCATGGAGACGCCGAGGGCCTCCAGCAGCCAGTCGCGCTCTTCGCTGCGTCCCTTGTCGAAATCGAAGCCTTCAGTGCGCGCGACTACGATGGCGTGGCCGCCGCTCTCAACCCACTGCAATAGCTCCTCAACGCGCTGAGGATTGTAGATTTGACTGGAGCTGGCGATAAACAGGGTGGCGTCTGCAGGCAGCGTATTCAGCACGGAGATATTTTCCGCCTGGCGGGGCTCCAGCCCCACCTCGGCCAGGTAGTGCTCGGCGGCCAGGAACGGATTGCGTCGTGCTTCTGCTCCCCAGCCACGGTCCTTTTCCTCGGTGTAGCGCTCAAAGAACGCGAGGAACAGCCATGCCAGCGCGGCACACAGCAGCAGAGCGAAACCAATCAACAGGCGTTTAGCGGTCATTGGCAAATACCTCCTGCCACTGCTGGCACAGGTCGCCTACCTGTGTATCGGCGGGGGGGCGGTGGGCGTAGGCCAGTTGCTGCCAGTTCATCGTGAGCTGCTGTACAAACTGGCTCATAGGCGCGCTCACCGGGCGCTGCAGGCCTTCTGGTGTCCGCTGGCGCTGACTTACCAATTGGGCGCACTCGCTCTCGGTGAGGTGGTCGCCAAAATAAAATTGGAAGTCCTCGATCAGGTGGGACAGGGTGGCGCGATATAAAAGGCCCAGGCCGGCGCGCTGGTCGCCCGCCCGCCACAGGCGCAGTACCTCCGCGCACACATCGCTGGGCAGACTGGACTGGCGCACGTCGAGGCCAAATAGGGTCTCCGGCGCCTCCGCCGCTTTTGTTTTCGCATTAGGCTGCCAGCGCACGCTGTTGAGAATGGCCTCGTGGTGGCGCCAGCCCAGATAGATCAACCCGGTGATTACACCGATCCAAAGCAGTAACTCAATGGGCTTGGCAAGCAGAGCTCCCCAGTTGATACCCGAGGAATCGTCGGCTTCATCGGCGTTCTCGCTGAGCCATTCGAACAGCCACTCGAACAGTTTGATCAGCCACTCGGGAATTTTTCCCTGTTCGCTATCAAAATCTTTGAGGCGCCAGCCGCTCTCCTCCTCGATCCTGTGGAAGTCTTCTGCCGCGAGGATCTTATCGATATGTTGTTGTGCCTGTTGGGGGCTCTCCAGAGTTTCCGCCCAGGCCTGTGGCGTCGGTGTTAGCGAGGCACAGGCGAGCGCACACAGCAGTAACACCGTGGCCAGAGGCGAGGCGCCGTTTGCAGTGGGCTTGCGCGACTGTTGAGCGCGCTGGTGGCGCTCCACCAGATCGCGGAACTGGATCTCGATATCCCAGCCTTCCAGCTCGATGCGCCGACCAATATACAGACAGAAGCCGCTCACAATATAAAACGGTGCCACCGCCGCCATAATTAGCAGACAGAGAACGTTGGAGACCCATTCCAGCGCCAGGGTCTCGCCGCGGACCAGGGGCGTCCACTCGATATTTGCCGTAACCTGCTCGGGGATAAACAGGTAGATAAGGATAAAGGCGGCGATCAGGAAGAAGGTCTCCAGGTGGATACCGGTCAAAGTCAGCCAGGTAGCGGCTCCGGAATGTTTGCGGTGCAGTACGCCGATACGCGCAGCGCGAGCGCCGCCCTTGGACTGCTCCAGTACGGTCACCGGCATATCGAAGGCGCGCGTGGGGCTCAGGCGGCGGATCGTGATCCAGGCGAGCCAGTCGGTGCGGTTCTGCCGGAAAAACGCTTTCAGTGCCGCCAGCGCGGATACCGGCGTGCCGAATAGGGTGCGGCTGATCATAAACAGCGGCAGGCGGTCGAACACGGGTTTTAGCCACCAGACCGCGAACAGCGACCAGCCCGGATGGCCGGGGAAAAACCAAGCGAGAGGGCCCAATAGCAAGGCCGCCGGTATCAGCCAGACCAGAAACATTGGCAGCCAGTATTTGCGCGCCAGGGCGATGCCCAAGTCGATGGACTCCCAGGGTGAGCGCAGGCGTGCGCGTACCGCCAGATGCTTAACTTGCATGGCTGGAACCCCCGCGCCCGGCCAGGGCGAAATAGGCGAATACCAGCAGCCACAGAAGAGCGCCGAAGCCGAGTTTGATCGCGATGGGCATGGCCGTGCTGGACGACCAGAAGGCCTCTAGGAAGGCGGCGATCACCAGCATCAGGAAGGTGCCGTACATAATTTTCATGGCCTCGACACTGGCTAGGCGCAGGGCTACCGAGCGTCGGTGTTGACCCGGATCTACCAGCGAGCGCCCGAGCAGCAGGCCGGCGGCTCCGGCCAGCACTATGGCGGTCAGCTCAAAGGCGCCGTGGCCGATCACGAAGGGGTAGAAGGTGGTTACAAACCCCACTCTGGTGATATGGCCAAATACCGCGCCGAGGTAGATGCCGTTGAAAACCAAAAAAAAGATGGAGCCGAGGCCGAACAGTATGCCCCCGGCAAAAGTGCGAAAAGCAATTCCGATATTGTTCTTGATGTAGAAACCGAACATGGCCAGGTCGGTATCCGAGCCGCGCTCACGCCCGAGCACGCGATTGCCGGGGTCGTACATGGATTCCAGGGAGAGCACATCGCCGGGAGCCATGACCGCATAAATTAATGCATCGTTGTTGTAGGTGCCGATGCCCATCACCAGGGCGGGCAGCAAAAACAGTGCACTGGCCAGAGCCACCACGCGGCCGTTGGCGCGCACGGCCTGGGGAAATCCGGCTACCAGGTAGTGTAACCAACCCTTGCGGCGCAGGGTTTGCTGGCGGTAAACCCGGTGGTGGGCCGACGTGACCAGCTGGTTGAGGTGGTCGATCAGGCGGCTGGTGTACAGGCGCTCCTTGGCGACGGCCAGTTGCTGGCACAGCTCGCGGTAGGCGGCGGGCAAGTCCAGTGTGGCCACTTCAGCGCGGGCCTGATCGTTTTTAAGCCAGGTCTCCAGCTGTGCCCAGCTGTCGCGGTGGCGATTTTCAAAATCTCTCTGTCTCATGAATTCCTAGCCCCTGCCACCCAATAACCAGCTACCCACGGCGCGTAAGTATTCCAGCGCGGCGCGGCCTCTCTTGGCAGTGATCGGCTCGAGTAAATTGGCGAGCTCCTGTTGGCGCGCCTCGCTCAAGTCGTCGTGGCGCTCCAGCAGGCTGATCAGGGCTAGTTGGTCCTGCTGTTTGAAATTGCGTGGTGGCGGCAGCGGTGTTGTGTCCGGCAGTGCCATGGGTACCTTGTCCGTGTCGCGGTAGACCACCAGGGTACCTGCGGCCAAATCGCCGAGGCGCTGAAAGTTGCGCCCCAGGGTCATGGCAATTACGCCGGTGGCGTAGGCGAAAGGTAGGAAGTCGGCGAAGCGCAGCAGGTTGCGCACAATAGAGGCGCCCCAGGAGATGGGAGTGAGGTTGTCGTTCACCACCATCAGTCCAAAGGCCTTTTTACCCGGTGTCTGGCCGCCGCGCAGCACCTCGAAAAACACCGGGTAAAACCACTCCAACAGGAAGGAGCAGATTAGCCAGATCCCCATACCGGCAGTTTTGGCAAAGGCCAGGCCTATGCCGAGCCCAGCGAGTATTAGGGTTCGATAAAACACATCCACGGCAAAGGCGAGGATGCGCGGCACAGGCCCAGCGGCCCGCGCGCGTAGATCGATACCCTCGGGGGTTTCGACGTTATAGGTGGTATCCAGCAAGCCACCGCTCCTGTTGGATTATTTTAAAAGTCAGGCTTTGTGGGGGCTGCCGAAGATCTTACGATATGCGACGCCATAGGCAATGCTGCACAGGGGGATGGCCCAAATAAGGCCAATGAGCAGCGCTAAACCGCCGGCCATATAGGTCAGTAGCAGTACGATTATGAGTCCGAAGAAAGCGAACCAGTTTTTGGAGATTGCTTTGCGAGATGTTTCCAGGGCCTGCCAGGGGCCTAGATTGCGGTCGGCAATCAAAGGCATTGCTAGCAAGTATGCGATGGCCAAGTAAATACCGGGAATGACCAGCAGCAGGGAGCCGAGCATAATCATCAAGTACATGATAATAGTACCAATGCCTAAGGGTACGATCTTGTCAAAGTAGGAAAACACCTCGGCTCCGGATGTTTGTTCCCCGCGGGCTATTTTGATTCCAATCATCGCCATACCAACGGCCAGCGGCGCACCGGCAATAATGACGATAAGTTGGTAAATCAATGCCCCAAAAAACATAGATTGAGAAGCTTGATCTGTACTCCCCATACCCAGTACTGCAGCGCCACCGGCACCGGTAAGCAGCCCAGCCACGATACTGATACCTATTGAGCCGACTACGTAAAGCAGTGCTCCGATCAACACCGTGCCTTTGTTACCGCTGGTACGCTCCCAGGCTTCGCTGAGGATCTCCCCGATCGCAAACGAATAATCTCCGGCAATGCCTTTCTCAATAGAGCCAAAATCACCACTCTCTTCCCCCTCGGCTAGCTGTGCCTGAGGAGCTTGATAAATATCACTCATCCTGACTGATGTCCTTATTAAAAGTTAACTGGGTGGGTGTGCAGAGTCTTGGGGGCGAATATCTCACAGGCGTGATTTAGGAACAATGCCACGCCAGTACAGCAGCAAATTAGGTGATGGATCTTTCTCAGCATAAAATTCCCCCTAGACGTAAAAAGGAGAGGTAATAATGAAGAGAACTCTATGGGCGGGAGCTGTGATACTGGTTTTGATCGCCGCCGGATATGTGGCGCTACCCTTCTATTCAATGGACCAGTTACAGCGGGCTGCGCAGATGGCTAAAGCTGAGGAGCCGGAAAAAAGGCGTGAGAGTATCGATACTCTCGAGCGCTATGTGGATTTTCCGGTATTACGTGACAATCTAAGAGTTCGCATGCAGGAACAGCTGCGCTCATCTATAGGTAATTCAATTCCGCAAGAGTTTGATGAACTCCTGAGTGCCGGGGCCAACTTTGTGATGGGGCCTTTGATGCAACAGTTTGTCACCCCTGAGGGGATCGCTGCCCTACTGCGTGGCGGTGATGACTTACGGGGTATAGAGCGGGAACTGATTGGTGGGGGGGCAGCCCAGGAGGAGCGAGCTATTCCCTTAGGGGAGCAAGATTCAGAGCAGGGCTCCAAGCGCAACTGGAAGCGTCTCAAGTGGCGCTTTACCGATATCAATCACTTCAGTGTCGATTATGGCGAGGCCGACCGGGCGGAGCTGCGGCTGATAATGCAGCGCAATGGCCTGCATTGGCAGCTGGTGGATATCGAGTTGCTCAATGACAGTACGGGGCCGGGCTGATTATGGAAAAGGATAATTCCGTCAATGTGTTTGGCGACCCTCTTGTTCCCTGTAGCTTGGCGCCAATGACCGGTTTTTTTCGCGATGGCTGCTGTAATACCTGCAAAGAGGACCAGGGCTCCCACACGGTTTGTGTCGAGGTGAGTGCCGAATTTCTCGCATTTTCCCGCAGCCGTGGCAACGACTTAAGTCGCCCCATTGAGGAATATGGATTCCCGGGACTGGCCCCGGGAGATCGCTGGTGTCTGTGTGCCGCGCGCTGGTTAGAGGCCCAGCAGCAGGATAGGGCCCCGCGAGTTTTTTTACAGCGTACCCACCTGAAAGCATTGGAAATCGTACCTTTGCAACTGTTACGCCAATACGCCACCGATCTAAATTAGTCTTAATCGCAAGAAAAACCGGTTTCAGCTATTGTGCTCTTAGCGGATTTTTGAATTTCTGGTACCGGTTTTTCTTATGTTATTTCCAAATAATAGGGTTATTACTTGATCGCTGTAGTAAGCACAAAGTGATCGATTGAAATTATCGCCTCGCCAGTCGGATTAAAGAATTTATTTGGCCTCTTGGGATAAATGTCTCATCCTAATTAACTCATTTAGTATTTTCCTCTCGATGGATATCGTAATCACGCACTACTTGAGCTATGCGAATGCGGTAATGCTCAAATAAGCTGTCTATGCCCAGTTGCTGGGCCTCTCGATGTTGCATCTGATTTTTCCAGGTTTGCACTGCTTGCTCATCTCGCCAGAACGACAGAGAGAGAACGGTGTTGGGTCTGGAGAGACTTTGAAACCTTTCCACCGAAATAAACCCATCAATATACTGAAGCCAGCGCTTTAGCTCTTGGGCCTTGGAAAAGTAGGATTCTCTGCCTGTCTCTTTAGGTGTTACCTCAAAAATAACGGCGATCATCTTTATTTTCCATATCCTTGGTTTATGGCTAGATAAGTACATGGCACCGGCTGAAGGAATGAACGTTTCTCCTTGTTGATAAACTTCTTGTTCATAGCAACGCGGAAATTGGCAGCGCCCAATTCGGAGGCTTTAAGCCGTTTTCTATATTGCTCGTAACTCGCCAGACTATCGAAACTGATCAGGCCAAAGGCACGGTTATTTGTGCCTTCATAGGGTAGAAAGTAACCTAAGAGTTCGCCTCCGCATTCAGGGATAATTTTTCCCCAATTCTCTGCATACTCTCTGAATTCATCCAATTGATGGGGGTTTATACAATACTCGATAAAGCAGGTAATCGTCATAAGCTTTGCCTCTGTTTGGGATACGTTGCATTCTATGGCTCAATAGTTTTTATGCTTCGATCTACAACGAACTATTTGGTGTGCTTATGGAGCCTGATATATCTCTGGTGGCGGGTCTGATTGGTGATAAGACTCGCTCAAAAATGTTAATGGCACTGATGAGTGGTAAAGCCCTGACGGCAACCGAATTGGCCTGTGAGGCGGATATCAGTGCTCAGACAGCGAGTACGCATTTATCCAAACTTACCGAGGGCAGTTTGCTGGTGGTGCGCAAACAAGGGCGCCATAAATATTTTCAGTTGCGCGATCATGAGGTGGCGGAAATATTGGAGAAGCTGCTCAATATAAGTAGTACGCAGGCGCGCAGAAGTATTGATACTGGCCCGGCAAATCCTGACCTGAGAAAAGCTCGAATTTGTTACGATCATCTGGCTGGGAGTTTCGGAATTGCTCTATATGACTCTCTAATGGCAGAAGGTATCATCCTCGAAGAGTTTCAGAGTGCGGAACTGACTGAAAAAGGGAAGAAATTTTTCTCTAAACTAGGTGTTGATATTGAGGAGTTGAGAAAGACTCGGCGTCCATTGTGCAAGTCTTGTTTAGACTGGAGTGAGAGACGTAATCATCTGGCAGGCAGTCTGGGTCAATGGATATTAGAGGATGCGTTTAGCAAAAAATGGGCGCAGAGAAGATTGGATTCTCGCGTGATTGACTTCTCACATTCTGGCCTTAAGAAATTCCTACATAACTATCGGGTATCGATTGAAATTTGAAATTTGGTGGCGGTCGGTAAATGGGTGTATTACCCGCCTATTCAAATAGGAGTTCTATACTGTTTGAATAACTGTTTTTTTAATTTGTGTTTCATAAATTGTTGGAACTATATTTTTTGTTGGTAGTAACTTGTAGCGAACATTAAAGCCCATTTAACCTGAAGGTTATTCCTATGTCTAGAAGAGTTCCCAAAAAGATCGCCTTTATTGGTTCAAGCTCCATCTATGGACGAGGTGATACCGAGCTGGGAGGCTTCGTTCAAAGGTTTCGTTTCCGTTACGAACCTTTGAATCCCAAAAACTTAGTCTATGCATTGGGAATATTTGGTGAAAGTGTTGTATCGCTTACTCAGCGGGTTTCAGCGGAACTCTCTGTGAGAAGGCCCCATTTAATAGGGCTCTACCCTGGTTATAATGATATTTGCCGCATTGGCGGGGAAGCGGCAAAGAATACGATGGCTTTGGATTTTTTTCGCCAGGCGATGTTAGAACTACTGCAAGCATCCAGTGAGATCGCCCCCAGCTTTGTAATGACCGGCATCCCCTTTGATGAGCGGAGAACGACGCCTTATCGCGATAGCGATAGCTATTTCTTTCGAAAAGATGCACAGCTTTATAGCCAAGTGGTGAGAGAGGTAGCCTTGAGTGAAGGGATCCCAGTGCTGGATTTTGAAAGTTTATGGTGCGCATTGGCGATTATGCCACTGCTTTCTGAAGATGGGCTCCATGCAAACCCCGTTGGGCATCAATTACTTTGTGAGCAGACCTGGAATTTTATTTCGAGAAATTATTTTTAGATTCTGTTGCGAAAATTTCCTTGCCGTCTAAAAATTTTGATAAAGGGAAGTGTGAGGCGAATAAATGAAAAAGAATAAAATGACCAGTAATTTGAAATCTTTAAAGGCTCTGTCTGAGGCAAGTCGATGTGCTGAGGAATATATATCCAAAATTCGCGAGCGAAGAGTCAGTCCATCACCTTTAGATTTGAGTGAGCTGGAAAGATTAAACTCCTCCCTGCCTCACAAAGGGCAAGAGGCGCAACAGGTGATTGCAGAGCTCCATCATTACGCCTCTCCCGCTACTGTGGCGAGTACCGGTGGTCGCTTCTTCGGTTTGGTGGTCGGGGGCTCTACCCCGGCAGCAATGGGGGCCTCTATTTTAAATGCGGCCTGGGACCAAGTGGCGGTACTGGAATCATCGGCACCCTCGGCAGTTTACTTGGAGCGCATTGCCGCTCAGTGGCTACTGCAATTGCTGGAGTTACCGGAAGAAAGTAGTGTTGGATTTACCACTGGCTCCTCTATGGCGAACATGGTTTGTTTGGCTGCAGCACGCAACCATCAATATGAGAAACTGGGTATTGATCTGGCGAAAAAGGGGCTAGCCGGAGCACCCCCGCTGAGGATTATTGTATCTGAAGAATCCCATGTCACAGTGCATAAAGCTTTGTCGATTCTTGGAATTGGTACAGACCAATTGGTGAAAGCTCCCTGCGACAATCAGGGCCGAGTGCTTGTAGGTTCTTTCCCCGAGTTGGATGAAACCACCATCGTGTGTTTGCAGGCAGGCAATGTAAATTCCGGTCATTTTGATCCTTTTGAAGAAATCATCCCGAGGGCCAAGGCGGCTGGAGCCTGGGTACATGTGGATGGCGCCTTTGGCTTGTGGGCGGCGGCTTCACCTAGGCAGCGATACCTAACTGCGGGAGTGGCGTTAGCGGACTCCTGGACGGTTGATGGGCACAAATGGCTGAATACACCCTACGATTGTGGTGTTGCTATCTGTCGCGAGGCCCGGGCGGTGCACTGTGTTATGACTACACAGGCGCCTTATTTACTGTCTGGAGTCCAGGTGCCACCGAAGGATATGGTTCCTGAGTTTTCCCGCCGCGCCCGGGGCGTTGAGGTTTGGGCGGCGATTCAGGAAATGGGCTGTGAAGGCGTGGCTAATTTGGTGGAGCGGTGCTGCGATTTTGCCCGTCAGTTTGCCGACGGCCTAGCCAATTTAGGCTTTGAGATTCTCAATGCAGTGGTGCTGAATCAAGTGGTCGCGAGCATCAATGACGAATCCGCGTTGCAGCAGATTGTAGGTATTGTGCAGGAGGAAGGCGTGTGCTGGTTCGGTACGACCGTGTGGCGGGATAGAATGGCTTTACGTCTCAGTGTCTCATCTTGGGCTACCACGGCGGAGGATATTACTTTGTCATTGGACTCTATCCGCCGGGCGATGGAACAGGTGCTTGAGTTTAAGGAATAAATTCGGCTTGTAACTCGGTAGTTCGTGTGTACAAGGCCTGGCACTGTCGCATTACACGCGGGCAATACTTACTAATCCTCGCTTAAGCTGCTTATCTGATGGATTTAGAACCCCATTGCTGAATGCAATCTATTCTTCTGGTTGGCCCACAGGTTTTTAAAATGGGCAGAACTGGGTAAATGGATACAGGGAGTAAATGAGCGATTATCCTCGGGCCTTGGAAATTACCTTCGACTCAGTGCGTAATGTTGGCTTGGCGGCAGCCTTGCTGGGGGCAGCCGCGGTGATGACTCAGGTTCCCTCCCTTGCTTTTAATCTCACCTGGCTGGCCTATACCGAAGCGGTGCTGTTGGCGGGCTTATCTGCTGTATTACAGCTGTTAAATCTTGGCGCCTGGTTCCTATCCATGCGTCACCTGGGGTACAACCGGTTTTGGCTAATTCTGGTCGGTGGTCTCTTTATGATTTTATTGATGCACTTTTATGTGGCTGTAGCCTCGACCAGTCTCAAAGGGCTGACATTTCTTCGATAAACTAATAATTTTGGGGTCACGCTGTCTTCTTAAACAACCAGCGCGGGCTAGGGAGGCCCTGTCGTGATTATGGCATTCTGGATTGTCCTTATACTTCTGCTGATTTTTATCTGGTTACTGGGAATCGCGTTTTTCAGCCCTAGTCTGAGCCGCAACGAATTGTCCCGTTTTTCCTACAACCAGTTAGCTTTTGCCGATGGTTTTTCGGTGAACTATCGGGAAGTAGGCAGGGAGGGGCGCCCACTGCTTTTGTGTTTTCATGGTGGTGGGGACTCCTTGGGGGGCTGGGGGGAGTGGGCAAAAGTGTTGGCTAGGGATTACCACTTGATATTGGTGGATCTTCCAGGCCACGGTCTGACAGATCCCTTGCCGGGGGGAACCTATACGCCTAAGCACCTGGCGGATTTTATCGCGCGGTTTATTGAGGCAATGGGGTTGCAGAGGTTTGTTCTTGTTGGTCACTCCTTTGGAGGCAATGCGGTACTGCGCTACTTGATTGAACACCCCGATACTGCTGAGGCCGCAATCTTGATTGCACCGGGCGGTTATCAATGTGACAAGGGGCTGAAAATGCCTGCCTCTATGGCGCGTTTCGCACTCAGTCACTGGGGGCGACGCTTTGTTTCTCATTTGGGTAGCCGTGGGCTGTTTAGAAAACTGTTAAAAGCCCGGTTTTTCTATAATCCAAATGCTGTACCGGAAAAAATGGTGGACCGTATTTACCTACTCTCGCGTTATAAGAAAAGTCGTGGCACGGCTATTAATCTTGTCGCTAATGCTACAGTCAATTTCCAACCGCTTTTAGGGCTTGAGCATATACAAACTCCTGTTTTGTTTCTCTGGGGATCAGAAGATCAAATTATTCCGCTAGAGGTAGGTGAGTATTTTTCTCATGAAATACCGAATAGTAAGTTGATTGCTTACGAAAAAGTCGGGCATATGACCCATGTGGAGCACGCGAAGGGAAGTGTTCGCGATGCAAAGCAATTTCTTAAAAAATTGCAACTGCAATAAAAAAGGCCGCAGAGCGGCCAGGCTTTGGGGGATAAAATTAAGACCGGTTGGCACTAATACTATTTGACCAGATCATAGTCGCCCAGCTCGGGTACGGCTTGATGTAATTGTGTTTCCAGTTGGTCAATGGACTGCAGAGAGGCACAAAGTTGCTCGGCAGTTTGCTCAATCTGTTCTGCGCGATGTTCCAGTAACTGTTCCGCCTGTTCGGTAGCGCGCTCCTCAATACTCTGTCCTCCGGTGAACGCGGCCTTGAGAGCGTGCCAGGCAATAGTACCCGCGGCATCCTTGGCCAGGCGTTCGATACGGGGCTCAAATTCTTTGGAGATTGTCTCGTCAATAAAGTTGCCAATCTCAGTATCGCCGAGATAGTAGACTTCCCCTTCGCGATTGAGGCGATCCTCGGTGCGCTGAATTAAATCCACAGAGAATTGTTTCAGCTCCTGATTCTCCGGGTGATCCGGGCTCGCCAGGGCGCTGATAGCGATAGACAATCCGTCCATGGCGATATCTACGGCTTCCAGTGTCACCAAAAGGGTGTCACGGCCGGCGAGGTGCAGTTTTTGGCGATACTCCTGCAACAGTTGTTGTTGTTGGGTATCCAGAGTTACCGGGCTTCCATTTACCTGCAGCTGTGCCGGTGAGTGGAAGTACACCAATTGTTGCTTATCACTATCCTCGTGTACTTCGAAGAAGTCGGGTCCCACTTTCACTGTGTAGTCGAGCGTTGACTCACAGTTGTCGGTATCGATATGAATGGATTCGTGTGCCATGACCTGGCCTGCTCCACCCAAACCAATCAGTGTTGAAATCGCAAATGGTTTCCACATAGTTCAATCTCTGTTTTTCTGCCTTTCCCTTTCAGACGAGATTGAAGGTGCAAATGGATGCAGCGTATAAGAAAACTTTTCAGCCTGTTTTTTGTGCAGATTGGGGTTACTCTAAGTGCTACTCTTGGCCACAATCCAGATGTGGTCAGGGCACCGCAGAGTATTGGCTTTTAATAATTAAAAATTGGGGGACGGCAAATGTCATTCAGCAGGCATTTGATGGCGCTGTGCTTGGTGCTGTTAAGCACCGTGGCTCGAGCCGAGAATATCGTCGAGTACACGACGGATATGCGTAAATACAGTGGGTATCACAATTTCTACTGGGACGAGGGCAGCGGCCGAGTACTATTGCAGATCGATATGTTTGAGCGTGAGCTGCTACTCCTCACCGGTCTGGCTCAGGGGTTGGGGTCTAACCCCGTGGGCTTGGACCGCAACCAGGTGGGTGAGAGCCGTTTGGTGAAGTTCCAGCGTGTGGGTAATAAGGTACTGTTGCACCAGGTAAACGCTCACTATCGTGCTGAGTCTGAAAACCTGGCAGAACGCCGCGCGGTGGAAGAGGCTTTTGCCTCTTCAGTACTCTGGGGATTTGAAGTTTTAGCACAAAATGATGGTTCTACATTGGTGGACTTCACCCCCTTCTTGCTGAGCGATCAGCACGGTATTGGGGCCCGCCTAAAGCAGGCGGAGCAGGGCAGTTATTCTGTGGATAAATCGAAGTCCGCGATCTTTTTGCCGCGCACTAAGAATTTTCCCAAGAACAGCGAGTTTGAGGCTCAGCTGACCTTTTCCGGTAGCAAGCCGGGTAAATATTTGCGCGAGGTGGTACCAACCCCGACTCTGGTTTCCCTACGCCAGCATATCTCCTTGATTGAACTTCCCGATCGAGAGTACCAGCCGCGGGTGTTCCACAGTCGCAGTGGCTACTTCCCCTTTATGTATCGCGATTACGCAACCGCAATCGACCAGCCTCTGGATCAGCGCTTTATCTACCGTCACCGGCTCGAGAAAAAATCGGGTAGCAATGAGGTGGTTGAACCTATCGTTTACTATGTGGACTCCGGTGTTCCGGAGCCAGTCCGCAGCGCACTGGTAGAAGGTGCCAGCTGGTGGAACCAGGCTTTCAGCGCTGCCGGTTATAAAAATGCTTTCCGGGTGGAGATTCTCCCGGAAGATGTGGACCCATTGGATGTGCGCTACAACGTGATCAACTGGGTGCACCGCGCGACCCGCGGTTGGTCTTATGGCTATTCTGTGTTTGATCCGCGTACCGGTGAAATCCTGAAGGGAAACGTCACCCTGGGTTCCCTGCGAGTGCGCCAAGATTTCCTAATCGCCCAAGGACTTTTGCAGCCTTATACGGATGAAGCAGTAGATACCGCGGCCTTGCAGGCTATGGCGCTGGCGCGTATTCGCCAACTGTCCGCCCATGAAGTGGGCCACACCTTGGGGCTGGCCCACAATTTTGCTGCCAGCGCCGAGGAGCGTGCCTCGGTGATGGATTACCCGGCACCATTGGTTTCCCTGCTGGGGTCAGAATTGGATTTGTCCAACGCGTACGCATCCGGAATAGGTGCATGGGATAAGTTGGCAATCCGCTATGGCTACGGTAGTGGCGATGAGGAGCAGTCTTATTTAACGAAGGTCATTGCCGAAGCCGGTGAACAGGGATTGCGTTTTATCTCTGACCCGGATTCCCGCGCAATCAACAACGCCCATGCCACATCCCACTTATGGGATAACGGAGTAGAGCCACTGGCGGAATTTAATCGTTTGATTGAGCTGCGTCGTTATGCCCTGGAAAACTTCTCGGGTGCGGCAAATCCCACTTCAGCGCCACGATCAGATCTGGAGGAGACACTGGTACCTGTTTACTACGGGCACCGCTACCAGGCCGAAGCTGTGGGTAAGTTGATTGGTGGTCTGGATTACGATTATCTGTATAACGACGCTGAGCAAAACAGTTACACCCTGGTACCGGCGGAGCGCCAACAGCAGGCGATAGAGACGTTAGTGGCTACCCTGTCACCAGAGTTCCTGGTGCTGCCGGAACAGGTTCTGCAATTAATTCCGCCCAAATCTTATGGCTATGAACGCACAAGGGAGAGCTTTCCCTCTCATACCGGTGTGGCTTTCGATGCGGTGGCCCTCGCCGAGGCAGCGGTGGGCCACACCTTGTCTATCTTGATGGACCCGCAGCGGGCAGCGCGTATGAATCAACAGAGTGCTCGCAGCAGTGAGATTCCCGCGTTCGATACCCTGTTGGAGCGACTGACCGCGCTATCCCTGAATAGTGCACAGTACAGTGGACTTCAGGCGGCCGTTCATCAGCGCACCAATCATGTCTATATCCAGTATCTGATGTTACTCGCCAGTAACCGCAACGCTGCGGAGTCGGTGCGCGCCAAGGCACAGTTGCAACTCGCTAAATTTCAGCTGGCGCTGGGGAAGAGAAAATTATTTGGTGAGGATGCTGAAGGGTATAGCGCGCACTATTATTTCCAGGCTAAGCGTATTGAATCTTTTATGCGTGGAGAGCTGGAAGTAAAAGCCGGGGATATCAAAGCGATGCCGCCGGGTTCGCCGATTTAAGCTGTCTCCAGCAACGGGGCTGCAGGGCCTGAGTTTAGAATAAACGCACCCGGAAATAACACACCGGGTGGATCCTCCCAGGGTCAAATCAACTGCGAATAAACTGGGATTTTTTAATCCAGTGGCGACCGCGATACTTTCGCGTGGGCGTGGAATTGCGTTTCGCCCAGAAAAAGTTGCGATTGAACTGAAATTCCACCTCATAGCCCTCGGTCAGGGCGGCTAGGGGCATTGCTTGCCAGCTGGCTTCGCGGCGCTTGCTGGTGGCTTCCAGCAGATATTCTTGGCCATCCACAATAGCCACCACCCAGGCGTGCCCCTGCCCCCGGTGAGTACCCAGCGCCACCCGCGCATCCACTCCCAGTTCAATCAGCCAGTCGGCTAGTAAAATGGCGTGGTCTTCGCAATCGCCGCGTTTTTGATAATAAGCCTGGCGCGAAGTCTGCCAGATATCGGACAGGCCGGCGTATTGCAGGTGGTCGTACTGATATTCCTTCTGCATGGCCAGTGTGTAGAGTGGCACCCAGAGTTGCCGGGTTTGGAAAGGTTTGAAACCCACCAGATAACTATTGGCAAAATGGTGTTTGTTATCCAGGCCTCGCGCTGAAGCGGTTACCGCCTCGAAACCCTGCCAATTCCAAATTGAAACGTAGGCGCTCTCTTCCAGAGTGCGTTTGGCCACCACCTGCTGGACAGTTTCCTCCGGCAGGGGATTACTGGTACCGACGACTCTCACGATACCGTATTGACGATCCTGAGCCGCTGTGGCGGTTGAATCATAAATTCTATGTGCGGAACTGAGGGATTCCTCTGCAGAGAAGCTTTCCGTCGGCCTGTGTATTGTTTTACGGAGAATTTCCGGCAGCATTAGCAGCGCAGAGAACACTAATAACGGGGCGACCCATCTGCGCACGGCTCTATCCTTTCAGTCCGAAGGAAATAATGATGGCGACAAAGATCAGGATTGTGGAGGCGAAGATGGAAACTGCAATATTGCCATTTTTCAGTTCGCCCTCGATATCGACTGTGCGCAGTAGTTTTTTATCGATAGTGATCAGTGCGATGATTCCAATAAAAAGTGCCAGCATTGTGTAGAGCAGGTTAATGCCGAGATTAAAAAGGGTTGCGGTGACAAATTCCAATTGCATATCTTTATTTCAAACAGTTAATAGGAATATGAGCTTGGGCTCATTTGTTTGGCGTCGATTGTAGCATCTTTCAGCGGATTACTCTTTCTTGTCGTCGTCGAACAATTGCCATATCGTATTTCCTTTCATTGATTGGTGTTTATGATGCGTTTTGTAGTGGTTTTCGGTTTGTTGGCCTCCTTTCTATTACTTTCTGCTTGTGGTGAACGGGTGGAAGTGCCGCCGGCCCATGTGGGCAAAATATTGACCAAGAATGGATATAAGCCCGAAGTGGTACCACCTTCCAAGTTTCGTCTGGATATGTGCATATTCTATTGCGATAAGCTGGTCACGATGACGATTGCGGATTTTGGGCATTTGGAAAAATTTAAAGTCTTTATGCCGAAAGATCAGTTGAATATGAGCTTTGATGTGCGTATGACCGGTGCGATCAGTAACGATGTTATTGATCATGTATTTGATCGTATTCCGCCGGTGAACAATAATATTTCTGTTAATCATGTCTACGGAACTTATGCCCAGCCCGTAATACGGGATGTGGTGCGCCGTGTCGTGGCTAAGTATTCCATAAATGAAATTGCCTCAAGCCGGGAATCCCTGAGTCATGAGTTGTTTGGTGAAGTATCCAAGGCTTTGAAGGGAACCCCCATTGAAATTAAACGCCTGGGCCTGGCGGATATACAATTCCCCAAGGTGATTACACAGGCTAAGGAGCGTGCCGCTGAGCGCCGCGAGTTAATAGAGCAGGAAAAGGCGCAGTTTAAAATTCAAAAAATTCAAATGGAGCGGGATCTGGAGCGGGAAAAGATGAATCGTGCTATTGCCCGTGAGAAAGCGATTGGACAAAAGGAGGTCAATGATCTTCTGGCAAAATCGGTAACCGATAAATACTTAGCCTATCGCACCCTGGAAGTGCTGGATAAAATGGCTGAATCGAATAACAAGGTCTTTCTACCGGTAGAAGCTTTAGGCACCATTGGTATGCAGCATGCCATTTTGAATGATCAGGTCAAGCAGGTCGCGGGAAAATAAAGAGATGAATAATAGAGCCGAAAGTGATTTTGGCTCTATTGTTTAAGTCTGCATTTTGAGCGGATATCTATCCGGCTATCTGTTGTTTTTTATTTATAGTTTAAAGGAATAATATTCTGAGCCCTTTTAAGAATACCTCTTAGAGATTGGGGTGGGCAATCTTACAAGTTGTGATGTTTAGGATTTGGTAGCATATAATAATATCTGCATGAAACACAAACCAACAGAGTTGCCCTTTTCTGTTTGTCAATACTTCGGACAGTTTTAAGGGGCGAAATAGGTAGGAGCCACGGCCAGATACTGAGAAAATAAGGTTCTCACATCACATCAAAATAATACCTGCCCATGGAAGGTTTAGTAAAAACTATTTTCGCTCAAATATCCAATATTAAAAGATCGCAAAGAAAACTCATGCTTACACCTTTTCCGCCCTGATGGTATTTTAGGGAAAAGCAACCTATCTAAACATGGGGCGATACAGTTCTGCCAGTGAGAGACGCTTTTGTCGCTGGTCTAGTAGATATTTTGATTTCGTCCAGTTCAATAAAAACTATTTACACAAGAGTTTCCTCACATCCAGGAGCGTGTAGCTGCCATAGATAAAAACTTTGTTAGTAAGTCAGGCTATAAAACAGAAGGGTTAGGGTGGTATTACAACGGCAGTGCTGAAGAATTTCAGCGTGGTCTCGAAATTTCCTTGAACAGTATCACTGATCTGAAATCGAATACTGCCTATACCTTGGATAGTCTGCAGGCAATAGATGAAGGGGACCGATCTCGAATTGAGCTCTATGCCGATCATGCCGTCAAAGTTGCAGTAGCAATTCTTGCGCTTGGTATGAAATATCTAGCTGCAGATGCCTATTATAGCAAGGTGAAGTTTGTTTCAGCCATCATTCCAACGGGGTTGAGCATTGTGGGAAGTTGCGAATAGATGCAGGCTTACAGTGGTTGTACGAAGGGGCGTACAAAGGCTCGGGTCGTTCTTAGAAATATGATGGCAAGGTTGATTTTGATATGGACGTACATCGTTTTGACTAGGTTGGTGCTCTAAATAAAAGAACTGAAGTATATACGAAAACTGTTTATGCCAATTTTTAAAACGAACCATTCGTGTTGTGATGTTTAAATTCATAAAGGACGGCAGAGATGTAAAACAGCACACTGGTCTGGCTCATTGTCAGTCAATCCGAAAAGAGGCGATTAACATGCATGTCAATGCATCATTGGCGACTCTGAATTTGCTGAAAATCGAAGATAGAAATACGAAACAAACGGGTGAGATTGTGGTCATTTCAATTGCTATCTGGAAGCGTCCCAAGTTCAATCAGCACCTTATGGATAGAGTTTTTGATGAGTTAGATTTAGACCAAAGTTGTGACAAAGTTGCCCGTATTTACGAGCGGTATGGTGACTACAGGACTATGGCGGCATGAAACTGTCCGAAGTGTTGTAGTTATTCAAGAAATTGTGAATCACATTCTTTCATAAAAATATACCCTCAAATTCGGACATATATCTAACCACTTTAAGACTTATCGTTCGGTTTTTTTGAAACCACTGTTCTAATTTATGGGACAAAACTCTCTTTATCTAAAAAAGTTTACTCTATCAAGTGAATCTTGTAGGCTTTTTGAAAATATCAGTACATCAAGGTACGTATTTGATTTTAGGTAGCTTATATAATCTCAGCTGCGATATGAGCGGGTTGTGGTTTATAAATTAAAGCCAAAATTTATGTTTATAAGCGCTACTATGAATCCTGTTGGGTTTTGTATTAGCTTGGCACTTTATCTGGTATACGGAGTAAATAGCTAAAGTCAAACAATGAAAAGTATAAAATATGAGGGTTAAAGAGAAATTTATCCTAAGTTTAGAGTTTTTACTTCCGGCTGGTGAAGTAAGTAGGATATATATAAATGCCTGCTCGACAGAGTATTTCCTTTCAATCTTCTTTTATGCCGATCGTTTCAGTGTTGAAATCCTTGCGGGTTGTTGCGAGTTCAGCAAGTGAGCCCCTTAACCTTAAATTTTTATCAATTATGCATCCCAGGCCTTTAACCTTCTCAAGGCCCTGAAAAGAAATCAAATTTTGGTGTATGAAAGGGATGCTTGTTTATGGATCAAGTCGACCGTTATTTTGATTTTATTTTCCGCATTACTTTTTGTTGGAGAAATTTTAGTGCTAAGAATGATGCTAGAGAGAATTCGCATTGTCTGTATTAAAGGTAAAAATTTTATCTGCTCCAGCGCAAAGAGTGAGAAAGTTTTGAAAAACAATACGATGACTTATAAGGAAAACATAGGATGAGATTTAATATCAACGTAGCAATCTTGATATTTAGTGCATCGCTTTCAGGGTGCAATGGATCTTCGAATGGGGGAGATGGTACAGATACTGGCACTGGGCTTAAAGCCGCTATCATTGAGGCCCACTATGAGCAACCCAAAACGCTAACCTTTCGCTGGAGTGATGTTTCTGGGGCAACTTATTATCAGCTATTTGAAAATTCTGATGGTCACTCTGGGTTTGAACCTGTTGGAAATCCTATTACGCCAAAAACAGAATACACTGAATTAGTGGTACCTTTATTCAAAAGGATTAACGCCCAATACTTATTACAAACTTGTGATGATCAGAGATGTATCGATTCTGAAACAGTAGCGATTGATCAGGAAGTGATAGGTAGTATCGGTTATTTTAAACCTAGTAATACGGATGCTGGTGATCAGTTTGGTTGGGATCTAGCAATTAGCGATGATGGCAATCTGCTTGCAGTAAGTGCCCCTTCCGAAGATAGCGGTGGTGATCAAGAGGATAACCTGACATCTGATTCAGGTGCAGTTTATGTTTTTTCTCGGGAAGATGGTGAATGGGCACAGCAAGCCTATCTTAAGGCTCCTGATCCTCAAGGAGCTGCACAGTTTGGAACCGCGTTGAGCCTTAGCGATGATGGTAATACGCTTGCAATAGGGGCGTTCAAGGAGAACGGGGAAAAGGATAATTTTGCTGCGGGTGCTGTTCATATTTTTTCCCGAAGTAATGAAGGTTGGGTCCACAGCACCCGACTTCAAGCTGACAATCAAGGAAATGATGATCTATTTGGTCATGCCCTTAGCCTAAGTGGAGATGGTTCTACTTTAGCTGTAACCGCACCTAATGAAGACGGTGGTATTGATGGCGAATCTGGCGATGATATTGAAGATTCTGGAGCGGTATATATGTTCCGTAATGAGGAGGGAGTCTGGTCACAGTATGCCTACATTAAGGCTACTGATAGTTCTGCGGGATTAGGTTTTGGTGCTTCGATAAGCCTGGATGATGCTGGGGCTTCACTCGCAGTTGGAGCTTATGCTGATAATGCGGGTGCAGGTTCCGTTTATCTATACCAGTTGGATGGTGATTCCTGGGTGGAAGATAGCAAGATATCGGCTAGTAATGCATTTGCTGGTGATAGATTTGGTTTTTCGCTCAATTTAAGTGGTAATGGAAAAACTCTAGCTGTTGGCGCCCCATTACAAGATGGATCTAATGAAAATCACGATGATCAAAATGGATATGACAATGGCGCTGTATACATTTTTTCGCGAAATGAAAACTCCTGGCAGCAAACTGCCTATTTGAAAGCTGCCAATACTGATGCAAATGATATGTTTGGAGAGGTACTAAAGCTGAGTGATGATGGCAGCCTTATAGCTGTGGGGGCAATGCGGGAGGATAGCTCTAGCCAAGGATTTTTTGGAGATAATACAGACAGCTCTTCAATTCGATCAGGCGCAGTTTATACCTATATATTTAATGGTATAGACTGGTCTAGCGAAGCTTATATTAAGGCGAGCAACACAGACTCGGGAGACTATTTTGGTGCATCTATTGCGCTAAGTGGAGATGACGCTAGTTTAGCAGTAGGGGCGACCGGTGAAGAAGGTGCCGATAGCGGTTTGCTCGCAAGTCCTGAGAGCAATGAGGCCGATTTTGCAGGAGCGGTCTATATGTATTGATTAGACTGGAAGTAACTATTCTTGATTGAGTTCTGAATGCGATTTATTTATATTATGAATTTTATTGTTTGATAATTCATAGAGTTGTTATCCTCAATATAAATTATAGGTAGCTTATATAAATCAAACTATTTTGCTGGAGCAGCAACATATCTAGATTTGTAGCGAAAATTTAGCTGGATAGTGAAAGAAAAGAATGTCTTGAAAATCTATAGCTCTCTTGAAGCCTGATCTTGCAATCAAATTTTGATAATAGGGTATCTACAAGGGAGCTATTTTTCTCAGCCGCTTCACGAAATTTTTAGTTTCTATCGAAGCTTATTTCTGGCTTGACGGCAGAGAAAATGAAAAATAAGAAAAGAAAAACAACGCTTACTAGCATTAGCTTAACAATACTCCGGACTGTTTTAGCCCAGTAATTTCGAGGGCTGCAGCTCAAAGGGTAGTTATTGGCAGATCAGGGCTACCTTCGACTTGCGATAAAACAGCCCTCCGGGGCTCAAGCCTTATAGATTCAGGGGCTCAAGCCCCCTAAAACTGTCCGAAATATTGGTTCGTAAAAGTCGGTAGAAAGTAAATTTTCATTGAGTTTTTTAAAGACTATGGAGACCCATGGGTATCATTGTCTGATTGGTAGATGCCCATTTGGCAGAATGAACTGTAGATTGTTTTTATTTTTTAAAGTGATGGTGATGCGACCAATACGCGTTGGTCATATAGACCTCAGTTTTCACGATGCTAGTGCCAGAGAGGTTGAAAAAATCCTATAGGATTTTGGACATCGAGTGCAGCGGTATACCGCCTCACATGAAGTGATGTTTTCAATGTTGGGTAGTGGCCAAGTGGACATGCTGGTGTCGGCCTGGCTCCCCGCTAGCCATCAAAAGTATCTCACCCCGATGGAGCATGTTGTTCGCAAATTAACCGTGCTGTATAAGCCTTTTTGTATTTGGGGAGTTCCAGAGCATATCCCGGCAGAGGAGATTCGTGCCGTCGGTGATCTTTTAAAACCAGAAGTGTTAGAGAAAATGAGCCAGCGTATTCAGGGCATCAACCCGGGCGCGGGTATCAGCCGTTTTTCTGTCAAAATGATCGATGCCTACTGACTAGGGGATGCTGGATATTATTTCCGACCAGGGACTGAGACTGAATGCTTTGGGCGTTTCAAGGAGGCGGTTAATTCTGGAGAGTGGATCGTGATCCCCCTTTGGCATCCGCAGTTTTTACATCACCGCTTTCAGATACGGGCGCTTGAGGAGCCCGAGGGCCTGTTGGGCGGTACTGATAAGGCAACTCTGCTGACCCGCAAGAGTTCTGAGATGTTTATTGGGGAAAAGGCATTAAAAGCCTTGAAGCAGCTATATCTGGGCAATGAGCGGGTGAGCGAGCTGGATGATTTGCTGCAGTCAAAGGATTCTTCGTAATCCGTCTTATCCTTACGCCAGATATTTCAATGGTTAGGGCTTTTTACTGTTTTTCAGATTGATAAAGCCGGGTATTCCCGGCTTTTGGTAGAGATCAGGCTTAGTTCTCTATTTCGCTCATTTCATTGAGAGTAAACACATCAACGGCTCCATCGGTTGCCCGCATGTATTCTTTTAGATGGGTGTTGTTCATATGGGTTTGCCAAAGATCGCGGCTCTCCCAATTCTCAAAAAAGAGGAAATGTGCTGGGTTATCATTGTCCTGGTGCAGGTTATAGCTGATGCAACCGTCTTCCGCACGCGTGGTGTCGATCAGTTTAAGAAGTTCTGACTTCACCAGATCGACCTTATCGGCCTTGGCTTTGATATTTGCCACAATAGTCAGTTTGCTCATCCTCGATTCCTCTTATGTCCTGTTGGTTGGGGCTATATGTAGGTTATCCAAACGAGTCGGAGTAAGCCGAACAGCAGCCATCGGGGCATTTCACCCTTGCCTGTCTCTTGGATAGAGTGCAGTCATTTTAGACGTAGATTACCAATTCAAAAACGTTACAATCTTTGATTCTTTATCAAAAAATAATTGATAATATGCAGATCGAAGATCTCAATGTGATCCTTAAAGTAGCCGAATTTCGCAGTATCACCGCCGCTGCGGCTAGTTTGGATATGCGCACTGCGACAGCGAGTGCGGCCATCAAGCGTGTCGAGCGTGCTCTGGGGGCAGACCTATTTATTCGCACGACCCGGCAGTTACGTCTTTCAGCGGCAGGCGAGCGCTTTATTCCAAAATGTGAGGAAGCGTTGCTCACCCTGGTTTTGGCGAAGCAGGATTTGAAGGCGGACACCACAGAGCTCGCCGGAGAGCTGCGTATAGGCTTGTCTTCGGACCTGGGGCGCAACCTTGTGGTTCCCTGGCTGGATGCCTTTCAGGATCTGTATCCGGGAATCTATTTGAAAGTCAATATCAGTGATAGCCAAGTGGATTTTTATCGGGATCCGGTGGATGTGGCCCTGCGCTATGGTCCCCCTGGAGATAGTAATCTCTATGGTTTCAAAATATGTGATTCACCGCGATTACTCTGTGCCGCGCCCGATTATCTTGCGCGCCATGGAACTCCCAAGCACCCCGATGATTTGGCGAGGCATAACGGCCTTTTTTATCAGTTACACGATATTGTGCACAATAATTGGGAGTTCACCGCCAGAGAGCAGCTATTTCGAGTTCGTATGCATGGGGATCGCGCTTCCAACGATGGGGATCTAGTGCGGCGCTGGTGTGTCGCTGGACGTGGGCTGGCAGTTAAGTCGAGCCTGGATATGGCGAGAGATTTACTGAAAAACACCGTTGTGGCGGTGATGGGGGGGTATCAAGCGGAGCGTACGGAGCTCTGGTTAGTCTGTCCCGGCAGGCAGTCGATTACACCCACTGTGCGCCTGATCAGGGATACCCTCCGGGAGAAGTGCGGCGGTGTGCTGGAGCAGCTGGTGAGCAAGAACATTTTGCCGGAAAACAGTTTTTCAGTAGGTTGAGGGGGGACGAGAGAGTTTGCCACGCGTACCGGGCGCAATTGCCCGGTACGCGACGGGTAGTGAGCGCTGGCTCTCTACCCGCGGATTACAGTGCTGTTAAATGGAGCCGGTGCAACCGTTGGCAGCCAGATAGTCAAAAGCTGCTTTGGCTTGAACCAGCCCATGACCATAGGCATTGTCGCGGCCTGTTTCTCCAAGATCTTCTGCCGTAGCCTTTAAGGCTGCGCGGACCTCAGAGTTACTGCAGTTGGGGAAGTGGCTCCATACCAGGGCGGCCACGCCGGCAACATGGGGTGTCGCCATGGAGGTACCATTAAAGTAGGCATAATCCATCGCCTCTGTCTCAATGGTGGCACTGGCGCCCAGTTGCGACAGTAGGGCATTGCCATCGGTATCGGAGATGCCTACGGAGGGAATATGTGTTGCCACACTTCCGTGAGTACCGAACAGTAGTCCGGGTTCGTTGTTGTAGATAATCGCGCCAATGCCGCCCCCGGCCTCACAGTTCAGCACTTTTTCCGCAAAGCTGATGTTCCCGCGTTGAATTAGGCAGATTTTACCGGCCGCGCTCACGCATGCAGATTCGGCGGTGTCACAGTTCTCCAGCGCTCCACTGATCGCTGCGATGGGAGTACCTGTTATGGCCGCCGCTTCGACCTCAGCGCCGGCTACTTCTAAGGTAGCAGCCTGGCCACTGCCAGTAGGAATGGAGGAGAGTACCTGAACCCCTGGTCCGGCCAGCTCAACTTGATTTGTTTTTTGAGAGAAGCCAGCGACTTTTTTGTCGCTGTCGATGGCGGCTACGGAGACAACGGAATTGTAAGAGGCGGGGTAATTATGGCGAGTATTACCATCGTTACCCGCTGCGGCAATTGAGAGAATGCCGCGTTGATTGAGATTGTCGAAGCCGCGTCTCTCGAAGAAGTTGGCCCGATCGCCCCCCAGGCTCATATTGATTACATTGGCGCCATTGGCCGCACACTCTTCCGCAGCGGCGATTAGCGAAGAGGAATAAGCCCAGCCATCAGCGCCAAAGACTTTGACGATATGCAGGTTAATATTACTGCTGGGCATTACCCCTACAACACCTGCGTCGTTATTCATTGCGGCGATGGTGCCGGCCACATGGGTGCCGTGACCATTTTGATCCTCGTACCAGTTACCGGCACCATCGGGATCGCTACTACCGGTAACCGCATTACCGGAGAGGTCCTCGTGGGCCAAATCGTAACCGGAGTCAATAATACATACGGTGCGGTTACCTGCCTGAAGGTCACTGAGTTGGTCTGCTTGTACCATGGGAATACCGTACGGCATTTCCTGGGATAGGGGGTAGCGTTTCAAATCTTCTTCGATAAAAGCAACATTTGGATTCCTGCGCATTGCCATTAGCGCCTTTGCCGGCAGGTGGGCGGCCATGGCATTGTGGTTGCGAATTTCAAGGGCTTTGCGCCCTCCATTTTGTTGCAGCAGAGATCCGACCATCTCCCCCTTGCCTTCCTTAAAGGTGACAATATAGCGTTTGTCTTCGGCAGTGGCCGTGGCTGCAAGGCTAAAAGCCAGGGCGCTGCTGGCAAAGATTGAAAGGACCTTTTTCATAAGTTACTCCTTAACAGATGTTATTTTATTTTTTTGAGGAGGATAAAATCCCTTCAGGAAGTAAATCCCGCCCCTCCCCGTTGGGGAAAATAACAATGTTTTAGTTTTAGAGAAATAAAAAACACTGTTTTTATTTAAGAAATTACAGAATTACATCTTTATAAAAAATTGGCGGTTTTTTCATTGAGAGATTGTGGCGCGCAATCGTTTCTGTATGGCGGGCGTTCAATTTAGAAGGGAAAATATATAAAGTCTTACTTGGGGATAATCTATTGGGTATTTGACAAACCCCAGACGTTTGGTGAAACGCCTGGGTTTGTTTAATAGTGTTTAATTAATGCTTGCTTTTTCGATGGGCTGCCCAGCGTGGTTGAGTTCAATGATTGGGCCAATATTAAGTGCGCTAATTCCCGCCTCAATTTTTCGTTTGTCGCCCACAATTACCCAGGTAAATTGTTCGGGTTTTATCGTATTTAGGGCCATTTTGTGAATGGTGGGTAGGTCTATATTGTGGATTGTATTTGCATAGCTATCCATGTAGTCCAGAGGGCGGTCGTAAGTAATCATGCCTGAGATTGCGCTGGATACCGCTTTAATCGTTTCGAAACTGCCTGGTAATTCATTAATTCGTTTCTCTTTGATTTTTTGCAGCTCACTTTCCTGCGCAGGTTTGGTACTGATATAGGCGCGTAACTCGGTGTATAGCTCGACCAGGGATTCACTGGTTTTGTCGGTCTGTACTGGGGCATAAATCATCAACGGTTGCTGCCCCTTGGCGCCCGTCATAAAGGAATAGGCGCCATAAGCCCAGTGTTTATCTTCGCGTAGGTTCATATTGAGGCGCGCGGTAAAAGTTCCGCCGAAGATATCATTCATCATATGCAGCGCATCGCGCTCGACGATTTTCTCTGAGGGCGCGAGCAGTCCGCCAATAATGATACTTTGTTCGGCTCCGGGTTTATCGATCAGGTAGATATTGGCTTGCTGGGGGTGGGCTACCTCGGTGAGTTTTTTCTGGAGAAGTGGATGCTCAGGTGCTGCCCAGTCGGCAAAGTGCTTTTCCAGTTTTTGTGTTAACGCTTCCAAGGTGATGTCACCGACGGCAATCAGAGTGGCATTGTCAGGGCGCAGCCAAGTTTGGTGGTAACCCACGAGATCATCGCGGTTGAGGGATTGTATCGAGGCTTCGGTCCCGGACCCGGTGAATGGCACGCTGTAAGCGTGGCCCTCACCATAGAGCAGTGGGGGCAAGCTGCGCAGCGCCATTTGCACTGGGCGGGTTTTTTCTTGCTGAATATCTGCGATCCAGCGCGTTCGCTTGCGCTCTATTTCATCCTCAGAAAAGGCTGGGTGCATAACGATGTCGGCGAATAGCGCTACGGAATCGTCGAGATTGTTTTTTAGTGTATTGAGGCTAACCGTAGAGGTATCGATATCCGCACTTGCGCTGATACGCGCTCCCAGCATTTCCTCTCTAGCGCTAATCTCCAGCGCATCCCATTTATTCGTGCCCTCTTTAAGCATGGACATGGCGTAGCTGGAGGTGCCCAGTTTGTTACCCTGGTCGGCCGCATAACCGGCATCAAACTGTAGCTGAATATCCACAATCGGAACCGCGTGGCGTTCCGCCAGCACCACTCTCAGTCCATTGGATAGCTTTGTGGTTTGTAGCTTGGGGAAAGGCACGCTAGGGAAAGTGCCTGTTTCAGGGAGTTTGGAGCGGTCAGCTCCACTTTTCGCGACGCTGTATTCGGGGAAGGGGAGCACCTCGAGGTTGTAATCACCGCTGGATAGCCATTTCCGTGCAGCCGCTCGCACTTGCTCGGCGGTGATTTTTTGCTTATCACCCAAGGCATCCAAATAGGCATTGGGGTTATTCAGGTAGAGCTCACCGCGGGCGAGTAGGACCCCTTTGCCGCTCCAGCCGCCCACCTGCTCAAGGTTGCGCACGAGAGCAGCGTATTCATTCATATTAACGCGGGCTAATTCATCCGCAGAAGGGCCCTCTTTGAGGAAGCGTTGTAATTCCTCTTTAATTGCTGCTTCAACCTCGGCAAGTTTCACTCCCGGCTTGGCGTCGGCAGTAATGGGGAATATGGAGGAGAGTTCGAACTCATGCAGCCCAACGCTGACGTTGGTGGCTATTTGATCCCTATAAACAAGGCGCTCATAGAGGCGTGAATTCTTGCCATCGCCGAGTATTGAGGCAGCCAGAGCAATCGCTTTGGCATCTTTGTGGGCAAGGTTGGGGGTATTCCAGACTTTATAAAGGCGGGGTTGGGCAACACGGTCAAACATCTGTTCGCGGGTGGATTGCTCCCGCTTGGCAATCCAGGCTTTTTTCTTGATTAAGGGTGGCCCGGCGGGGATGTCTCCAAAGTAATGGTTTACCTTATCTTTGGCAGTTTCTACATCGATATCACCAGCCAGTACCAGCACGGTATTGGCGGCGCCATAGTACTGTTTAAACCATTCATGCACGTCCTCAATAGTTGCGGCATTGAGGTCTTCCATAGACCCTATAGTGGTCCAGGAGTAGGGGTGGCCTGCGGGAAATATCGCTTTTTGCATGCGCTCCCAGACCTTGCCGTAGGGCTGATTTTGTCCCTGGCGTTTTTCGTTTTGTACAACGCCGCGTTGCACATCGAGTTTTTCCCGGGTGATAACTCCGAGCAAGTGCCCCATTCGATCGGATTCCATCCACAGGGCCATATCGAGGGCGTTTTTTGGTACGGTTTCGAAATAGTTTGTGCGGTCCAGCCAAGTGGTGCCATTCATTCCGGTTGCACCAGCTCGCTCAAAAGGTTTGAAATATTCGTCGTTGTAATTTTCCGATCCGTTAAACATCAAGTGCTCAAATAAATGGGCAAAGCCGGTGCGCCCTGGCTTTTCATCTTTGGAGCCCACGTGATACCAAACACCGACAGAAACAATCGGGGCCTTGTGATCCTCATGAACGATAACGCGAAGACCATTTGGCAAAGTGAACTTTTCGTAATCAATAGAAAGTGGGGCTTTGGTATTGGCCGTTGAGATTAAAGTGGAATCGGTTTCATTTTGTGAGCGTTTTCGATCTAACGGCGCTTCACCGCAGGCGGATATCGCCAGAGACAGTGCTAGAAGCAAGCTGTACTTTCGTACTGGTTTCATAGGAGGTCCTTGTCAATTAATCCATAGTTCTGGCGTTCGATCAGGCTCTATCCAGAGAGAACCAGCAATGTGAACTGCCCGTTATGAATGTCCGTAAAGACATTCGCCTTTTGCGAGTTGCCATTCCTTTTCGAGCATTACCTGGGACCATAATTCCAAGTTATATCTCATAGGTTTAATTTGGCTGTACTGAAAAGGTTTTATATAGATTGAAGGAGCACATGGCAAACACATGGGTTTGTGCGCGTCAGGCTCCCTCTAATGTTTGGCAGGATGCTCAGTAGGCCTGACGAATGATATCAATGCCGGGGGTAATGGCACGGTTCCAGGCGGCCTCGACTTCCGGGGAAAATTGGCTGTCGTGCTGTCGCAGAGTGGCCATCAGGGCATCCAGCCACAGGCGGTACCACTCCGGTCGGATATTGTAGCCCGTGCGGTCGTGGCTCTTGCCCAGAGCGCGTAGTTTGGTATCGGACATACCGCGGGCGTAAAGCACCAGTTGCATAATGCCATTGCGCAGTAGGTGGCGCTGGGCTTTCATATCCGTATTGGCGAACAGTTCGCGGATATCAGCGGAGCTACCCATAAACCGATCGTAAAAATCCTTAAAAAAATCCTCGCTGTTACAGCAGCGCCCGTAACTTTGAAAAACAATATCGCTATCCGATGGTTCCATACGTAAGAGACCTCCTTAGTCAATCCGTCGGTGCCGTGGCACTTTTCCGGTCTTGTCGAGTTGTGCTTTTGGGGAAGGGGCCGCGATTCTAGCGGTGTGGTATTTATGCGAAAAGAACTTTTGTATCAATGAGTTATACAAGGAGAGGGTGTGGCCGGGCTGTTGCTCACCAAGCAGTCACGCTCGAGGGGGAATAACCAAGTGGCACATAAGTCTCTAAGGCCCGACTGGATAACGATGCTGCACAGCATGCCGTCGGTTTATGCGGGTAGTAGGGGTTGAAGTTGGCATTTGGTGTCCGCGGCCGTACTCGATGAACTACAGCGATCTGAACGCCCAGCTTTCTCAGTTTTTATCGCTGAGTCTGCCAAGTTTTTCCTTGTTTCCTGTCGGCAGCAGTGCAGCGCAGTTGATATACTCCGCGCCCATATTTTCAGTTAATCGAAGTAGAAGAGGATTGGTGAATGGCGGTCAAATTGATGACAGATCTGGAGCTTGCGGGTAAGCGCCTACTAATTCGCGAGGACCTGAATGTACCGGTAAAAGACGGCCGGGTAACCTCTGACGCCCGTATCCGTGCGGCACTTCCCACTATCCAGGCCGCCATTGATGCAGGTGCGAAAGTGCTATTGATGTCCCACCTGGGGCGCCCCACCGAAGGTGAATATGCCGAGGAATTCTCCCTGGCTCCCGTAGCGGCCCACCTGGGGCAACTGCTCGGTCGCGAAGTGGCTCTGATCAGGGAGTGGCGCGATGGGGTAGCGCTTGCGGATGGCGCGGTAGCTCTGCTTGAAAACGTGCGTTTCAATGAGGGCGAGAAGAAAGATAGCGAAGACCTGGCGAAGGCCTATGCGGCACTGTGCGATGTGTTCGTGATGGATGCCTTCGGTACCGCCCACCGGGCCCAGGCCTCTACGCACGGTGTGGCCAAGTTCGCACCGCTGGCTTGCGCCGGCCCCCTGCTTGCCACCGAGCTGGATGCCTTGAAAAAAGCTCTGGCAGAGCCGGCGCGCCCACTGGTTGCGATTGTCGGCGGCTCCAAGGTTTCCACCAAGCTCACCGTTCTTGAGAGCCTGGCAGACAAAGTGGATCAGTTGATCGTGGGCGGCGGTATTGCCAATACTTTCCTCGCCGCCAGCGGCAAACCGGTGGGTAAGTCCCTGTGTGAGCACGATTTGCTCGACACCGCCAAGAGCCTGATGCAGAAGTGCGATATTCCGGTACCTGTTGATGTGGTGACGGGTAAGGAATTCAGCGAGACCGCTGCAGCCGAAACCAAGTCGGCTGATGCGGTGACCGAAGACGATATGATTTTTGATATCGGCCCTCAATCTTCCGAGAAATTGGCAGAAATTCTGAAAGGCGCCAAAACCATTATCTGGAATGGCCCGGTGGGGGTGTTCGAGTTCGACCAGTTTGGTGCGGGCACTGAGCATCTGTCCAAGGCCATCGCCGGCAGCGATGCTTTCTCCATCGCCGGTGGCGGTGACACCCTTGCCGCTGTGGATAAATATGGCATCGCCGATAAGGTGTCCTATATTTCCACTGGCGGCGGCGCCTTCCTGGAATATGTTGAGGGCAAGAAACTACCGGCCGTTGCGATTCTTGAGTCCCGCGCCGACGATTAAATATCGAATAATGCTCTCCGCTAACCGCGGAGAGTGATAAAAGCAAAAAATACAAATACGACGAGTAGACGAGAAAGGAATTTATTATGGCTCTTATCAGCCTGCGCCAATTGCTGGACCACGCCGCCGAGTATGGCTACGGTGTGCCGGCATTTAACGTGAACAACCTGGAGCAGATGCGCGCGATTATGGAGGCGGCCAAAGAGACCGACTCGCCAGTAATCGTGCAGGCTTCCGCCGGTGCGCGTAAATACGCCGGTGCGCCTTTTCTGCGCCACCTGATCCTCGCCGCAATCGAGGAGTTTCCGGAGATTCCGGTGGTGATGCACCAGGACCACGGTACCAGCCCCGCCGTGTGCCAGCGCTCAATCCAGCTGGGTTTCAGTTCGGTAATGATGGACGGTTCCTTGAAAGATGACGGCAAGACGCCGGCTTCCTACGAGTACAACGTCGAGGTTACCCAGCGCGCAGTGGACATGGCCCACGCCTGTGGTGTCTCCGTTGAGGGTGAGCTGGGCTGTCTGGGTTCCCTGGAAACCGGTATGGCCGGAGAAGAAGACGGTGTTGGCGCCGAAGGTAAGCTGTCCCATGATCAGCTACTGACCGATCCGGAAGAAGCTGCGGACTTCGTACAAAAAACCAAAGTGGATGCTCTGGCAATCGCCTGTGGTACCAGCCACGGTGCTTACAAATTCACCCGCCCACCAACCGGTGATATTCTCGCTATTGATCGCATCAAGGAGATTCACGCTCGTATCCCAGGCACCCACCTGGTGATGCACGGTTCCTCCTCCGTACCGCAGGAGTGGTTGGCGGTAATCAATGAGTTCGGTGGTGAAATCCCCGAAACTTACGGTGTACCGGTAGAGCAAATTTGTGAAGGCATCAAATACGGTGTGCGCAAGGTCAATATCGATACCGATCTGCGCCTCGCCTCAACCGGTGCAACCCGTCGCTTCCTGGCCGAGAATCCGTCCGAATTCGATCCGCGCAAGTTTTATAAAGCCGCCCAGATGGCAATGAAGGATATCTGTGTAGCGCGCTATGAAGCCTTTGGTACTGCGGGTCAGGCGAGCAAGATTCGTCCTCTTAGCCTTGACGCTATGAGTCAGCGGTATGCTGCGGGAGAGCTGGAGCCGCAAATTAAGTAAGTGGTTACTGTCTTTTAGCCGTATGAAAGGCGGGCCTGGGGCCCGCCTTTTTGTAGTTTAAAGTACCTTTGCCTCACCCTGTCCCTTCCCCCTTGGCAAAAATGCAGTACCATTGGTTCAATGGAAACTTTGCAAGACATTAGCAGCTACGAAAACAGCCCGGTGATTCAGCGCCCGGACTACTCGGCCCTGCGCCAGAAATTGCCGCAACTCGACTTTTCCAACGATGCGGCACCGCTGTTGACCGAGATGCAAGATTATCGAAATTTTTACGACTTGCACTTCCCCCTTTCCTATAAAACCGGGGTCGGCACTTTTAATGCAGCGGGCTTTGAGCTGGTATCTCAATATTGGTTAGTGGAAAACCCCCGCGGCACCTTGTTTATTTGTCACGGCTATTTCGATCATACCGGTATTTATGGCCCGGCGATCCGCTTTGGGCTAGAGCGCAATCTCAATGTGGTGATTTTTGACTTCCCCGGCCATGGCCTTTCCAGTGGAGAGCGGGTCGCCATCCAGACTTTCCTGCAATACCGCCAGGTATTTGACCGGCTTTTGTCTGTAGCTGAAGGCAAGTTACCCAAGCCCTGGCACGCCTTGGGACAGAGCACTGGTGGCGCAGCTTTACTGGCGCACCTGCAGTTCAGTCGCCGGCAACCACTGGATAAGGTTTTTCTACTGGCTCCATTGGTGCGCCCGGCCAACTGGCATCTGGTTAAGTGGAAGTATTATCTGGGGCGCCTGTTTATTAGCGAACCCAGTCGCGAATTCACCATCAATACGCACGATGCCGAGTTTTCCCGGCGGCAGGCCCTACGTGATCCTCTGCAGTCCAGGGTGATTTCCATGTGCTGGCTCGGTGCTATGGTGGACTGGATCAAGACCTTTCCCAAGACCGCGCGCAATCCCCGAAAAATATTGGTGGTGCAAGGTACTGGTGATGGTACGGTCGATTGGCGTTACGACATGCGGGCTATCCGCGACCGCTTTCCGCACTGTCATAGAGTTTTGATTCGCGGTGCCCGTCACCAGATGATCAATGAAACCCAGCCCTATCGGCATCAGATACTGGCTGCTTTGGATGACTGGTTGAATAAGTAGGTTGTTAGAGTCTCTTATTTTCCCTCGTTACGCGATACTTCTTATCGTCGATATTCTTATACAATAAAATCAAAAAGTCTTATTTTTTCTCAAAGGTGAGCATGTTTGCCATTGGCAAGTTTCTCTCTTATGGGGGAGCAATGAGTATTATTGGCTCATAGTTCTTTATCAAAAGTTCGCTCAATGATCCGGGCTAAATTGGCGCTCGATAAATGCGCTTGTAGCCCTGATTTCAATCAATTTATTGTGTTTCTATCTAAATGGAAGCTGTCTAGGTGGCCCTATATACAAGATTGCTGCAAACGATCCTGTGATGGTGATTTCGGTGATCAATCAAAGGCTTACAAATATTGTATTCTTGCTATATCGATGACTACCTTCTTTTATCAAAAGTAAAATGCTAAGAAAGTCAGAGGAATTAGAAATATAGCAAAAGTTAGCAAGGATATAAAAGGTCCGATTAGCATCCTTGGATCAAAGCCCATTGGTAGCTGGTTAATCAATGCCCAGAAATTCAGTTCGATACGGAAAAACCAAGCAGCACTCATAACCAGCCTGAGGCCCCGGCGTTTATCTCGAGAGAAAATTTCCTAAGATGGCACTGCGTAGGGTCAATGCAGGAAATGCCAGAATGAGTTTAGATGCTGAAATAAAATCCTAGATTCCCATAACAACCGACACACTTGGCAATAGCGAGAGAGGCCAGCTGGCTGTAGGCTAGTAAGCTTCCA
>NZ_CANMKV010000019.1 GCF_947498635.1 uncultured Microbulbifer sp. | reverse complement strand
GCGGAAGCGGGTAATTTTCTTGCATCAATAATATCCATTTGGATATTATATAGAACTATAGGATCGCCGGGTTAATAGTTGGTTTGAGGTGGCCAATACTGTCTACCAAGGCATCGCTTACAGAGAGTATCCCTGAATCACTGCATTGCTCTTGCGCCCCTTCGCCAATGCAGGCTTGCAGCATATATTGTGCATTAGTGCGGTCATATAACGCTGCCTCTATTTCTAATGCCAGGGTTTCACTGCCCTGGGAAATATTTTCTGCAACCGGGCTAAAACCGGAGACGCCATCGGTATTTTCCAGCAGGTGGTAATGGCTGGCCCCCTCTGTATCGGTCCAGTTGAAGCGAAAAATCTTAACCGCCTCAAAGCTTAAAGTGAGATCTTTTGCCTGCCCTGGTTTGGCCGGGGTGTCATCTTCAGTTGAGGGATTCTCTGTTTCTGGTGGAGCATCGGCCACTGGCGGATTTTCTTCTGTGGCACTGTCGTTATCACTACTATCCGATCCGCCGCCGCTACAGGCGGAGACTAGCAGAGCAAGTAAGACGAACTGAATGGTTTTATGTCGGGTTCTTCGGTTAAGCAGTTATGGAATCTAGAATTGGGTTTTGGGTATTGATACGAAAGAAGTAGATATATATAAGCCCCCGGTTTTATCCGAGGGCTTCAGGCCTAGAATTCAGTTTCTCAGGCGGTAAGGCGTTAGTAGATATACACCGCCCCGCTATCTAATACGGAGTCATCCTGTTGATTACCCCCGATACCGGTGGCGTTACTATCTTCCTTCCGAGCCCCTACAGCGAGAGTCTGGCCATCGGCACTGAGACTGATTGAGTGACCAAAAAGGTCTGCTCGACTTGCATTGCTGGCTTTTAAATAGGCTTTCTGCTGCCAGTTATTTTCACTACGAACAAAGATATACACGGCTCCACTGTTATCTGCGGAATTATCCAGCTGGTCACCGCCGATGCCGATAGCACGACTATTTTCGTATGGAGCCTCTACCGCAAGGATTTGGCCATCGGCACTTAAACTCATTGAGTTGCCAAAACTGTCATATTCATCTGTATTACTGGCCTTAATGTAGGCTTGCTGTTGCCAGCTATCTTCAGTGCGGGCAAAGATATATACGGCTCCGGATGCATTAAGACTATTATCGCTCTCATCGCTATTAATGCCGGTAGCGCTACTCTTTTCTCTTCTAGCACCTACCGCGAGAGTCAGACCATCGGCACTTAGGCTGAGTGCTCCACCAAATCCATCTCCTTTATCGGTATTGCTGGCTTTAATGTAAGCCTGCTGTTGCCAGCTATCTCCACTGCGTGTAAAGACATAAGCAGCTCCAGAACCTGAAGCGCTATCATCGTTTTCATCGCCATTGATTCCGGTGGCACTGCTGCTTTCATTCGAAGCTCCTGCCGCCAGGGTCCGTCCATCGCCACTAAGGCTGACCGAGATACCAAAATGGTCATAGGAATCCGTAGTATTAGCTTTGATATAGGCTTGCTGTTGCCAGCTGTCTTCATCGCGATCAAAGATATAAACGGCCCCGGTTCCCGATATTTCATTATCTTGTTGATCACCATTGATACCAGTGGCTGCGCTCGATTCTAGGGGAGCTCCCACAGCTAAGCTCTGGCCGTCGGCACTTAGGCTTAACGAGTTGCCAAAGGTGTCGTCTGCATCGGTATTACTGGCCTTTAGGTAAGTCTGTTGCTGCCAGGTATTTTCATTGCGGGTAAAAATGTAGACTGCGCCGGACCATTTAGCGTTGTTGTCGCTCTGATCACCATTAATACCAGTGGCTTTACTGCGTTCCTGGGCTGCTCCTACTGCGAGGGTATGGCCATCAGCACTGAGGCTAAGGGCCCGGCCAAAACGATCATCAAAACCTGTGTTGCTAGCCTTGAGATAGGCCTGCTGTTGCCAGCGGTTTTGATTGCGGGCAAAGATGTAAACTGCCCCGGAATTAGTTGCATCATTATTGTTTTCATCGCCATCAATACCGGTGGTATTGCTATCTTCATTATCAGCGCCCACAGCCAGGGTCTGGCCATCGGCACTAAGGCTTATCACTCCGCCAAATAGATCCTCGGTATCGGTATTACTCGCCTTGAGGTAGCCAATGCTGTCAGCCAGAGTATCGTTAACAGAGAGTATTTCTGAATCAATGCACTGTTCCTCGGATTCTTCGATAGTGCAAGTTTGCAGCATATATTGTGCATTGGTGCGGTTATACAACGCAGCTTCTATCTCTAATGCTTGGGTTTCAGTGCCCTGGGGAATATTTTCTGCAACCGGGCTAAAACCAGAGACGCCGTCGGGATTTTCCAGCAGGTGGTAGTGGCTGGCCCCTTCTGCATCGGTCCAGTCGAAGCGAAAAATTTTAATTGCTTCAAAACTTAAAGTGAGATCTTTTGCCTGCGCAGGTGTGGCCGGGGTGTCATCTCCAGTTGAGGGATCTCCTGTTTCCGGCGGAGTATCATCTCCTGTTGATGGATCGGTTGTTTCTGGCGGAGTATCGCCACCCGTTGAGGGCGCGTCCGCTACCGGTGGGGTTTCTTCAGCGGTAGTGTCGTTATTGCTGCTACCTGATCCGCCACCGCTACAAGCGGAGAGCAGCAGGGTGATAAAAGTGAGCTGAATGGTTTTACTGAGCATGATTTTTAATGGTTGTGAACTTTGGCGTTTGATTATGCAAATAGTTCCTTCCGCAATTCAATTGCTCATCACGATAGTGATTGGATTTTTCTGATGGGGTTTTCAAAATCAATATTTTTATTTTTTGTTGATTGACTTTTGGTTGTTGATGTTTTCGGCTTTGAAAGCTGTGTTTTGGGTGAGTGGTTATGAATGGCATCCGTTTATAAAGGTTTTATACTTTTGCCTCACTTTGTTAATTGGTACACCTGGGGTGATTTGTTTTTATTTGTTGGGTCGGTGTATTGCTGAATTGTTCTTTTTTGGGTGAGTTTTGGAAGTACGGCCAAGAGGTCAGTTTGGAGTTAAGAGTAAGGCTGGGAAGGGGATTGTTGTATTATTTGGATCGGTATGAAACCTTGAAAGGCTTATGATGTTGGTATTCATAAAGTAAGCGCAAAAAAAAGCCCCCGATTTTATTCGGGGGCTTTTTTGATTCAGGGTAAAGATTTTTTCTTAGCCTTTAAATTCAGTATCCAGCTTCTTTTCAATCAGCTGCTTTTTCAGTTTGGCATACTGGGGTACGCCGTTTTTATAGGGAGGGTAGTCCTCACCCTGAATCAGTGGCAACAGATACTCGCGACCGGCTGCGGTAATGCCGAAACCGTCTTCGCTGATATAGTCTTTCGGCATAAATTTTTCCACGTTGGCCACTTCAGACAGCGGCGCTTCGGCGATAGACCAGCTGTACTCTTCACCCTCTGCGCGAATAATGGCCGGCATAATCGCGTTTTTGCCGGCTGCCGCCATTTCCACGGCGGCACGGCCCACGGCGTAGGCCTGCTCTACGTCGGTGGCGGAGGCGATATGGCGGGCGGCGCGCTGCAGGTAGTCGGCCAGTGCCCAGTGGTATTTTAAGCCCAGCTCGCTCTTGATTAAATTTGCGAGGGTCGGCGCTACGCCGCCCAGCTGTTTGTGGCCGAAGGCATCAGTGGTGCCGGCGTCGGCGAGGAAGGTGCCGTCTTCGTACTGGGCGCCTTCGGAGGCGACAATCACACAGTAGCCTTTCTCGTCCACGGTCTTCTGTACTTTGGCCAGGAACTTTTCTTTGTCGAAGGCCACTTCCGGGAACAGGATAATGTGTGGCGCATCGCCTTCTTCTTCTTGGGCCAGGGCGCCGGCAGCGGCAATCCAGCCGGCGTGGCGGCCCATGACTTCCAGAATAAAGACTTTGGTCGAGGTGGCGCACATGGAGGCCACGTCCATGGCGGCTTCCTTAGTGGAAACCGCGACGTATTTGGCTACGGAGCCGAATCCGGGGCAGTTATCGGTCAACGGCAGGTCGTTATCCACAGTCTTGGGGATGTGGATGGCCTGGATGGGGTAGCCCATGGTCTCGGACAGCTGGGATATTTTTAGGCAGGTGTCGGCGGAGTCACCGCCACCGTTATAGAAGAAGTAGCCGATGTCGTGGGCCTTGAACACTTCGATCAGACGTTCGTACTCGGCGCGGTTCTCTTCCAGGCTCTTTAACTTGTAACGGCAGGAACCGAAGGCGCCGGAGGGGGTGTGGCGCAGTGCGGCGATATCTTCCAGGCTCTCCTGGCTCACGTCGATCAGTTCCTCGCGCAGTGCGCCGAGGATGCCGTTGAGTCCCGCGTAGACTTTACCGATTTTGTCCTGGTTCTCACGGGCAGCTTCAATTACGCCGCAGGCGGAGGCATTGATTACGGCAGTCACACCACCGGACTGCGCGTAAAAGGCGTTCTTCTTCGACATGGTTATCCTGTTTTCATAGAAATCTTGGGAGGTGACCCGATCCGGCGGTTCATCAGGCACTCTTAGGTTGGTACCTGTGGGGAACTCCGGGAGCTCGTATCGGGTGTCGGCCACTGCTGGAAAACTCCTACCACCCTACTGGGGGTGAGGCCGATCTGTGCGGGGGCGGAGTCTAATGGAATAGCGAATAAATTGCATGGCAAACGGGGTATTTGGCAATTACTGCCCGGTTTCGCCATGTTAAGCTTGCGCCGCAACCTCGAGGAGTACAGATTTCCGCCATGCATATCCACATTTTAGGTATTTGCGGCACCTTTATGGGCAGCCTAGCCCAGTTGGCTGTGGCCGAAGGACACCGGGTCACCGGCAGCGACGCCAATATCTATCCGCCCATGAGCACTCAATTACAGCAGGCGGGTATCCAGATCACCGAGGGCTATGACCCCGGCCAACTGCAGCCGGCGCCGGATCTGGTCATTGTCGGCAATGCCATGTCTCGCGGTAATCCCGCCGTGGAAGCGGTGCTGGAACAGGGGCTGCCCTATACCTCTGGTGCCCAGTGGCTGTGCGACCACTTTCTCGGCGGGCGCTGGGTGTTGGCGGTGTCTGGCACCCACGGCAAAACCACCACGGCCAGTATGCTGGCCTGGATTCTGGAAGTGGCGGATATGCGACCGGGCTTCCTGATCGGTGGCGTACCGGGGAATTTCGGGGTGTCGGCACGACTGGGGGAGTCTCCCTTCTTTATTGTGGAGGCGGACGAATACGACACCGCCTTTTTCGATAAGCGCTCCAAGTTTGTGCACTACCGTCCGCGCACGGTGATTATCAACAACCTGGAATTCGATCACGCGGATATCTTCGATGATCTGGCGGCAATCCAGCGGCAATTCCATCATCTGGTGCGTACCGTACCGGCAAATGGTCTGATTGTTGCCGCTGCAGAGGAAAATATTGAACAGGTACTGGAGCAGGGCTGCTGGAGTGAAGTGCAGCGCTTCGCTAGCGAAGACCAGCAAGATATCGGCGCCGGAGACTGGCGCGCGGTGGATATCGCTGCGGATGGCAGTAGCTTCTCCGTACAGTTGGAAGGGGCCGAGGTGGCGCGTGTGGAGTGGGATCTCACCGGTATGCACAATGTGCGCAATGGCCTCGCGGCCATGGCAGCGGCCCGGCATGTGGGTGTGGTACCGGCGCTGAGCGCCGCCGCGCTGGGCCGATTCGAGGGGGTGAAGCGCCGTATGGAGTGCCTCGGTGAAGTGGCCGGTATTCGCGTATACGATGACTTTGCCCACCACCCCACGGCAATCGAATCCACTCTCAGTGGGCTTAGAGCCAAAGTGGGCGAGGACAAAATCATCGCCCTGATCGAACCGCGCTCCAACACTATGCGTATGGGCGTACACCAGAATCAATTGGCGAATGCCTGCAGCGGTGCCGATATGGTGCTTTGGTATCAGCCCCAGGGTATGAATTGGTCTCTGGAAGAGGTTACCCATCACTCCCCGGTACCCGCAAAGATTTTTGACACCATTGAAGCTGGGGTGGAATCGGCCCTACAGCTCGCCGGTGAGGGCAGTCACCTGGTGGTGATGAGTAACGGCGGATTTGGCGGTATTCACCAGCGCCTGATGGGGGCCCTGGAACAAAAATACAACCGCCCAACTTAATCAACATCGGTGACCACAGCCGATGGCTGTGGTTGCACAACTGAGGGATCAACCTTGCCGCCCACTTTCGATCAAACCGTCACCCTGGCGATGACCGGGGCCTCCGGGGCCCAATACGGCCTGCGCCTGCTGCAGTGCCTGCTCGCCTCTAATGTGCGTGTGTGGCTGTTAATGTCCGATGCGGCACAGGTGGTTATCAATACCGAGACTGATCTGCTCTTGCCCGAGGGGGATGATGAAACCCTGCAGGCTTTTCTCGCCGATCGATTCGCGGCAAAAGAGGGTCAGTTAACCCTTTTTGGCAAGCGCGATTGGTTTTCCCCGGTGGCCTCCGGCACAGGCGCCCCGGCCAGTATGGTGATCTGTCCGGCCAGCGGCGGCACGCTCTCGGCGGTCGCCTGTGGGGCCTCGAATAACTTGATCGAACGCGCTGCGGATGTTGCCCTGAAAGAGCGCCGCCAGCTGATTTTGGTTCCGCGCGAAGCGCCCTATTCAGAAATCCATCTGGAAAATATGCTCAAACTTACCCGTATGGGCGCGATGATCCTGCCGGCCAGCCCCGGCTTTTATCAGAAGCCGCGCACGGTTGAGGATATTGTGGATTTTGTGGTGGCGAGAATGCTCGACCAGTTGGGCGTGGAACAGAAGTTACTGCCCGCCTGGGGTGCGTAGACCTCTGAGGGGGCGAATACCGTGAAGCCGAGTATAACTATTCATTATTGTGTGCAGTGCAACTGGATGTTGCGGGCTACCTGGATGGCCCAGGAGTTGCTTTATACCTTTGCCGATGACCTCCAGGAGGTTGCATTACAACCCGGAACTGGAGGAGTATTCGAAATCCACATTGGTGAAAATTTGATCTGGGAACGCAAACGCGATGGCGGTTTTCCCGGAGCAAAGGAACTGAAGCGGCGCGTGCGGGACCTGCTGTTTCCCGAGCGCGACCTGGGACATATCGATACTCCCTGAAAATATTTCCAATAGCGCCGTGTAAACGCAAATTTTGTATTTGCACCAGCACCGTCGGGGCGATCAAAATATGCGCCGCATCGCGGCCCACTGATTTATTGGATAGAAGCGGAAACTTATGCTGTCAGCTTTCAAGAATTGTTACGAATACCTGGTGACCAAGCGGCCTGTGGCTGTATTGGTGGTGATCGGCCTGCTCACACTGCTGGCGGCACTGGGCTTGCCCCGCTTCAAGATCGACGCCTCGGCCGATTCCCTCACCTTGGAAGCGGACAAATCCCTAGATTACTTCCGTGAGATTGCCGAGCGTTACGCCAGTGGGGATTTCCTGGTAGTTACCTACCGCTATAAAGACGGCGACCTGTTTAGCGATAGATCTCTGCAAACCCTGAGCAAGCTGCGCGACGAGCTCGCCGGGGTGGATGGCGTTTCCAGTGTGCAGACCATTCTCGATGTACCGCTGCTGTACAGCCCCAAACTGTCCCTGACCGATATTACCGACGAGATTCGCACTCTGTCGCAGTCGGATACCGATCGGGACCTGGCCCGCCAGGAGTTTCTCTCCAGCCCTATCTACCGCGAATTGATCCTGAGCCCCGATGGCCAGACCACCGCGTTGCTCGCCAACCTCAAGTTGGATAGTCGCGGTATTGAACTGGTGCGCGAGCGCGATGCCCTGCGCCGCAAGCGCAATAGCGAGGGGCTTTCTGCGGAGGAAACGGCGCGCCTTGAAGAGGTGAGTGCCATTTATCTGGAGCACCGCACTATTCAGGAGCAGGAGGCGCACAAGCGAGTGGCTACGGTGCGGGCCATTCTCGCCGGTTACGATGGCGAGGCGGAGTTGTTCCTCGGCGGTGTGACCATGATCACCGCGGATATGATCTCGTTTATCAAAAGCGATCTGGTGGTGTTCGGGGTAGGTATTCTCGCTTTCATTATCCTTACCCTGTTGTTGATCTTCCGCCAGCCGCGCTGGGTAATGCTGCCACTGCTCACCTGTGTCACCACCGCGGTAATGATCCTGGGGCTGTTCAGCTGGCTCGATTGGCGTATGACGGTGATTTCTGCGAACTTTGTGGCACTGTTGCTGATTATCACTCTGGCCATCACTATCCACCTTGCGGTGCGCTACCGCGAATATATTGCGCAAAACCCCCAGTGGGGGCGTCAGGAACTGGTGCTGCAGACCGTGCGCTTTATGGCTAAGCCCTGTCTGTATACGGCTCTGACCACGATTGTTGCCTTTGCCTCACTGGTGGTGAGCGGTATACGCCCGGTGATCGACTTCGGCTGGATGATGACCCTGGGCGTTACTCTGGCCCTGATATTGTCTTTCCTGATCATTCCCAGCTTTTTGATGATTCTGCCCAAGCGCCAGGGCAAGGTGAGCGAGGATAACTCCCACGCGTTTACCCTGCGTTTTTCCAGCTTTGCCGAGCGCCATAAGTTTGTGGTACTCGGGGTTTCCCTACTGGCTGCGGTGGTTAGTGTGGTGGGTATGTCCCGGCTCAAGGTGGAAAACCGTTTTATCGATTACTTCGATGATTCCACCGAGATTTATCAAGGCATGCTGGTGATCGACCGCCGCCTGGGTGGCACCGTGACTCTGGATATTATCCTCGATAAACCCGAGCAAGAAGAGCCGGCCTTTGAGGGCGAGGAAGATCCTTTTGCGATGGAAGCGGAAGAAGATCCGTTTGCGGTGGAAGAGGACCCCTTTGCCTCCGAGGACCCCTTCGGCAGCGAAGAGGCGGCCCCAGAGCAGAGCTACTGGTTTACCGTGGCCGGCCTCAGCACGCTGGAGCAATTGCACGATTATCTGGAAGAGCAGCCGGAGATCGGCAAGGTGCAGTCCCTGGCCACGCTGTATAAGGTGGCCCGCGATCTGAAAGGCGGTCAGCTCAACGACTTCGAACTGGCGGTGGCCAATACCAGCCTGCCGGCAGAAATCCGCGGTGTACTGGTGGACCCCTACCTCTCGGTGGAGCACAACCAGGCACGCATCACTCTGCGTGTGATGGAAACCGACCCGAACCTGCGCCGCAGTGAGTTGATTGAGCGTATTTACGACTACGCCCACAGCGAAATGGGCATAGCGCCGGAAAATATTCACCAGACTGGCTTGCTGGTACTGTACAACAATATGCTGCAGAGCCTGTTCAAATCACAGATTCTGACTCTGGGTGCGGTGTTTGTGGGCATTCTGTTGATGTTCCTGGTGCTGTTCCGCTCCCTGTCGATCGCCATCATTGCGCTGGTGCCGAATATGCTGGCGGCCTGTGTGGTGCTCGGGGGTATGGGCCTCGCCGGTATCCCACTGGATATGATGACCATCACTATCGCCGCGATTACCGTCGGTATCGGCGTGGACCACGCGATCCACTACCTGTATCGCTTCCGCGCTGAGTTTGCCAAAGATGGTAACTACCTGGCCACCATGCACCGCAGCCATGCGACGATCGGTCGCGCCATGTTTTATACGGCGATCACGATTATCGCCGGCTTCTCGATCCTGGCCCTGTCCAAGTTTGTACCGTCGATTTATTTTGGTCTGCTGACGGCGCTGGCGATGTCTGCGGCGCTATTGGGCTCACTCACCCTGTTGCCATTATTGCTGGTGATGTTTAAGCCCCTGGGAGCCAAAGCCAAAGCCGAGGTTGAGGGCGAAGCCGAAATGCCCGAATCTGCCGCCGGTGCCTAAATAACCACGGTGAATTTTTGAAAATAAAGCAATCGGATCTATCCCCAATGTCAGTCAGTAGGCTTAACTGGCTGGCATTTTCTTTTTAAGGGGCATTTGTAGTTCGCAGTGAGGAGGTTGGTATCGGCTTCAGAGAGTGCTGGGCGACAGGGTAGGTAGGATTTGCAGCCTGATTGAATTACATAAAAAAATCCGGAATCCCCGCTGGGAATTCCGGATTTTTCTTGCCCGATCAGTGAAAGAAAGTCTGTACTGTCCGGCATTGAGGTGGCTTTCTGTTGGTTGAAAGCCTCTGAGCTATCAGTCTTGGCGGCTGGTGATTTCCAGCAGGTGGTAGCCAAACTGGGTTTTCACCGGGCCGTGCACCTTGTGCAGCTCTTCAGAAAAAACGACCTTGTCGAATTCAGGCACCATCATGCCTTTACTGAATTCACCCAGGTCACCGCCGGAGCGACCGGAAGGGCACTGGGAAAATTGCTCGGCGACCTTACTGAAATCTGCACCATTTTCGATCTGCTCTTTCAGTTCTTGGCACTTGCCTTCACTCTCGACCAGGATGTGGCGGGCTGTTGCTTTGGGCATCAATAGTCTCCATTGGTTTGATAAACCGCAGCAGCTTAATAGCTGGAGGCTGCGCTTGCCACTGGCAATTATCGCGAACGAGCAGGAATTTCTGCCGCTCCCTCAGGATTGGCGCTAAAACGACTCGGCGGCTATCTGCGGAGCCTGTTGCCAATGTTATCTTTAGTGAGCAAACCCACCAGCGAGAAAACACCTTGCAACAGATCCCTCTTTTCCCCTTGAGCGTCCCTCTATATCCAGGGGTTGCCCTGCCGCTGCGTATTTTTGAGCAGCGCTATTTACATCTGGTGAGTGAGTCACTGAAAACAGATAGCGGCTTTGGCGCTGTGCTGATTCGCTCGGGTGGTGAGGTGGGCAGCGCTTCGGTGTGGCCTCTTGGTGTCTATGTGCATATTGTCGACTGGAGTCAGGGGGAGGGGGGGCTGCTGCATGTTCAGGTGGTCGGGCGGCGGCGTTTCCGTATCAGTCACACCGAGCGGGCCGAGGATGGCCTTTTACTCGGTGATGTGGAGTGGTTACCGGACAATGCGCCCAGGCCGATACCGGCCGATTGCGACGGTCTGTTGACCGTGCTGGAAGAATTAAAAGAGCGCGCCAAAAATCTCTCTCTCAAATTCGACAGTGTCGATTCTGCCGATGCCCTGTCCTGGCAGCTGGCCCAGCTGTTGCCTCTGGAGGACAAGGCGCGGGTGGACTTATTGGCTCTGGAAGACCCGCTGGCACGCCTGGCCAACATCGCCGAGAGCCTGGATCGTTGGACTAAGGAGTGAATCCGGGAGTTACACCGGGTATTCAGCCCCTATTTATGCCGTTTAAACCCTTTGTCACTGGGGTATACTGCGCGGCCGACCGGATTTCGCACGGAGAGCCAAGTGACTACAACCACTACCACTGATCTGCAATCCACCCGCGACAAACTCGAACAGATGGGCCGCGCTGCACGCGCCGCCTCGCGTTTGATGGCGCGCGCCGATACCGAAGGCAAGAATCGCGCCCTCAGGGCAATTGCGGCACAACTGGAGGCCCAGCGTATTCAATTGGCCGAGGCCAACGCCACGGATATGCAGGCGGGTCGTGAACGCGGCCTGGATGCGGCCCTGCTCGATCGGCTGGAGCTCAATGAAGCGCGTATCGACGGGATGATCGAAGGGTTGATACAGGTAGCGGATTTGCCCGATCCGGTGGGGGAAATTGAGGATTTATGTTACCGCCCCAGTGGTATCCAGGTGGGCAAGATGCGCGTACCCCTCGGCGTGGTGGGTATTATTTACGAGTCCCGCCCCAATGTGACCATAGATGCGGCGAGCCTCTGTTTGAAATCCGGCAACGCGACTATTTTGCGTGGCGGCAGCGAAGCACTGCACTCCAATCAGGCTATCGCTGCCTGCATCAGTGCGGGGCTGCGCGAGGCGGGGTTGCCGCAAACGGCAGTGCAGGTGGTAGACACCAGCGATCGCGCCGCGGTGGGTGCCCTGATCACTATGCCCGATTATGTGGATGTGGTCGTGCCCCGAGGTGGTACCGGTCTGATCGAGCGGGTCAGTCGCGAGGCCACGGTACCGGTAATTAAGCACTTACACGGTGTCTGCCATGTGTTTATCGACGACCTAGCCGATGAGCAGATGGCTTTTGAAATTGCCCTAAACGCCAAGACCCACCGCTACGGTGTGTGCAATGCCATGGAGAGTTTACTGGTGGCCGAGGGTATCGCCGAGGGTATCCTGCCGCGCCTGGCCGAGGCCTATATGCTCAAAGGGGTGGAGCTGCGCGGTTGCGAGCGCACCAGAGAGATACTGCCTCAGATCAATGCAGCCGGCGACAGCGATTGGAGCGAGGAGTACCTGGCCCCAATCCTGGCGATTCGTGTGGTGGCAAATATGGACGAAGCCATGGATCATATCGCCCGTTACGGCTCCGGCCACACCGAGGCGATTGTGACCCAGGATTACAGCCGCAGCCGGCGTTTTCTTGCAGAGGTGGATGCCAGTTCGGTGATCGTCAATGCTTCCACCCGCTTTGCGGATGGATTTGAATACGGTCTGGGGGCGGAAATTGGTATCAGTACTGATAAAATCCACGCCCGTGGCCCGGTGGGGCTTGAGGGACTCACCTCGCAGAAGTGGATTGTACTGGGGGACGGGCATATTCGCCGTTAGTTTCCCCCGACTCCGGTAGCCAGTTAAGAGGTAATTTTGGCAACTAAGCGGCAGACCATCGCCCTGTTTGGCGGTACTTTCGACCCGGTGCATTTCGGCCACCTGCGCATGGCGCTGGAGCTGCGCCAGGCCCTGGGCTTCGATGAAATGCGCCTGTTACCGAGCCACCAGCCGCGCCATCGCCAGAGTCCGGGAGTCTCCTCGCAGCAGCGTAGCGAGATGCTGGCACTGGCCTTAGCGGGCTGTAGCGAGCTGCAACTGGACGAGCGCGAGTTACACCGCGGCGGTGATACCTTTACGGTGGATACCCTAGAGGAATTGCGAGCAGAACTGGGTCCGCAAGTCTCCATCAGTTTTTGTATGGGGTTGGATTCCCTGCTGAACCTGCACCTTTGGCACCGCTGGCAGCGGCTATTGGAACTGGCGCACCTAGTGGTGGTGACACGGCCGGGTTGGCATTTGCCCGGCGAAGAGAAACAGGGTGAGCAGGGCGAACATCACCCGTTAGCAGAGCTACTGAAGTACCACCGCGCCGAGGTGGCGGATCTGCACGACAGACCCCACGGCTGCCTGGTAGTGCGCGAGCAAACCCTGTTGCCAATTTCCGCTACACAAATTCGCCAGCTGCTTGGCAGCGGCCAGTCGCCGCGTTTTCTACTGCCGGCAACTGTGCTGCAATATATTGAAGACCATCAACTTTACATAGAATCGGTCGCCACAGGCGGCCAGTAATGAATCAAGGTGTTATGACAAATATTAAAGATATCGCGCTGAATGCTCTGGAAGATCTGAAAGGCAAGGACATTGTCGCCCTGGATGTATCCGGATTATCCGATGTAATGGACAACCTGCTGATTTGCACCGGTACCTCCAGCCGTCAGGTGAAGTCACTGGCGGATAATGTCGTAGAGGAAATCAAAAAAGAGGGCGTGCGCCCGATTGGTGTCGAAGGTAAAGAGCTGGGCGAGTGGGTACTGGTGGACTACGGCGACCTGGTGGTACATGTAATGCTGGCCGACGTGCGCGGTTTCTACGACCTGGAAAAACTTTGGTCTATGACGCCGAATACCCGCAGCGAGGCGGATGGTAGCGACCCGCACCAGGGCTGAGTAACGTGAAGATTCGCATTCTCGCGGCCGGGGGCAAAATGCCAGGCTGGGTACAGGAGGGGTATGCCGAATACGCCAAGCGCCTGCCCCGTGAAATTGCACTGGAAATGGTTGAGATCCCTCTGGGCCAGCGCAGCCAGAAAAGCTCCGCGGCGCTGATTGACAAGGCGCGCAAGAAAGAGGGGGAGGCCATGCTCGCTGCCATCGGTCCTCGCGATCATGTGGTTGCGCTGGATGTAAAAGGCAAGCCCTGGAGCACGGAGCAACTTTCCGGGCAGTTGCGCGACTGGCAGCTTTTGGGGGAAAACGTCAGCCTGCTGATCGGGGGGCCCGACGGCCTCTCCCTGGAGTGCCTGGATAAGGCGCGCCAGCGCTGGTCGCTCTCCCCTCTGACTTTGCCGCACCCTCTGGTGCGCGTGGTTTTGGCCGAGCAGATTTACCGTGCCTGGACCCTGCTTGCCGGCCACCCCTATCACAAGTGAGATATTTGCGACCAAGTGTGGAGAGATTTGCCAAATGGGATTCTCTCTCCGCGCCCTCGCTGTGGTAATGTAGTCCGATTAGACTTTTCCCGCGCCAGTCAAAATCGTTCAAAAAACGCCAATGCCTCACGATCATCATTTCAAGGATCCACACACGGAACAGCGATTGTTTCGCAACCGTATGTTGGTGGCCATTATTGGCGTGATTGTATTGCTGGGCGTTTTGGTCGCGCGGTTTTACAACCTGCAGGTAGTGAATTACGACGACTACCGCACTCAATCCGATGACAACCGTATCCAGGTGCGTCCGGTTGCGCCAACCCGCGGGTTAATTTACGACCGCAGCGGAATATTACTGGCGGATAACCGCGCCAGTTACAATCTTTCTATTGTGCGCGAGCGGGTGAAAGACCTGGGCGCGACCCTCGAGTTAATCGGCCACTTGGTTCGCTTGGACGACGGCGATGTGGCCAAGTTTCGCAAGCGTTTGAAGCGCCGCCGCCCGTTTGAGCCTGTGCCTCTGAGGTTTCGTCTGAGTGAAGAGGAAATCGCACGCATCAGCGTCAACCAGTTCCGTATGCCGGGGGTTTCTGTGGAAGCCGAGCTGGTGCGTTACTATGCCCTGGGAGACCTTTTTGCGCACAGTGTGGGCTATGTGGGGCGTATTAGCGATCGAGACCTGAGTAATTTCACCAAAGAGGATGTGCGCCTGTATCGCGGTACCCGCAGTATCGGCAAGGTCGGACTGGAGCGCTCCTATGAAAAGACTTTGCTCGGTGAAGTGGGCTATGAAAATGTGGAGATCAATGCGCGCGGGCGTGTTCTACGCGTGCTGGAACGCCAGGACCCCAAACCAGGTGTGGATCTAAGCCTGCACCTGGATACCCAACTGCAGCAGGTGGCCTCCGATGCCCTGGGGGATCGACGCGGTGCGGTTGTTGCCATCGATGTAAATACTGGCGGTGTCCTGGCCTTTGTCAGCAAGCCCTCCTTCGACCCCAACCTGTTTGTGACCGGCATCAGTTTTGCCGATTACCGTGCCCTCAGTGATTCCCTCGATGTGCCGCTGTTTAACCGCGCCGTGCAGGGCCAGTACCCACCGGGATCCACCCTAAAGCCATTGATGGGGCTCGGTGGACTCGAGGCGGGGTTGATTTCCCGTGAGACCAAAATCAAGGACCCCGGTTTTTATAAGCTGCCCAATGACCCGCGTATTTATCGCGACCATATCCGCTGGGGACACGGCAATAAAGTCGATTTAATCCAGGCCTTGGCGCAGAGTTGCGACGTTTATTTCTGGGATATGGCGCACCGCTGGGACATCGATGGTATGCACGATATGGCCAGCCACTTTGGCCTGGGTTCGAAAACCGGTATCGACCTGCCGATGGAGCGCGCGGGCCTGTTTCCCTCGCGGGACTGGAAACGCGGTGCGCGGGGTATGCCCTGGTTCCCTGGGGACAGTTTAAATGCCGTACTGGGGCAGGGCTTTGTATTGGCGACACCACTGCAACTGGCGGTGATGACGGCCACGATCGCCAACCGGGGTACACATTACCGTCCGCAAATGGTGAAAAGCGTTAACGGCGTGGTCCAGCCGCCGGAGGTTTTACATAACCTGGAGGCGCATCCGAATAATTGGGATCTGGTCTTTGAGGGCATGGAAGCGGTGGTGAATCGCATTGACGGCACAGGTAAACGCGCCGGTGAGGGACTCAATTTCCGAGTGGCCGGTAAATCCGGCACAGCCCAGGTGGTGGGTATCGCCCAGGGGGCCCGTTACGATTCTGAGGCTCTGCAGGAGCGCCACCGGGATCACGCCCTGTTTGTCGCCTTCGCACCGGTGGATAAACCCCGCATTGCCGTGGCTGTTCTGGTGGAGAACGGCGAGGGTGGTGGCAAAGTGGCGGCGCCTGTGGCGCGGGAGCTCTTTGCCGAGTGGGTGCCGCGCCCTGATACCCAGGTGGAGACGGCCCAGGAAACCGCATTGAGCGAGGGGGCGGATAATGGCTAGCCGCGACTTTTCCCACCGGCTGTCCGATGCCCACGGTAGTCTCAGAAAACCGGTAAGCTTGGCGCGCCGTCTGCACATCGATGTACCGCTGTTGGTCTTATTGCTGGTTTTGGCCTCCGTGGGGCTGGGGATGCTCTACAGCGCCTCGGGTGGTGATATGAGCTATGTGCGACGCCAGTCTATCTTTATGTGCCTGGCATTTTTGGGCATGTTAATTGTCTCGCAGGTTCCTCTGGATTTTTACCGGCGCTGGTCGCCCTGGGCCTATCTGGGGGGGTGTGCACTACTCGTGGGGGTGCTTCTATTTGGCACGGGTGCCAAGGGCGCCCAGCGTTGGCTGGAGATCGCGGGATTTCGTTTTCAGCCCTCAGAGGTAATGAAGCTTGGCGTGCCGATGGCGGTGGCGGCTTTTCTGCACCAGCGCGCCCAGCCCCCCTCTTTAGTGACAGTCATTGGCGCCTTAGCCATTGTAGCCGTGCCGGCCGCGTTGATCGTGCGTCAACCGGATCTGGGCACCTCAATCCTGATCGCCGCCTCCGGCCTGTTCGCACTTTATCTGGCCGGATTGAGCTGGAAAATGATCGGTGCGGCGGCCATGGGAGTGTTGGTTGCCGCCTGGCCGATTTGGCAGTGGGGTCTGAGGGACTATCAGCGCCAGCGCATCCTGACATTACTGAATCCCGACGATGATCGCTTTGGTGCCGGCTGGAATATTTTCAATTCGAAAGCCGCAATCGGCTCCGGGGGCATGTACGGGAAAGGGTACCTGCAGGGCACCCAATCACAGCTGGACTTTCTACCGGAGAGTCATACGGATTTTATTATTGCGGTACTGGCGGAGGAGTGGGGCATGCGCGGTGTTTTGTTGCTGTTGTTGCTCTATGTGCTGGTGATCGCACGGGGTATCTATATTAGCTTTATGGCACAACACCTGTTTGGAAGGTTATTGGCCGGGAGTATTACCCTCACTTTTTTTGTCTATGTGTTTGTAAACATTGGTATGGTTACGGGATTGTTGCCAGTGGTGGGGGTACCCTTGCCAGTGATCAGCTACGGTGGTACCTCACTGATTACCTTGATGGCGGGATTCGGTATTCTCATGGCCGTAGGGACAGAGCGGCGCAGAGTGCATTTCTAATGGGCCTGCAGCTAAATAAAAACTGGATGTAGAGACACGAGATGAAGACAGGAGCGGTGGTTTTGAAGTGGACCTCGGGACTATTGATTGGGATGGGGTTGGCCCTGGCAGCCTGTGCGCAGGAGCCCGGTCACGGCGATAATACAGATGCGCAAAAGTTCGTAGAGTACATGGTGCAAGAGCATCAGTTTGACCGCAAAGATATGCAGGAACTCATGAGCAATGCCAAGCGCAAAGACTCGATCCTCAAGGCGATCAAGCGCCCTGCGGAAAAAGCTAAGCCCTGGTATGAATATAGAAAGCTGTTCCTGACACCACAGAGCATTGCCGGCGGTGTGGACTTCTGGGATAAGAATGCCGAAGCCCTGGCGGAGGCTGAGAAAAAATACGGTGTACCCGCTGAGGTTATCGTCGCCATTATCGGAATTGAGACCCGCTACGGGGGCAATATGGGAGGCTACCGGGTACTCGATGCGCTCTCCACCCTAGCCTTTAACTATCCGCGTCGCTCTAAGTTCTTTACCAAGGAGCTGGAAAACTACCTGCTCTTGACCCGCGACCAGGGGATGGACCCTCTCGCCCTGAAAGGCTCCTATGCCGGAGCCATGGGCTACGGCCAGTTTATGCCGTCCAGCTACCGCGCTTACGCTATAGATTTCAGTGATGATGGCAAGGTGGATATCTGGAACAATACCACCGATGCGATCGGTAGTGTGGCCAATTATTTGGCTAAGCATGGCTGGAAGCCCGGTGAACCGGTGACCGTACTGGCGAGCCCGCGTCCCAATGCGGATATGACCATCGTCAACGATACCTTGCAGCCGGAGTGGACCGTCGGCGAGCTGGCGGAGAAGGGATTCAATGCTACCAGCCAGGTGGCGCCCGAAATGCCTGCTATTGTTTTCTCCCTACAGACTGCGCAGGGCAAGCAATACTGGCTTGGACTCAACAATTTTTCCACCATCACTACCTACAACCGCAGCCGCCTCTACGCTATGGCGGTGAACGAGCTCGCCCAGGAAGTGGTCAAGGCACGCGGCGGCAAAAGCTGAGTAATGCGCGAGTAATCCCCTGGGGAATTCGTCAGAACTGGGGAACTAATGACAGCACCTGTAATCGAAAATTTTCTGTTTCAATAAGCAGTTTTAGATAATAGCGGCTTGGAGACGGCAACCTGGAGTTGCCGCGCGCCGGGGGGATTATGTTTCAGCGCAATATACGGCGAGTAGTACTGCTCGCCGCTTTATTTTCGGTCGCCTGTGGCGGCCCTCAGACCAAGCCGGCTAAACAGGGGGAGCGGGACTTTGACCGCGTTAAGGACAGCGGTCCCACGGCGCCGGTAAATATGCTCGCTACGCCGGAACCGACACCGGTGCGAGAGCCGATTGGCCCGGCCGGTAATAAAACTCCTTATAAGGTGAGGGGGGTTACCTATCATGTGCGGAACGCGGTGAAAGGTTACAAGGAGCGCGGGAAGGCTTCCTGGTACGGCACCAAGTTCCACGGGCGGCGCACAGCCAATGGCGAAATATATAATATGTATGCTATGTCTGCAGCTCATAAAACTCTGCCTCTGCCCAGTTATGCCAAGGTGACCAACCTGGATAACGGGCGCAGTATTATTGTTCGTATCAATGATCGCGGCCCCTTTGTTCACGGGCGAATTATCGACCTGAGTTATACTGCCGCTCAAAAGCTGGGGTATGTCGACAAGGGCGTTGCGCGCGTTGAAGTGGAAGCACTCGATCCAAATTCCCTGCCACCCGTGACAGAAACCCTTCTGGCAGGTGATCTCACTGGCAGCTTGCCGCAGGATGCCAGCATCCGCTTGCCAGAGAATACTTTCCTACAGGTTGGCGCTTACAGCAATCCTGCGCAGGCCGAGAAAGTTCGGGCTCGCTTGGCTGCGGCAATTGACTATCCTGTTTCTGTTAGTCCGGTTGACCGCAGTGGCAAACAGTTTTACCGGGTGCGTATAGGTCCGATTTCCCAGCAGCGGGCTCTGGCCAATGCGCGGGAAACTGTACAAAAAAGCCAGCTTGGTGACCCCCAGGTAGTGTATGAATAACCCGCATTCGGGTGGTTGGACAGGGGGAATGTTAATACGGCACGGAGCATGTCGCGGCCTCCCACAGGTCAGCGGAAAGCCCAGGTACAGATATGTCTAAAGTATTATTTACCTGTCGGACCTAAAAGTACTGGCCCCTGGGTTGTACAAGCAACGCATAATTTTTTTACCGGGTAGTGAGTGACTGCTCCCCGGTTTGATGGCCAACGGGATGGCCATTCACAAAATACTGCGCATTGGCGCGAATTTTCTTGTATTTTGTTTGTATTACTGGCGCGCGGTATTGGTGACAAGCCTTCGCCGTGAATTAATCTTTTAAAATAAGTAATGGGTTAATAGCCAGCCAACGAACACGAGGATTAATGAGACTCTCACCTATGATCACACGGATTATTGCCTGCTCTTTTCTTTTACTTTGTGCGGGCCTGGCCCAGGCGCAATCACTTATTCCCGCTCCGCCGCAGCTGGCGGCCACCTCTTACCTGCTATTGGATGCCAATACCGGTCAGGTGCTGGTTGAGCATGAGGCTGATAAAGAGGTACCCCCGGCTAGCCTTACCAAAATGATGACCGCTTATATTGTCTCTGAGGAGATTCTCAAGGGCAGTATTAAAGAAGAAGACAAGGTGCGCATCTCTGAAAAAGCCTGGCGTAAGGGCGGTTCGAAGATGTTTGTCAAAGTCGGCGACCAAGTGCCGGTAATGGACCTTATGCGCGGCGTGATTATCCAGTCGGGTAACGATGCGAGTATTGCCCTGGCCGAACATGTCTCCGGCAGTGAGGAAGTCTTCGCCGAGGTGATGAACCAGCAGGCCGAGCTTCTGGGTATGGAGAACAGCAACTTCGTCAATGCCACCGGTTGGCCGGCGGAGGGGCACGTCACCACCGCCCGCGACCTGGGCATCCTGGCTCGCGCCCTGATTACCAATCACCCGGAACACTACGATATCTATTCAGAGAAGTACTTCAGCTATTCCGGTATCAACCAGCCCAACCGCAACCGCCTTTTGTGGCGCGATTCCGCTGTTGATGGAATTAAGACTGGCCACACTGAAGAGGCCGGTTACTGCTTGGTAGCTTCTGCGATGAAGCGCGGTATGCGTTTGGTTGCCATTGTGGTCGGCACCGACAGTGATGAGAAGCGCGCCTCCGAGACACAAAAACTTTTGGCTTACGGCTTCCGTTACTATCAGACCCACAAGGTGTATGGGCAGGGTGAAGTTCTACAGACCGAACGCGTCTGGGGTGGCAAGGAACCCAGTGTCGGCATCGCAGTGGAAAAGGATATCTTTGTCACCATTCCCCGCGGTGGCGAAGAGGGCATTAAGGCCGACCTGATCGTGGACGGTGAACTTGAGGCCCCGGTTGAGAAAGGCCAGCCGGTGGGCAAGGTTGTAGTGACTCTCGATGGCGAAACAGTTGCCGATGTAAAGGCCGTTGCCGCCGAAGAGGTCGATCGAGCGGGCTTCTTCAAGCGTATGTGGGACTCTATCAAGCGTTTTGTTATGGGCTTTTTCAATTAAATTTGGCGAATGCTCGGTAGCCGGGGCAGCTGATAAGCTGCGCCGGCCAGTCCCCCAAATCCCCTGACCACTTCCCCCGCCATTCTCTGTCCACTGTCCTGTACTCGCTGTATAATCGCCGCCCGGCTGCACCTAAGCTTTTCTCAATGTCTAACAGCCGGGCCCGGAGAGTGGTATGAGTCAAGATCCCAATCAGAAACCCCCGAAAATTGAGTTCCCCTGCGAAGACTATATGGTCAAAGTGGTGCGTGACGCCAATGAGGAGGCACACGAGTTTGTGCTGGACGTTATGCGCCGTCATGCCCCCGGCCTGGATGAGGATCGTATCACCCTGCGTGACAGCAGCACGGGGAAATTTACTTCGATGACTTTTTTTATCCTCGCCACCGGGGAGGAGCAGCTCAAGGCACTTTTTGAGGAGCTGAAAGTTCACCCAGCGGTTCATATGGTGCTCTGATGACCATTGTCCGCAACCTCGCCCGGCGGGATTACGAGACCGTCTGGCACGCCATGTCTCGCTACACTGACCTTCGCGATGAAAATAGCGCCGATGAAATCTGGTGCGTCGAGCATCAACCTGTATTCACCCAAGGTCAGGCTGGCAAGGCCGAGCACCTGCTGAATACCGGTGATATCCCGGTCGTACAGGTGGACCGCGGTGGCCAGGTTACTTATCACGGCCCCGGTCAGTTGGTGGTTTACCCGCTGCTCGATTTGCGCCGTGGTAAAATCGGTGTGCGCAACCTGGTGACGGCGCTGGAAAATGCCACCGTGGCGATGTTGCAGGTTTTCGGTATAGCCGCGGCTCCCAGAGCGGATGCGCCGGGAGTGTACCTGACCGAGGGTCCGCAGAGTGGCAACAAGATTGCCTCAATTGGCTTGCGTGTTCGCCGCGGTTGCAGTTTTCACGGTATCGCCATCAATATCGATATGGATCTGGCGCCCTTCCTTCGAATCAACCCCTGCGGTTACGCCGGTATGCAAATGGTGCAGATGGTCGAACTGCTACCGCAGGTTCCCACCTGGAAGCAGGTGGCTGAGAATTTTGTACGCGAACTACTGCGTACCCTAGAGCTGTCCCCGGCGGAGTGGCAGCCATTAGAAGATACTTTATTGGCGCAACTGAGCGCGGAACAGCAGGAATTAAATAATGGCTGATAAACCCGATCTGGTGCCGGTAAAGCGCACCCGCCGTCTCCAGCAGGGAGAGAAATTACGCGATGGCGAAAAGGTAGAGCGCATTCCGGTCAAGGTGATTGCCAGCGATACGGCTCTGCGCAAGCCGGATTGGATCCGCGTTAAAGTACCAGCCTCCAAAGAAGTGGATCGCATTAAGAAAATTCTGCGCTCACAAAAGCTCTCCACGGTCTGTGAGGAAGCCAGTTGCCCGAATCTGGGGGAGTGCTTTAGCGGTGGCACTGCGACCTTTATGATCATGGGGGAAATCTGCACCCGTCGCTGCCCCTTCTGCGATGTGGGCCACGGTAAACCCAATCCTTTGGACCCAGAAGAGCCCAAGAACCTGGCCGAAGCTATTTCGGCTATGAGCTTGCGCTATGTGGTCATCACCTCGGTGGACCGCGATGACTTGCGCGATGGTGGTGCCCAGCACTTTGCCGACTGTATTCGCGAGGCGCGGCAGCTCTCCCCGAACTTACAAGTGGAAATTCTTACTCCGGATTTTCGTGGGCGTATGGAGACGGCACTGGAGATCCTGGAAGGGGAAGCTCCGGATGTGTTTAACCACAACCTAGAGACGGTACCACGTCTGTATCGAGAATCCCGTCCCGGTGCCAATTACAAATGGTCCCTGAAGCTGCTGCAGGAATACAAAAAACGTCGCCCGGACGTCATGACAAAATCCGGTCTGATGGTGGGCCTCGGTGAGGAAAAGGAAGAAATTTTCCAGGTGATGGACGATATGCGTGAGCACGACATCGATATGCTCACCATTGGTCAGTATCTGCAGCCTAGTAAGGAGCACCTGCCGGTACAGCGCTATGTACATCCGGATGAGTTTGAGGAGTACCGCCTCTATGCCGAGCAAATCGGATTTAAGCATGCCGCTTGTGGCCCATTAGTGCGCTCTTCTTACCATGCGGATAAGCAGGCCCATGGAGAAAAGGTGGGGTAACATTTAAAAAGAGGGGGGAAAGCTCCTCCCTTTTAGTCTTCCAGCTTAGTCAGCTTGTGCTTTTTATAAGGTCCCTGTTTATTGTTTTCCCTTCAGTCTTATTTTTCTTACCTATTCCTTATCTGTAATTTTGGTTTCAAAAATCTATACTTTGTGGAATTGCCTACTTAAATATCTATGCCTGACCGGTCAATGAAAATTATTTTTATTATTTTTGAATGATGCTTGAATTTAACTCTAAAGTGCATCACTTGAAGAGGTAGAAAAAAGACAGCGCTGGGTAGGTTTTGTCATGTTTTCCCCAAACAAAGGGGTAAAATAATGATCAAAGCTACAAACAGATGATCCATGAGGAAGACGCTAGATTTGCGTGCTAATTAAAAACCGTTTGAATCAAAGGCTGGTAGTCTCAGCTATTGATGTAAGTTAATCACCTATCAGTAGGGTGTCGGTTAGGAATACTGATTGCGGGAGATATCGTCACAGGCAGGCACAGTAAAGGCGGAGTAACACCATAAAGGTAGTGCAAAACCAGCTAAGATATAACTTTCAATGATAGATCTCATTGGGTTCAAATTATGCTGTAGCAGTTGTGTTGTGGGCATGCCCAGCCGGACACCTCTATAAGCATATTTTTAAAGTTCGATGAAAGTTACATCCCCTAGTATTGAATGTTTTCTACGTGAGTAGTAATAAGCAATGTAGGCTCTCAAATTTTATATCGTATCCTCTCTTGTTGAATAGAGGCTACCTTTTCACCCTAGATTCTCACAATAACTGACACACTTGGCGATAACGAAGGAGGCCAGCTGGCTGTAGGTTAGCAAGCTTCAACACAAACAAGCCAGGAACCTCATGGGAACCCGTACCAATCAGCTGACCTTGAAAGAACGATACCAGATTGAGGCCCTACATGGGCAGAACTATTCAGCTCGAGCTATTGCACAACGCCTCCATAGATCCAATAAGACCATCTCTCGCGAGCTTGATCGTGTGTCGAGAGTGCCCATTGCAACGGCGGCAGAAGCGCTTAAGCACACCAAGCCCAACTTTGCCATGCAGGTACAAATCGATCACCAGCTAAAAAATGCAAGCCTTGAACAAATCGCTGGGCGAATGTGGTTTGAGCGGTGTACGAAAATGGCTAGCTGTTCAACAATTTACCGATAGATCAGTCGACTTAACTGGAGGTCACGTCTGCCAAGGAAAGGCAAACCTTATCGTAAGCGGGCAAGTTCCGAGGCAGGCGTAAAGCTAATTCCAGAGCGCATAGATATTGATCAAAAGCTTGCGGTTGTCGATGAAAACACTGAGATCGATCACCGAGAAGGTGATACAGTTTATGGTCAAGATGGCTATCTGGTGACGCTGGATGAACGAGTCTCCAAATTATTGCAGTCCCAAATAAGAGCAAGAAAATATTAAGTAGGGCAATCAAGCAGATGTTGAAGCCATATCAGGCCATCTGTAAAACCATCACCTTCGATAATGGCAGAGAATTTTCAGCTCATCAATCGGTTGCGCAGAAGTTAGGGTGCAAAATATATTTTGCGAAACCTTACCACTCCTGGGAGCGTGGGCTGAACGAAAACACCAATGGTCTTTTGAGGCGCTTATTTCCGAAGGGAGTGGAAATTGGCAAGATACCAAGAATCCGTATTGATGATACAGAGTTTCGAATCAATACTCGACACGGGAAGGCGTTAAATTACTTGAGCCCACTGGGATTTTTGGTGGGTAAACGTGTGTCACTTATGTTGGCAATCTAGGTTTTTATACATAAATTCATTTAGTGGTTTTATCATCTTTGAGAAGTATTCGGAAGCATTAGACCACCACGCCCCTTTAGTATTACCAAGTATGTAAGCTATTGGGGTATTCTATAAGTAAAATAATAAATGTTCCTAGTTTTAGTTTCCTGTATTCAACTCTGAAATAAATCAGCCTTTAGATATCTGCGGCAGATTTATTTTTCTTCTAATATTTGCTTAGGAGTATTCTAACCCAACTTTTTATGTGGCGATTATTTAAAGGTTCAACAGTTGCTACGACATCTTTTTGACTCACAGGGTTGAAGTGAGTATTTTTTGGAAAGTACTGGCGCAGCAAGCCATTAGTATCTCGCTCAAGCCTCTCTACCAGGATACATACGAATACGCAAAATAGACTGCTACATCCAGTGCCTCACAAATCTTCTCGTTCCGAGAAATTCTTTTCAATTATTGGCAGTAATGGTGTGTATTAAGTGTTTATATGGCTGAGTAGCACCATGGTAGCCTCAGTGACCAACTCTGCCGTCGTGCGCTCAACCTGTTGAGAGAGAGTTAATTTGTTCTTACCATCTACAATGGTGGCAAAGGGTACCATTATGACCTATAACAATATCAATTTTCCAGTCTCCGATGCGGGATTTATTATCGATAATTTGTGACCGTTGTTCGATGCGAATGGTGTTCCTGGTGTGTCCTAGAGTTGACTTTTCATTAACTCGTTTGTCGTAGTGTCAATCTCTGATCCGCATTCTCATACAGGGGCCCACAACGCGGCTTATCAGCCCAGACATGCAGGTAAATAGTTTTATAGCTGATTCACAGGTTTTCTTCTTACTCTAGCTAGCCAGAAACTTTCTCTGGACTCCATTATAGCTTCAGCCTGCCATTTATCAGTGAAATGTTCATGGTTAGCAGCTTTGTTGGCAGTCTCGCCAGCCCATGCAGCTCTTCAGTCATCCATTAGGCTTGTTTATAGCGGTAACCATTGCTACCTTGATTGAGAGTCATTTCCCTAACGATCATAGGCTGGCTAACTCCAGTTTTCCTAGCGATTATCCTCTGGCTCCAGTGCATTTTCTTTAGCACCCAAACATGGCATCGTTGCTCTTAGGTCATCACTTAATGTCTTGACGGAAAAGAAGTGTCAGATATTACCTTTTGCTGACCGATTTTTTCCAGGTGATTAACTGATACACTTCAGAGTTGAGTGTAGGTTTCTAAATAATTACTTTCTACTTACATTGATAATATAGCGGGAGCTCGGAGGTAAGTGTTTCGTTAATATAGTTTTTCGGATTGTATTTTTTTGTACGAATAATTACGGAAATTCAATTACACGGTATACCTTCTTGGGGCGCGAGAGATGGGCCATTAATTTCTCATGAGATATCTATTTCTATATGATTAGTTTCTGATGCTATAGACGAATTTTTCAATGGGTGAAAACTAAGCTATTACTTGATTTCAGGCTGAGTATAAATGTTGAATTGGCTTGGCAGGGAATAAGTCACGAAAAGTGAAAATAGTTTTATCTCAAAAAGAATTTTACAGGTTTCAAATTTATTTACAAGTACTAACTCCATCACCTTTTCCTTCTAGCGATGTTAGTAACGTATTTGCTTGAAGTGATAAAAGAGGATCCTAGCTGTCTTGTTTATTTAAATTGTTTTATTTGGTTTAGATTAAGAAACTGGAATCTAATCCATATAAATCTCTTGCTATATTTGAAGTAAGTTGGATTGGGCGAATGATAATCTTGGGAGGGGATAGGTGGCGGAATTTAAATCATTTTTTGGATATTGAAAGGCGAGGTAGTTTTCATCTTTGCAATTTTTGTTGGAAGGGGTTTCATTTGTCATTAGGTGACACATGTGGGTAATATGTTGATGGTGCCTTTTTAGTATGCGTAAATTTTCGGCCGCTACACTAAGTAAATATAAAAATTAGGCAGGAGATGTGTAATGGCGTGTAATTAATTTTGCATGACGAGGCTTGGCGGCTACGATAGCATGCCGCGCTGGCTAATTAGGCTATTGGCTCTTTCAGAGCGTTATGTGTCAGGAAGTTGTGCAATAAGTAGCCCATCACTGTAGGACTCTGTGCACACAACTTGCTTCAATGGAAGGATTCTATAAAAGAATTTGAGTATATTATTCCAGTTCCTGGCTTGAGTCGGAGAGGACTGGTTCACAATTATCCAAGAAAAGATTGCTATGGGTTCAACAACTTCACGTACTGTCTGGCAAACTCAACGGGATGTGATCTACGCGCTGATTATACGCGAGATGAACACACGCTTTGGTAAGTGGCGACTTGGGTATGCCTGGGCACTGCTCGAGCCCGCCTTACATATAATTGTGCTGGCTGCGATATTCAGCTTTATAGGCCGAAAATTTTACCCTGGTATACCTACTCCATTGTTTATGCTTGGTGGAATTGCACCATTTTTATTTTTTGGTCATTGCTTTTCTAAAGGAATTGCTGCCGTATCTTCGAATCGTGGCTTATTTAACTATCGTCAGTTACGCCCCTTCGATGCAGTGTTAAGTAGAGTATTATTAGAATTTACGATCTACATACTTAGTATGATTGTCTTGCTTGCTCTTTTTGCTTGGTTTGGTATCCGAGTTACTTTTGGTAATTTCCTGTTACTTGTCGAAGTCAATTTTTTCTTTTTTTGCTTTTGTCTGGGGCTAAGTTTAGTTTTATGTGTTATAGGTGAGAGACTTCCAGAGTTATCAAAAGCACTTCCCTTTGTTATGCGCCCTTTGTATTTTATCTCCGGAGTCTTTTTTTCTCTAGAGCAAATACCAACGGAATATCATGCCTACTTAGCCTGGAATCCTTTGGTACATGTTATAGAACTAACTCGAGAAGGTCTTTTTGCTAGCTATGATGGTAAATTTTCTGATTTCAGATATTTTCTATTTTCCTCGATAGCCATGCTTGCTGTAGGACTTCTTGTCTATAGAGCCCATTGGCGGGATTTGGTACGTAGTCAATGATAAAACTAGAGAACCTTACTAAGTCTTACCGTACGAATCATGGTCGTAAGGTACTTTTCCAAAATGTGAGCGCAACATTTCCTGAAGGTAAGAATATAGGCATTCTTGGGTGTAATGGTGCTGGTAAATCTACTTTGTTGCGCATCATGGGGGGAATTGACTATCCAGATTCTGGGCGTGTCGTAACTGATCAAAGAATATCTTGGCCAATGGGCCTGTCTGGCGGTTTTCAGGGAAGTATGACTGGCAGAGAAAATGTTGCATTTGTTTGCGGGATACATGGCATCTGGAGAGAAGGCAAGCGGAGAGTGATGGATCAAGTGCAGGAATTTGCTGAAGTTGGTAATTATTTTGATGTACCCATTAAGAACTATTCATCGGGTATGCGTTCGCGCCTAGCTTTTGGTCTTAGTATTGCTGTAGATTTTGATGTTTATTTGGTAGATGAAGTGATGTCTGTTGGTGATGCACATTTTAAAAGGAAGTGTGAGTTAGTAATTTCTGAAAAGCGAAAAAGCTCTAACTTCATTATTGTAGCTCATGCAATGCAACTTTTGAGGAAAAACTGTGATGTAGGTATCTATCTTGATGGTGGGCAGGTAAAGGTATGCCATTCTGTCGATGAAGCCATTGATTTGTATCAGACTAGAATGCCAGACTCACAGAGGCAAAAAAATGAGATCACAAGCGCAGTGAATGTTTAAGCAATGAATATGGAAGTGAATTGCTCTTCAGTGTCTACAGAAAAGAAAAAATCTGTGCGCAAAATACTTGAATTGTTCATCCTAAAAATTAGATATTTAATCGCTAGTATACCCCGCGAGAAAAAACAGGGTAGTAGTGGGTCTCTGTTCAGGCGCCATTTTGGCTTCACGCTATTCGTGCTGCTACCTTTACTAGTGGTAGGCCTTTATTACATGTTTTGGGTGTCTGAACGTTATGTGAGCAGTACTCAGCTGATAGTTAAAGATACAGCCTCCTCTCCTGGTAGTTCACCTGGGTTGGGGTTTTTGATTCCTGGGATGGGGGCGGATAACCAGGATGCTTTCTTGGTTGTCAACTACATACAATCTCTCGATATGGCTCTTTATTTGGATAAGGAGTTAAAGTTGGCAGATTATTACAAAAGTAGCAGCCACGATCTGTTTTCCCGTTTGGCTAAGGACGCCACCCAGGAAGATTATCTGGCATACTATAGAGAACACACTGCCGTTGGGCACGATGAGGCCACTGGGATCATCACCATAGAAATACAGGCTTTTGACCCCATCTTTGCACGTTTGCTCATAGAGACGGTGACACAAAAATCTGAGGATTTTGTCAATGCTGTGAGTAATCAACTCGCTGATAAACAGGTAGCATTTGTAAAAAACGAGGTAGAACTTGCACAAAGCAAGTTACGTATTACAAAGCAAGATATTCTCGATTTTCAGAATAGTAATAATGTGGTAAGCCCTGAAGAGTTAACTAAGGGGATTAGCAGTATTATTCAAAACCTTGAAGCCCGCTTAGCCGAGCAGCGAGCCAAGCTCACCGCAGCCAAAACATACCTAAATACGGATTCCTCTCAGATAATTTCCATGCAGGCGGAGATTGGCGCCTTAGAAAAGCAAATTGAGCTAGAAAAAGTTCGGCTGGTGGGTATAGGTGATGAGGAGGGTGAGCACCGTCTCAATACACTGGGGGCTCATTTTCAGAATCTTGAGTTAGATTTACAATTCGCTACAGATGCCTACGCCGCTTCTCTGAAAGCACTGGGGAGTGCTCGAATGGAGGCCTCCGGAAAGTTAAAGCATTTAATGGTGGTAACACAGCCCTCTCTCGCAGAGGAGGCGGAATATCCTCATAAACTTTATAACCTAGCAAGCTTGGCAGTAATATTATTGTTATTGTTTGGTATTGCAAAGATGCTTGTTGCCAGCATTCGCGATCATCGTATGTAAACCCTAATTATCGCCAGATTCGATAGGATAGATGGGGCGGGCGGTTAAGCCTGTCTTTATATAAATTGATTCAGAAAGATTGGCACAAATGATTACAGGAAAAGTAAGAAATTTAGGGCTTGGTCTGGGCCTGGTAGCTACGTTGGCTTGTCAAACAGCTTTTGCATTGGAAACCCAATTGGTAGATGATACGGTTCCAGCCGAGCAGCCGCCTTCTGGGGTGCCGGTGTTCGGTCAGCCGCTCTTCCAGGGGGGGTTCAAGGACCAGCCATTTAGCGGTTTTAATCCAGATTACCGTATCACCATTGGAGACCAGATAAATTTGCAACTTTGGGGAGCTTACAGCTTTAGTGCTAGCTTGCCTGTTGACCCCAAGGGCAATATTTTTGTGCCGGAAGTTGGGCCCGTTCATGTTGCTGGGGTAAAGAATGGGGCTCTTAACGACTTCGTATTACGTCATGTAAAGCGTGTTTTTAAAAATAACGTTCAAGCTTACGCCAATCTAGAGGCAAGTCAGCCAGTAAAGGTTTTTGTCACTGGATATGTCAATAATCCCGGTCTTTATAACGGTTTCAGTTCAGACTCCATTCTATATTATTTGGATAGTGCTGATGGTATAGATCCAAAAAGTGGAAGCTTTATTGATATTAAGATTTTACGTCAAGGGAAGTTGATACAGCGAGTAAATCTGTACAATTTTTTGGTTGAAGGCATTATGCCCCCATTACAATTGCGTAGTGGTGATGTGGTGGTGGTAGGGGCCCGAAAAGGCTCAGTAACCGTTGATGGCGCCGTACAACAAGCTGCACAAATGGAGTTTATCGGCCCCTATACCCAGCTCGGTGAAATTTTACTTGTCAGTAAACCTGATCCACAAGCTAATTTTGCACGAATTACTCAGGTCATGAATGATGTGCAACAGGCTAACTATTTGCCTCTGGCTGAGGCGATGACAGCAAGGCTCTATCCTGGGGCGCAAGTTGAGTTAGTGCGTGATAACGATGTGCAATCTATTTCGATTAAGGTATCAGGTGAACTGGATGGACCCGCAACCTATGTGCTGCCCTATGGTGCGACTCTGGAAGAGCTTTTAGCTCAGCTAAGATTTCGTGAAAATGCGGATCAGAAATCTATCCAACTTTATCGAAAAAGTGTAGCGATAAAGCAGCGAGTAGCTCTAGATCGCTCACTCGATGCTCTTCAGATGGAGGTGTTAACTCGCCAACCGAATACCGACCTGGAAAAAACGGCACAAAAAGATAATGCCCTGATGATACAGAATTTTATCAGGCAGGCCCGTAAGGCAGAGCCAAGGGGGCAAGTTGTTATTGCCGATAATCCAAATGCTGCTGAAATGTTGCTCGAGGATGGTGATGAAATAGTCGTTCCTTTGAGGGCCTCTACAGTATCAATTGTGGGTGAGGTTATCTTTCCTACTTCGTTGGTTTTCAACAAAAAACGCACACTAGAAAACTATATCGACCTAGCGGGTGGTTTTGCTAATAATGCAAATCGCAGTGAGCTAGTTATTTTACATCTTGATGGCACTATCAGCCGCATTGATGACAAAGATTTTGATAATCGACTTGGGGATAGGCTGCGTCCAGGTGATGAGATTATGGTAATGCCAAAAATCCAATCTAGTGAATTACAGGTAACGAAAGATGTGACCGAAATTTTGTACCGTATTGCTGTTGGGACTGCGGCAGTCCTATCGTTTTAGAAGGCTATAGAAAGTAGTAGGATAATTAGTATTACTACTTGTTGATATTGAAGCACACTGATAAACGGTCACAGCAGTAGAGCACCAAATTACAAGTTCTTCTGCACCGATGTGAGGTTAAAAAGTTGGAAGGGATTATGGGGGCGACTGACAGTGGGCGCAGGGGGATTATCCTGGCAGGCGGTAAGGGTGAGAGGCTTTATCCGCTTACTAGAGGTGTTAGTAAGCAGCTGATGCCGGTGTACGATAAGCCAATGATCTACTACCCACTTACCACGCTAATGTTGGCAGGTATTCGTGAAATACTCATCATTACTAGACCCCAGGATCAGTATTTATTTCAAACGTTGTTAGGTGATGGAGCCCAGTGGGGCATTAGCCTTACCTACGCGGTACAGTCCTCACCAAATGGTTTGGCTGAGGCATTCATTATTGGTCGCAATCATATTGGCAATCGGCCAAGTGCGTTGATTTTAGGGGATAATATTTTTTATGGCGACCATTTTAGTGAGCTATTAAACAGAGCAGACACTCGCCGGCAAGGAGCTACGATATTTGGTTACCGAGTTGCGGACCCTTGTGCTTATGGTGTGGCTGAATTCAACTCCCGTGGCAAAGTTATTAGTATTGATGAAAAACCGTCAGAGCCTAAGTCCAATTACGCTGTTACAGGCCTATATTTATATGATAACCAAGTGTGTGATTTGGCGAAAGAAGTCCGACCGAGTCATCGGGGTGAACTAGAGATTACTGATCTAAATCGAATCTATCTGGATAGAGAAGAGCTTAATCTTGAATTGATGGGTCGCGGTTCAGCTTGGCTGGATACTGGTACACACGATAACCTGCTAGAGGCAGCTCACTTTGTCCAGGCCATTGAGCGTCGCCAAGGATTGAAAATTGCGTGTCCGGAAGAGGTTGCCTTTCGGAAAGGTTTTATTTCTGCCGATGAACTTGAAAGTCAAGCTCGATTACTCATAAAAAGCGGTTACGGTGAATATCTGATGCAGCTGTTGGAGGAGTCCCTGAGAGATCATACTTTTGGACGGTGATTGAGTTGGTTGATCAGTGGTAAAAATGACATGAAACTCACAGAGACTAAAATACCTGGCGTGGTGGTTATTGAGCCGAATATCTTAGGCGATCAGCGAGGTTTCTTTTACGAATCGTACCGTCAAGATTTATTTCGTCGAGCGTGTGGTGAGCGGGTATTCGTTCAGGATAATCACAGTAAATCCGCCCAGGGTGTACTTCGTGGTCTTCACTATCAAAGTCAACAACCACAGGGAAAATTGGTCCGGGTTATCTCTGGAGAGGTATTTGACGTGGCGGTTGACCTACGGCGTGGTTCCTCTACTTTTGGGCAGTGGGTTGGCGAGTTACTCTCAGCAGAGAACCGACGTCAACTTTGGATACCGGAGGGTTTTGCACATGGATTCTATGTAACTAGTGAGTCCGCAGAGTTTGTCTATAAATGCACTGACTATTATTTTCCGGAGTACGAATGCTCGCTACGCTGGGATGACCCGACTCTTAATATAGATTGGCCATTAATTAATGGTGAATTACCCAAACTCTCTGTAAAAGATACTGAAAGTAGGTTTCTAAGAGACATAGTAATGCAAAATTGATTGCTCATTTATCCTAATAAAGTTGGCCTGCTGTAAATCCTAAATTTAGATGTTGCCTGTGGCCGCAATCAATATGGCCGAAAGGTCTAGAGCGGCGACATAACATTAAGTGGCCAGAATCACCAAGATTGACCAATGAAAATTTTACTAATCGGCAAGGATGGCCAACTGGGTCGTGAACTGAGGAAGTCCGTACCTCAACGTGCAGAACTTATTGGCCTAGGCCGCAAGGAACTGGATATTTGCCAGCGAAATAGCGTTATGGAAGTAGTATCCTCTGAGTTGCCGGATATAGTCATTAATGCTGCTGCCTACACGGCAGTAGACAAGGCAGAGTCTGAGCCAGAGCAGGCTTTTAGAGTAAATGCCTATGGCGCTGAGAATTTAGCTTTGGCGTGTAAAGAGTTTGGCGCCCGTCTTATTCATGTGTCAACCGACTTTATATTCGATGGTCAAAAGTCTAGTCCATATTCAGCGACTGATCCTATAAGGCCTTTGTCTGTATACGGAAAAAGCAAAGCTGCTGGAGAAATAGCTGTTCAGGAAATACTGCCTGAAGTAGTCATAGTCCGTACATCTTGGATTTACGCGCAGGTAGGTTATAACTTCGTTAATACTATGTTGCGCTTGATGAATGAGCGCGATCGTTTGAGTGTTGTGGCAGACCAGTTAGGCACGCCAACGAGTTCCAGCACTCTGGCGGAAACCATTTATGCCCTAGTGAGAAAGCCAAAAACAAAGGGAATTTATCACTGCACCGATGCCGGCATCGCGAGTTGGTACGATTTTGCTGTAGCGATTTACGAAGAAAGCAAAATGGTTGGTCTTTTGCCAGTAGATAAACACGTTCAGATACAGCCAGTAAAGTCGCTGGATTACCCAGCTCAGGCAACGCGCCCAGCCTATAGCGTATTGGACAAACACCGTGTTCTAAGTGAGCTGGGAATAGAGCTAAAGCACTGGCGACAGGCATTGCGGCAGATATTGCAGGAAAAGGCTGCTCTTTAAGATTGCAAGAAAATATTTCGATCCTCCTTTGTAGATGAAATTTACCTGGGAACGATGCACGATTTGATTTGGTTGACTAATTAAAAAGAAACTAAAGAAATATAATGATTAATTTACTAGTCACCGGCGGTGCTGGTTTTATAGGTACCAATTTTGTCCATTATTGGATGGAAGCCTACCCGAACGATAAGGTCGTTGTGCTGGATACGCTGACCTATGCAGGTAATAGAGCCAATATCGCTTTGGTGGCGGACAAACCTAACTTCTATTTTTATCACGGCAATATTTGTGAGACTGGACTAGTTGAACGATTGCTTCAGGAGCATAAGATCGACACTTTGGTGCACTTCGCCGCAGAGAGCCATGTAGACCGCTCTATTGCAGGCCCCGATACGTTCATTGAAACCAATATCGTTGGCACCTATAGTCTGCTCAAAGCTGCAAAGAAAATCTGGTTGGATGACGGTTTAAATCAGAATAGGCATCGTTTTCATCATGTCTCCACTGACGAGGTTTTTGGTACTCTGGGCCCAAACGATCCGCCATTTAGTGAGGGTTCATCTTACGCACCTAATAGTCCATATTCGGCCAGTAAAGCTGCATCAGACCACTTAGTACGCGCTTATCATCAAACGTACGGATTAAATGTTACCATCAGCAACTGTTCGAATAATTATGGTCCCTACCACTTTCCAGAGAAATTAATACCGCTCGTGATCACCAATATCCTGCAGAATAGGCCGCTGCCGATTTATGGTGATGGCCAGCAGATTCGTGACTGGCTCTATGTTGCTGATCACGTGCACGCTATTGATTTGGTGATCAAGAAGGGGCAGATCGGCGAGTGCTACAATATCGGCGGAAATAATCAGTGGAGTAATTTAGACGTTGTCAAATTTATATGTCAGAGAATGAACGAAAAGTTTGCCAGTGATGCCCATTTAGTAGAGAAATATCCTCAAGCAAAAAAGGTGCGATTAGGGCAGGCACAGGATCTGATTGCCTATGTTTCCGACCGTGCAGGGCATGACCGCAGATATGCGATAGACTCAATAAAAGCTATGTGTCAGATTGGTTTTAAGCAAAAAGTAACCTTCGAAGCGGGTATTCAGAAAACGATTAACTGGTACTTATCAAATGATACTTGGTGGAAGTCTGTTAAGGACGGTAGCTATCAAGAATGGACGCCGGCTCAATTCGAAGCTAAACAAGTTAATAATGGTGGAAGATAGTAATGGATGAAAAATATCAAATTCAGTTGCTAATAGATTCCCCTCTCTTCGATGCTGATTGGTACAAATCCCAGCACCCGGATATAGCAAACATCAAACTTACTCCTGAGCAGCACTATCTTCGCTATGGGTGGCGGATGGGGCGTAGTCCGTCGGTTTTATTTTGTGGTGAAAGTTATCAACAGAGTTATCCGGATGTAGTTCAAAGTAATGAAAATCCTCTTGTGCACTATTTACGTTTTGGTCGACGTGAGGGACGTGAGGTGCAGCCTCTAAGGCATAAGACACGGATGACTCAGCAGGACATCGCTATGGATGTGAGAAAGGTCTCCCCTTATGAAGTTCTTGACGATCAACTTAAATTAGGCGACAGGGTATGCACTCAGCTGGATGAAACTCAGCGGCTATTGGAAAAATATGTTCGACGTTGTCATGAGCTCGAATTCCAGCTTATGGATGAAAAGCTATAGGGTTTTGGTTTTTAAAGGAAGATTTAGATGAAGGTACTTATTGTATTTGGAACCCGTCCAGAAGCTATTAAAATGGCACCATTGGCCCTGAAGCTACAAGATGATCCTCGGTTCGATATAAATGTCTGCGTCACTGCACAACACAGGGAAATGCTTGATCAAGTACTCAGTCTGTTTGAACTGAAGCCTGACTTCGATCTAAATCTAATGAAGCCAGGCCAGGACTTAACGGATGTGACTACTGGTATCCTTCGGGGAATGCGAAATGTTTTGGCGGATGCTAACCCGGACATTGTGCTTGTGCATGGTGATACTGCGACAACTTTTGCTACTACGTTGGCGGCATATTATCAGCAAATTCCAGTCGGTCATGTTGAAGCTGGTCTACGTACTGGCAATCTCTATTCGCCCTGGCCGGAAGAAGCTAATCGCAAGCTTACCGGTACTTTGGCGGAAATACATTTCGCTCCGACAGAAAATTCGAAAAAAAATTTGCTAAATGAAGGGGTAGCTGAGAATAAAGTTTTTGTTACTGGTAATACAGTAATTGATGCTTTGTTAGAAGTAGTTCGAAAGCTGGATAGTGAGCAACCATTATCCGAAGAGCTGGCCAGAAAATTTCTCTTTCTGGATGATACTCGGAAGTTGATTTTGGTGACCGGACATAGGCGGGAGAGTTTCGGTGGTGGATTTGAACGTATTTGCCAGGCACTGGCCTACACGGCCAAAACGCATCCGGACACTCAAATAGTGTATCCGGTACATTTGAATCCGAATGTGCGTGAACCCGTTAATCGCTTGTTGAAGGGTATAGACAATATTCATCTGATTGAACCCTTGGATTACTTGCCATTTGTTTACTTGATGAATAAATCCAATATCATACTTACAGACTCTGGAGGTATACAAGAAGAGGCTCCCTCACTTGGAAAACCTGTGCTTGTAATGCGCGATACTACTGAGCGTCCCGAAGCGGTTGCTGCTGGAACCGTGGAACTGGTGGGGACTGACGTAGGAGTTATTACACGGGAACTGACCTCTCTGCTTACAGACAGAGAGGCATATAAGAAAATGAGTTTCGCGCACAATCCGTACGGTGATGGTGAAGCATGTAATCGAATAGTAGAAGCGTTGATTGATTTTAAGCGATAGTTAGTGAAAAAAGAATCGCTATACAATAGCTATAGCAATTGCTCAAAGAACGAACAGGAAGAATTTTTTAGGGACAACCATGAATTTTGAAACTATCTCCGTTATTGGACTGGGTTATATTGGTTTGCCTACGGCTGCAGTGATCGCTTCTCGGCGCAAGAAAGTGATCGGCGTAGATATAAACCAGCATGCTGTAGATACGATCAATAAGGGCAATATCCATATTGTTGAGCCTGAACTGGATATGATTGTACATGCAACGGTGGCTGAAGGTTATTTACAAGCAACTACCAAGCCGCAACCTGCAGATGTGTTTATGATTGCCGTTCCTACGCCCTTTAATTCAGATACCGAAGGCAAGCAACATAAGGCAGACCTCAGCTATATTGAGTCAGCCTCAAAAGCTTTGGCCCCGGTGCTTAAAACTGGTGATCTGGTGGTTTTGGAGTCAACGTCCCCCGTGGGAGCTACAGAGAAAATGTCTGCGTGGCTTGCAGAAATTCGCCCTGACCTTACCTTCCCTCAGACTCATGGTGAAACCTCTGATATTCGTATAGCCCACTGCCCAGAGCGGGTATTGCCTGGGCATGTGGTTCGTGAGTTAGTGGAAAATGACAGAGTGATTGGCGGTATGACGCCAAAATGTTCTGAAGTAGCCAAAGCTCTGTATCAGATTTTTGTTGAAGGAGAATGCCTAGTAACTACAGCTCGAACCGCAGAAATGACCAAGCTTACCGAGAATAGCTTTAGGGATGTAAATATTGCCTTTGCCAATGAGCTATCTGTTATTTGCAATAAATTGGATATTAATGTGTGGGAGTTGATATCCCTAGCGAACCGCCATCCACGTGTCGAAATTCTCCAGCCTGGAGCAGGTGTTGGTGGACACTGTATAGCAGTAGACCCATGGTTTATTGTCGACTCCTGTCCGGAAGAATCACAATTGATCCGCTCTGCGCGTGAAGTCAATGACGGAAAGCCGCAGTGGGTACTGAATCAGGTGAAGGATAAATTAGACCAAGTCCGGCGGGAAAATTCCGGATATACCAGTGGGGATATCACCGTTGCCTGCCTGGGAATATCTTTTAAGCCAGATATCGATGACCTCCGTGAAAGTCCAGCACTGGACGTTGCTAGGGCTGTGGCCAAGCTCGGATGCCAGGTACAGATTGTTGAGCCCAATATTGAATCGTTACCAGAAAGTATGGACTACACGAATGTAGAACTAACTTCTCTAAAGCAATCTTTGCTTGAAGCGGATGTAGTTTGTGTACTGGTTAAGCATAGCTCGTTTATGGAGCAGGTTGAATTCGTGTCAGCAAAGAGCAATGTTATCGACGCAGTGGGCCTTCTCCGCTAGTTCTTGAATGAGCGGCCTCTGTCGCGTGTACCTAATTGTATTAGTCAGTTTGCAAATCGTCGGGCAGAATTTTCTATGGATGTACTGTTAAAACACGCAGAAAAACTCGCAGATTACCCTGTAAATGGGGTGCATACCTCAATTGGCAAGCGCATAGCTTACATAGTTAGCCATGGGCAAAGTTATGCCAGTAACGGTTATGCGGTACGAACGCAGGGGGTTGCCAAGGCGTTGAATGAACATGGTTTTGACACGCTATGTTTTGTCCGTCCTGGCCGTCCATGGGAGTTGGGTGTAAAGAAAAATCCAGTCAAACCTGAAGTCGCGATTGATGGTGTACGATATATCCATAGCCGTTGGTCAAATGATGAAATACCAAGTGACGAGCGAGCTCACCTTGAAGCCTGCGTGGTGCGATTTATTGAGCTGTTTCAAATTTATCGGCCGGCGATGGTTCTTGCTGCTTCTGACTATATAGTAGGGCTGCCAGCTTGGATTGCGGCCAAACGTCTTGGTTTACCGTTCTACAACGAAGTACGGGGTTTCTGGGAGCTTTCCCGTTCGGCACGAGAGCCAGGTTTCGAGAATACTCCGTTATTCAAAATAGAGGCGGAGCGCGATGTATTTGTGAGTACGCAGGCCTTAAAGGTGTTTACCCTTAACCAGCCAATGAAGGCAGAATTGATTCGGCGTGGGGTGAAAGCCGACAAGATCCATATCGTATCCAACGGCATCAGCGATCCACCCACAATCAAGAGTTTTGACCTAGCGTTAAAACGGCGTTTGGGTATCAATTCAGACGATAAGGTAGTGGGTTATGTGGGTAGTTTTAATTCCTATGAAGGGCTGGATACCTTTATTGATGCATGTATTGAACTGAATAAGCAGGGTGAGAAATTCAAGCTTCTACTTGTGGGAGATGAGCAGCCTGTAAGTAAAGCTCTTAGTGACCAGAGAGTGCTGGCGGGCAGACCCTGGATAATACAAGTAGGTCGTATACCCCACGAGCAAGTTGCTGACTATTACGCACTAATTGATACAATAGTGATCCCACGCAAGAAGTTGCCGGTATGTGAATTGGTATCACCGATGAAGGTGGTAGAGGCGATGGCATTTGGCAAGCGCCTGGTTGTTTCGGACCTGATTCCACTGACAGAGATTACCAAAAAATATCAAGGCGTCGTCATATTCGAGGCGGGTAGGCGAGATAGCCTGGTGGAGAGTATTCGGCAGACATTGCGTGATACCGTGCCCTCGCCCAAGGTATTGACAATGTTGGAACAAACGAAGGTGTTGTCAAAGGTATTGCGAGGAGAAAATCCAAAGAGTGAGGAAAGCATTCATGGTGATTCTGCTGTTAATGTGGACGAACTTATTTTTTCGGCGAATAAGATACTTGAGCAACCCATTACGCCTATTAACGAACCCGTTCGGGGGCGTATAGCGCTGGTTGTTAGTCATGGTCAGACTTGTGCTCAGAACGGATATGCAAAGCGAACCCATGAGGTGGCAAAATCACTCATAGCCAGTGGCTTTGATACACTGTGCTTTGTACGGGGGAAGCAGCCACGTGAGGCAATAAGTGACTGTGAGTCTGTGCAGCAAAAAATCATGCTGGAGAATATCCCTTATATTCAAAATTTGTACTCAGACAGAACAACGATTGAGGGTACAATTTCTCGCTTGGCATCCGATGTCGAAAGCTATATCGAAATATTCAGGGCACAAAGGCCGGCAATTGTAATTGCTGCAGGGAATTTTACGACCTCCTTACCTGCAATAGTTGCCGCACGAAAACTGGCTTTGCCTGTTATTAAAGAACACCTTAGTTATGTTGATGCATTTTTAGATGATGAGATTCCAAGCTATTTTTCTGGCATGAGCTTTACTGAAAAGTTCGCTCTAGAGCAAGCTTGTACAAAGATGGCTGACAGTAGCTATTACCTGTATCCAGAGGAGCGTGATAGCTGGAACTCGTTTCTTGAAATCATTAACCGTGCTAGTAAAACAGCGCTTTGTCGTGATCCAATTGTAACGCTGTCTTCAAAAGCTGTTTATAAAATTGGACAAGCTATCGATAGCTGTGGGTTATACTCCCTGGAACTAGATGTTGATGATGAAACAGGCGGAAACCCTAAGGGAATAGTTGCAAGCTTCAGGTTTTTTGATTCAGAAGGGAAAGGATTGAAAGATAAGAGGCCTAATTTTGCCTCATCTAAAGCCTATCCCCATTATCAATATGTCGACACATCGAAGGCTAATGGCTCAGATAGAGTATTGGTATTCTCCATTCAAGAAGGTGTCTGTAAAGTAGAAGTGGATATTGTTGCCTTTGCTACTAATGGCGAATTGAAGCTAAGAAAAGCGAATCTCAATAAGGTTAGGGTGGAGGATGTGGCTCGCTGGCTTAGCCTGAGTGTACCCGGTGTTCAGTGGATCAAAGCCGTTGAGCCCCACATTCACAAAGAGGGCGCCACAAGTTTACGCTTAGCTCTACTGAATTATAAATATACACTTTCCAAACATTCAAATGACTTATCACAATTAAATGGTGCGATTCAGGAAATGGTTGAACTGGACCGTTACTGGGTTCCGAATTTAGTTCCTAATGAAAAGATTCTTAAGATAAAAGATACAGGGAAGCTTACAGTTGCCCATCTCCACAAGACAGCCTACCCCTATGAGAATACCGGAGGGGCTATCCGTTGCTTGAATACGGTACTTTCTCAGCAACGAATAAAGATTGATTCGTATATCATCACTCCTATTGGATATCCTAGGTCTGCTGGTATCTCCGGAGCAAAAAACCATGAAGTTATCGAAGGTATCGAACATTTCAGGATTGGCGCAAATACGGATGGCCTAAGAGGGATATCGCTTCCAGATCGCACGAACTATTCAGCATTTCATATAGCCAAAATCCTAAAATCACGTGGTGCTAACGTAATCCATGCCGCATCTGGTGTTCGAGGATATGAGCTGGCGCTACAAGCTTTGGCACTAAAGAGAGCTACAGGCCTTCCTCTGCTCTATGAGGTCAGGTCTTTTCATGAGCATACATGGACACCGGTACGCAGTGATGTAATGGAACTTGAGAAAACGAAGCTTAGAGTGATCAAAGAAGACTTTTGTATGGATGAAGCAGATTTGGTCACAACAATCTCCTATAGCATGAAAAAAATACTTACGGAGCGTGGCATTCCGCCTGAAAAGATCGAAGTAATTCCAAATGCGATTGATGAAGCCAAATACTTGGGGATAGATTTTAAGTCAGCAGATATTCCTGAGTTACAGGGTGCTGATTACGTTGTCGGCTACATCTCGAATATGTCCCTTCGGGAGGGGCATGAATATCTTATACGGGCTATTCACCAGCTAAGAAACATCTCAGGCCTCGATATCAGAGGACTTTTGGTTGGGAATGGTCCTGAGCACGATAACCTACAAAAGTTGACTTCTGAATTGGGGCTTGAGGAAGTTATTTGTTTTCCTGGTGAGGTCGATCATAGTCAGATCAACTCTTATTACAAGGCGATTGATCTATTTGTCATACCCCGTATACCCGATTATGCCGCGGACTGGGTCACACCATTAAAACCTTACGAGGCTATGGCACTGGAGCGCCCCATTATTGTAACCAGCCTCCCCGCTCTGAAGGAAATTGTGGGACAGAATGAGGAGAGGGGGCTCGTTGCTAAACCTGCAGATGTGGGAAGCCTAGTTGATAAACTACAGGATTATATTAAAAATCCGGCTATGCGGCAGAATAAGGTGAGAGTGGCAAAGGAGTGGGTCTTTGCCGAGCGCACCTGGAGTTCCAACGCAAAACGTTATGATTCAATCTATCGCCGGTTAATTGCACTTTCGAAAGAGAATTCACGGGCGACGAAAAACGAAAAGGAGGCTCTTCATGCTTAAGGTCATTGATCGACCTGAAAAACTTTGGCAAAGCTGTGCAGAGCTGTCCAGAGATAGGGATGTGATAGCTTCAGAGCTTTTTGGCAGCCCTGATGAGCACTTTGTATTGGCTTATGGGCCCGTGGCTCAGAGGAACCAATATCAAGCTCTTCTATATTCTGCCTCAACTGAATATAACGTTAGCATACTGCCTATTCACAAGCTTGAGTTGTGTGGAGAAATTCCTTGGCCTGGAAAGGTGGTTTGTCATTTCCATTGGCTACATGATCAAACAAAATATGCCAAAAATGAAGATGAAGCTAACGAGGCAGTTATTTACTGGGAAAGGCTAATTCGTAAAATAAAGGAAAATGGTCATAAGATTGTTTGGACAGTTCACAATGTTATGCCCCATGAAACTATCTGGATTGAACAGGATAAGAAGATTCACCAAATGGTGGCGGATGCGGCCGATGCTTTACATGTCATGGCCAGTGATAGTGCAAAGCTTACTCAGCAATACTACACGCTAAGTGAAAAGAGAATGTTTTTAGTGCCCCACCCAACTTACGAGGGAGCGCAACCGGATGATGTTTCTCGTGATAAGGCCAGAAGGGATCTTCATATTTCAGATGATGAGTTTGTCTTTCTCTCTTTTGGCGCGATTATGGCGTACAAAGGCTATGATGAGCTGATGGCTGCTTATGATAATGTAAGAGAGAAGACTCAAAAAAGTATTCGATTGATTATTGCGGGACTTCCATCCGATAAGGATCTAGTGGAAAAAATAGCTGCCTGGGGGGGGGGGAGGAACGATGTAATTCTTGATATGACTCCTGTCCCGAATGAGAAGTTACAAATTTACTATCGATCAGCAGATGTTGCTGTATGTCCTTATCGTAGAACAATTAATTCTGGAGCCGCCTTGATGGCTTTAACCTTTGATCTGCCTGTAATTGGTCCCAGGGCTGGAGGTTTTTTGGATCTAGTAAAAGATAAATGTGTGTTAGGGTATGACATTAACTACGATAATGGGCTCAGTGAAATAATGGAGATGGTGATAGAGGAAGGTGTTTCTGGTAGGTCGCTATTTGTGATGAAGAAGAAGCTAGAATTGTCTCCGCAAATAATTTCAAAATGTTTTTTTAATAAAATTTCAAATTTAGTAGCTCAATAGAGGTTAGTGTGGACAAAAGAAAAAAAATTGGTTTGGTTGGTTTTTTCGGCTGGGGAAACTTTGGGGATGAGCTTTTTGTTCAGGTTTTTGAGCAGTGGTTGGGTGATGATTTTGAGTTGAAAGTGTTGAATGATTTAACCTATAAGCCTTATTTCTCTAGGTCGATTGAGGAGGTCGTTGAAGAGGTTGATGCAATTGTTATTGGGGGTGGAGATTTAGTGATTCCTTGGGCTATGTCAGATTTGTACTGGCGTAATGAATACTTGATAAAGCCTGTTTTTATTGTTGGTATAGGTGTCCCAACATGGGGGGAGCGCAAGCCACATATTATTGAAAGATATAATAAGTTTCTTGCGCATGATAATGTCAAATATATAAATGTCAGGGATAGGGAGTCTGCTGCCTGGATTGAGAATAATATATCCTGCAGTATTCCTGTAGAGCATAGTGCGGACATAGTATTTTCATTGGCTATGCCTGCAAAAGTTGTCTCTGATGAGAAGTTTTTTGGGATTGTGACTCGTGATAGAAAGGGCGCGCCGGATGATTTGACAGAGGTAAAGCGGCTTGCTATTAAGGCTTTATCCGAAGGGTTTAAGGTAAAGCATATAATTTTAGGGTCGGGCGATGTGGGGCGGAGAGACTTATCTCGTGCCAATGACCTAGATGTTGAAGATAAGGTTATCGTTTACTCCGATTCTTTGGAAGAGCTATGTCAAGAGATTTCCACATGCACCATGCTGGCAAGTATGAAATTTCATGGTACCGTGGTCGCGATTAACTACGGTATACCTAGTATTGTTTTATCGGCAACAGATAAAAATAGAAACTTAATGCGTATGATCGAAAGAAGAGAGCTTCTTTCTTCTTTGAAGGATAGTTCTCTACCTGATCGTGTCCATCCATTTGTTCCATCTATTCCTTGGACAAGCGTGAGAATGTTGAGGCAGCGTGCAGAGGGGACCATGAAAAAGTTGCATGGTTTGTTGTCTGAATTGCCAGGAGTTTGATGCAGGTGAGCGCAAAGGATTTCAGGAATGTCTCTAAGTGGAATAAGAAGCTATTTTATATTAAATCGCCAGATGCATTTGACCGGATGGATGATCCTGAAACTGGGCTATATACAGTAAAATTTAGAAAATGTTTTTTGGATCTGATGCTGCTTAATGAGAGTAGTGATGTAACAATAATTTTTTTTCATGCCGCGCTTACTAAACGCTCTGGTGTAAAGCTGCCAATTTTCTCCGGTGCAAATTTAGCGGCTGGCATTAATGCAAATAAGATTTTTGTTTCAGACCCATCTCTTTACTTGTCTGATTCTATAAGATTGGGGTGGTTTCTGGGGAGTCGGTATTTTCATGCTGAAGAAATTCTAACGAATATTTTGGTGGGACTTTTGAAGTCTCTTGGATCAAAAAAAATTATTTTGTTTGGCGCTTCAGCTGGAGGGTTTGCCTCTATTTTGTTCGGGGGGTTGTTGTTGGGGAAGGTGGATGCAGAGGTTCTATCTGTCCCTGTAAATCCTCAAACTAATATTCTTAAGTTTTCTCCCCGGCCAGTTGAAGAGTATTTTAGAGTGGCGTGGAACGTAAAGAAAAGAAGTAAAGAATCATTGGATGGAATTGGCGTTACTTATGATTTTACGCAGCCAAAACACTTGGATAAGTTTGCTGGCTTGAACATGCTATACATCCAAAATACAAAAGATCATCACTATGTTTCTCATTTCTTGCCTTTCTTGGGTGGGCTTGGAGATGATGCCGCTCAGAAATACATCTTAGCTGATGATTTTGGGGAGGGACATGTTTCCCCTCCGTTAAGCTATCTTAAGGGGTTGCTTGGTAAGGTTGTCGATAGTGGACTGAGTGGTCGCCACCTGAAAAGAAAATACAATGTTAAAGAATTTTTGAACTATGAGCCAATGGTCGTTTCTTGAGTTTTGTTTTTTACTTGATTCAATCATATTTTGGTAGAGCTGTTGGTGTGGTATTAATTTCTTTTCTACTTGATTGATTTCTATTTTTTTAGGATATATTTAAGTTAAATTTTATGCATGTAATAATCATAGCTGGTGGAGCTGGATCGCGTTTGTGGCCTGTCTCACGTGAGGCAAACCCCAAGCCATTCATAAAGATGGAAGATGGGCTTTCTTTACTTCAGAAAACTTACCTGCGGGGTAAAGCCACAGGCAATGTAGAAAGTGTAACCACTGTTACGAATCGCGATTTGTTCTTCCGTACTGAAGATGAGTACCGCGAACTATCACCCTCAATACCTCTGCACTACATACTGGAGCCCTTCGGCCGTAATACTGCACCGGCAGTATGTGCTGCTGCTTTGGAACTACAGCAGCGGTATGGAGATGATGCTCAGATTCTTGTACTCCCTGCCGATCACCTGGTTCGTGATGAGGTTGCGTTTACCAAAGCTGTCGCATTGGCTTCCGAGGTGGCTGCTGAAGGACGTCTAGTCACTTTTGGTATTCAGCCTACCCACGTAGAAACTGGTTTCGGTTATATCGAGGTAGCAGAGGGCTGTGATGTCTCGGGTCGCTATGCGCTCAATGTCGAAGGTTTTATAGAAAAACCAAGCCAGGATCTGGCAGAACAGTTCTTAGCTGGCGGCCGCCATCTGTGGAACTCAGGAATCTTTTGTTTCCGTATAGGCAGCTTATTGAAAGAAATAGCCAAACATGCTCCGGCTCTTATCCAGGGTGTGGATGTTGCTCTGAACAGCTCTAATCGAAGTGAAGGGGAGGGCTGTACTGTGGTGCGGCTTGAGCATGAAAATTTCAGTATGGTTGAGGATGACTCCATCGACTATGCGCTAATGGAAAAGTCTTCGCGAGTATCAGTGGTGCCATGTGAACTGGGTTGGAGCGATATTGGCTCCTGGCAGGCGATGGCAGAGTTGGTAGCGCCCGACGCAGACGGCAACCGGGTGATGGGGAACGCCGAACTAGAAGGTACTTGCAATACTTATGTCCGTAGTCCACACCGACTGACCACTGCTGTAGGGGTGGAGGATCTAGTGATCGTTGATACACCTGATGCTTTGCTGGTGGCTCATAAGGATCGCAGTCAGGATGTGAAGAAAGTTGTCCAGCGTCTGAAGGCAAGTGGAGGAGAGTTGCATCATCAGCATGTTACCGTACATCGTCCCTGGGGAACCTATACCGTCCTAGAGGAGGGCGAGTGCTTCAAAATGAAACGTATCGAAGTCAAACCAGGAGCCTCGCTATCTCTGCAGATGCATCATCACCGAAGTGAACACTGGATTGTTGTTCGAGGTACGGCAAAAGTAGTCAATGGTGAAAAAGATATTCTGTTGCGAACTAATGAGTCCACCTACATTCCCGCTGGTCATAAACATCGGCTGGAGAATCCCGGTATCATCTCACTGGTTATGATTGAGGTTCAGAGTGGTGAATACTTGGGGGAAGATGATATTGTCCGTTTTGAAGATAGTTATGGCCGCTGTTGATAATAGTGAGGTAAGTAAACCTTTAAGGTGCAGTTCACTGTGTAGTTTCTATTCTTTACTGGCAAGTAGCCTCTGGAGATGTTTTTTTAAAAATTAGCCTGGTGGTCATTAGTAGCTACAGATCGATTAATAGGTTTTACTGCTGAGCCCAGCCAGGAAATAATAGTCAAATGGTGTGTTGATCTCGCTGCTATAGGGCTGAGATTGAGCTCCTGAATATGCTAAAGAACGTGCTTTTGAGCTGATTGCAAGGTTTTATAATTTCGATACTATGAGCCCTTTTGACTTGTTAATGACTCCGAACTTTGCGGTTACGTCAAGAAGGCTGGCGAGTTAAAGGTTTCTATATTGGTGAAGTAGATAAAATAATCTTTGCTCGATGGTGGATGGTATTGAGTGGCTAAAGTAGATTGGCCCTAGGCGGTGTCTGGGCACTAAATATTCTTTGGAATTTTCGGTTGTTATGTCTAAAAAAGAATTGGATGACTTTACTCGAGTGTTGGGAAGTGTTGAAAATACGCTCCTAGAAGCCGGTAAAGAAAGTACCAAAAAATTTACTCGTGACCTGATTACTGTTCAGAATCGTCTATTCAAGCAGTTAGAAAGTCTTAGTTGGCTACAGCGCCGTTTGTCCATCAAGGGGCAGCTTCCCCCTTTGCGTGGATGGGCAGCTTCTCCAGATATCCTGTTGCAGTTGCATACACACATCATGACTTCCCGGCCTAAAGTGATAGTGGAGTGCGGTAGCGGCGCTTCCACGCTAGTGATTGCCGATGCGCTACGTCAAAACGGATTGGGTAAATTAATCTCCATTGAGCACAGTGGTCATTACGGCGCACAGACATTGGCGACGCTGGAGGTCGAATATTTAGAGTCGTGGGTGGATCTACGTATTGGAGAATTGGAGTTCTGGGAGGGCGAGCACATGAGCCCTAAAAATGCAGAGAAGCCTGTACGTTGGTATCCGAAGTCACTGCTAGATGGGATCGAAAGTGCGGATTTGCTCTGGGTGGATGGTCCTCCTGGTGCTACATGTCTTTATAGTCGCTATCCGGCGCTGCCGGCGATGTCAGATAGGCTTTCCGCAAAGGCTGAAGTTTGGATGGACGATACTATTCGCCAGGAGGAGAAAGATATTTGCGAGCGCTGGGGGCAGGATCATGGATTTGACTTAGAATACCACTCTTTGGAAAAAGGTCTGGGAAGATTGACGCGAGCTGTATGAAAGTCCCTTCGGTATTTTTGTTGATTTCTAATTGTGATGATCTGTTTCGACGTTCCATTGAGCTAAATATTATAAATTCTAGAAGTTGGGGGTAAGGAGTGAGAGGGCTCGTCGAGGATTTCTTCGATGATAAAGCGGTTAAATTACAGGGGCTCTCATGTTTTCAGGCTACCTTTCGTGTATTGAGAATATCATTGTTTACCTTTTGGAAGGTTTTTGTAAATAATTTCAACCAAAATTACTAGATTAATTGTGCAGATATTTTGAAGTCTGGATCAATTGTTGTGCCGGAAAATTGACTAGCTGTTTTTAGGGATGCCTCAGGGGTAGGGAAATGAAGATGTGTCTTCTTATTCTCTGTGCTTGTTGGGAGTTCTGGAGAGTATTGATTTAGCTTTTGATCAATGATCCGTTGCTAGTTGACTCCTCGAGGGTGTCTTGCTTGGCCCATCTATTATTTTTTGACCTGAGTCGGGCAGGTGTTAATGGTGATTTTTTATTTTCCTGGGAGTAGTGGGTGGCTCTGAAGGCTGAATTTTTACCAGTTAAATCGTCCTGGATTTCTCATTGTTCGGTACATATCAGCAGAAAAATTAATTAATAAAAATAACCTAAATATATTTTTAAATCTGAAGTAGAGTGACATAGCATAGATCTTGAGCATTTAAATGACGATAAGTGTTTGGGACGCCAGCCCCACAAGTCCGATTAATGACAGTCGCCTAGGCAAAACTAGGCCATAACCTTGATTTTGAGTAGAAATACATGTCGACAACGGAATTGACAAAAAAGCAAGCCGATCTGGCGATAAAACCGGCCATTAACTCCCTGGCCAAAAGCTCTATGTTCTGGAAACCGGATTACCTTCGCCCGTCGTCCTGGTTGGAGCATGTCCCCTTCCTATTCTGGTTAATGGAGGCACACCAACCCCGTATTGCAATGACTTTGGGAATGGAGTCCGGTGTTGCCCATTTTGCTCTTTGCCAAGCTGTGCAGCGGCTGCGGTTAGATACCCGCTGTTATGTCACTTCTCTGGAAAAAGGTGGGAATGCAAGCACTCCGCAAAATGAGACACGGGTTTATCACGATCAGCATTTTGACAGTTTTTCTTTTCTGCTCGATAGTCCTTCGATGAGGGCTGCTAGTCAATTCGAAGATGGAAGTGTGGATCTGCTGTTATTGAACCCCACAGCCGAGGAAGACCTGGAAAGCCTGCTGGCCCGCTGGCAACCGAAACTCTCTATTTGTGGCCTCGTACTGGTGTCTGGTATTTCGAGGCGTGCCTCTGGGGATGAGACTTCCCGAACGTTTGACACTTTAGCGCAAAAGTACGCGACTTTTGCCTTCCATCAAGGCGAAGGGATGGGAGCTATTTCCACTGGAGGCGAGCTGGGCCCGTTGCTGGCTAATCTATTCCAGCGGGATGAGCCTAACTCGGCCCTACAGGTGGTCCGCGATGTTTTTGCGCGTTTAGGACGTACCTGCAAAGACGCTCTACAGGCAGGCGAATACCTGCAGAAGGCTGAAGTGCTGGAAGCGAGTCTTTTAGAACAGGAAAGCCAACTGGAGCAGTTGAGCGCAGACTATGAAAATACTCGCACTCAGCTTGAATCCAAGCGACGGGAGCTGGCGAGTTTTAGTCAGCGTATGGAGCACGCAGTGGAGCGGCATGCTCAGGAGCGGGGTCAGTTAGCTGAGCGAGTCAGTATGCTGCAGGAGTTCCGCGATGAGTTGAAATCTGAAGTCACACAGCTTCGCATGCGCCTGGATGAGCAGTACCGACAGTTGAATGAACGCAACCAGCAGCTTTTACAGCTACAGACGGCCAACGCCGAGCAACAGCAGGAATTGGTTAAGTATCAGATCCGCTCGGAATCCAGTGCGGATGAATTATCTAGGGCGCAATCAGAGCAGCGCCGCTTGAATAAATTGTGTGAGCAGCAACGGGCTGAAGGGGCCACTCTTTCAGCTAACTTGGAAGAGCAGAAAAAACAACTCGTCTCACGAAATGAGGTGATGGAAAGACTTCAGGAAGATCGAGCTCGAAGTATAGCGGAGAGGCGCTCTCAGGCTGAAAAGGTTAACGCGCTTGAAGAGCGATTGTGCTTGCTGGAATCCGAGCTTGTCGATGAACGAACATCTTGCGGGAATCAGAGCCAAGAGCTTGCTAGATTGACTGGGTTACTGACAGAGGCCGAACAAGAGCGGTCGAAGCTGCAAGTTACTCTTCAAAAACATGAAGAAGCTCTAGATAGCGAGCGGCATCTCAACGATAGCTTGAAATCAGCGTTGGCGGACCAGGAACAGCAGTGGCAACAAGCACAAGGTCGTGCGGAGCAGCTTGAGCGGAATCTCGCGGAGCTTGAGATCCAGTCCGATAGGGTTGCAGTTGAGAAAAGCGAACTTGAAGGGCGAGTGCAGGCACTCACTGAGGAACAACAGCATTGGCAGCAAGTACAAGGTCGCGCTGAACAGCTGGAGCGGGATCTTACAGAACTTCAGGACAAGTCCGAAAAGGTTACTGTTGAGAGGAGTGTGCTTGAGGAGCGTGTGCAGGCACTGACAGAGGAACAGCAACAGTGGCAGCAAGTGCAAGGTCGCGCTGAACAGCTGGAGCGGGATCTTACAGAACTTCAGGACAAGTCCGAAAGGGTTACTGTTGAGAGGAGTGTGCTTGAGGAGCGTGTGCAGGCACTGACAGAGGAACAGCAACAGTGGCAGCAAGTGCAAGGTCGCGCTGAACAGCTGGAACGGGACCTTACGGAACTCCGGGGCAGGTCCGAAAGGGTTGCTGTTGAGAAGAGCGAACTTGAAGAGCGAGTGCAGGCACTCACTGAGGAACAGAAACAGTGGCAGCAAGAGCAAGGTCGCGCTGAACAGCTGGGGCGGGATCTTACGGAGCTTCAGGACAAGTCTGAAACGGTTATTGTTGAGAAGAGTGTGCTTGAGGAGCGTGTGCAGGCACTTACAGAGGAACGACAGCAGTGGCAACAAGCACAAGGTCGTGCGGAACAGCTTGAGCGGGATCTTACGGAGCTTCAGGATAAGTCCGAAAGGGTTACTGTTGAGAAGAGCGAACTTGAAGAGCGTGTGCAGGCACTGACAGAGGAGCGGCAGCAGTGGCAACAAACAGAATGCCGTGCGGAACAGCTTGAACGGAACCTCGCGGAACTTGAGATCCAGTTCGATAGGGTTGCAGTTGAGAAGAGCGAACTTGAAGAGCGAGTGCAGGCTCTGACAGAAGAACAGCAGCAGTGGCAACGAGCAGAAGGCCGTGCGAAACAGCTTGAACGGAACCTTGCCGAATTTGAGATGGAGTCCAATAGACTAGCTGTTGAAAAGAGGGAGCTTGAGGAGCGAGTGCGGGCACTGACCGGGAAGCAGCAGCATTGGCAGAAAGTACAGGGTCGCGCCGAGCAGCTAGAACGAGATCTCTCGGAGGTTCAGCGCAAGTTGGAGAGTAGCGAAGCGAATGAGAGTGAGCTCGATGAATGGATGCAGGCGCTGGAGGAGGAGGAGCAACAGCGGATAAAGGCACAAGCTCGAGCGGAACACTTGGAGCAAGAATTTGCAGAACATCAGCGAAAATTTGAGAGCATCGCAGCGCAAAAAAGCGAATTTATGGAGCGGGTACAAGTACTTGAGGAAGCTCAGCAGCAATGGCAGCAAGCTCGAGTTCATGCCGAACAGCTAGAGCAGAACATTGTAGAGCTCCAACGTAAATCTGAAGGTACAGTTGCTGCAAAGCGCGACCTTGAAATACGGGTTAGGGAGCTGGAGGAGGTAATTGTAGGAAAAAATCTATCCCTTGAAGAGCGTTACAAAGAGCTAGCTGCCCTAACGGAATTACTCGAGAATGCAGGACAACAGAATATAGATCTTAAGGTGTCATATGACGCAAAAGAGTGTAAATCGGCAGCGCGTATTCAGAAGCTGGAAAGCACCGTCAGCACTTTGCAGGGGCAGTTAAAGGAGCGGGTTGCTGATTTCATGAAATTAGATAAATCTCAAAAGAGCCAGGTGGTGGTAGCCGAACGCTTGCGGGTGGATCTGGCGGAGAGAGATAAGCAGTCTAAGAAAGTAAATAGGCGCATCCAAGAGCTGGAGCAGTCACTCAAGTCTACCGAGAGACAATTACAACAGAGTCGGCAGGCTAAACAAGAGTTAGATAAAGACCAGGCAGATCTGAACTCCCTTTGTCGGAGCCTGGAGGAGGGGCTGCAGTCCGTCGAAAAAGAACGGGATACCCTTTTGCAGGCTGGGCGGCAGTTGCAGCTCCGGGTGCAGGCTCTGGAGTCTGATCTTTCAGGTGCAAAGAGCTCGGTCGATGAGCGCTTTAAAGAGTTATCGTTACTGACTAGTTTACTAGAAGAAAAAGAAGCGGAGGTGGTTGCTCTGCGTGTGGCAACAGAAAAGGATGCGAAAGGGGAGGCAGTAGATGGCAATCAATCTGGCAAAGAGTATGGGCTCCCTATCGGCATACCTTTCGGTAAGCGCGCAAAAAAAATACGCAAGCAAAAAAAGGAGCTGGATCAAATCAATCAGTCCGGTCTGTTCAATGAAGAGTGGTACCTTTCCTCATATCCCGATGTGGCAGAAGATAAAAACGCAGCCAGTAATCCCGCTTTGCACTACTTGAAACTTGGCGCTTTCGAAGGGCGTAACCCTGGGCCAGAGTTTGATAGTCAGTGGTATCTCGACACTAATCCGGATGTAAAAGACAGCGGCTTTAATCCACTCGTGCATTATGTCTCGATGGGGCGGGAGGAAGGCCGCCAGCCACTTCCCGGCTGAATGGATTTTAAACTGTGTTTTGCATAAAGAATCTTTGGCAGAGACATGGCCGGAAGCGCCCCAATGCTTATGCTTTAGGGCGTGACGACACACCGGTGGCTGCCGATCAATTCGATTCTCAATGGTATTTGCAAACCTATCCGGATGTCGCGGCTGCCGGGGTCGACCCTTGGGTGCACTATATCAACCATGGTCGCTCTGAGGGCAGACTCCCCTCTCGCAATCGTGCCCTAGCCTGGGAGCATCATCTATGGAGGGGGGGGGATAAGCTCATGATGCCTCGGCTGGTGCATCTAGCCGAAGCTTTGGAGGCCAGCGACCATGAGCGTCACTATGCGGCTTGGGCGATCGCGCGTTGGTATGCGGTAAATAAAAACTGGCCGAAGGCATTGAATTACCTGCAGCAGTTTCAAAGTGCTTTGCACCCTTACCCTGCACATGCCGGTCCCTATCTGTTGACACTGGAGGCTGCATTGCAGTGTGGGCATTTGGATGTTGCCCAATGGGCAATGAATATATTGACACAACGTTTTGCAGGGCAGGCGGATGTGGTACTGGCCGAGGCCAACTTACTCGTCCTAGGGATGGGCGGTGACAAACAGGACGGGGAGCTGAATCGTCGGCGCCTGGATATCATCAACCGGTTTTTTGCACGGCATAGGTTGTGTACCTTGGTAGGGGGGGATTTTGGGGTTTTGAATTTGGATTCCCTTCGTTCCGCCGAACAGCTGGCCATCAAAGGGGATAACAGTGCCCCAAAGGTATCTGTAATCATCCCTGCCTATAACGCAGAGTTGACCCTGGCGACAGCTCTTCGATCGTTATGCGAACAGACTTGGCGTAATCTGGAAATTCTTGTTGTCGACGATGCCAGCAAGGACACCACTCGGCAGGTAATGGAAGATTTTGTACGAAATACGCGCTTGCGACCTGGCCTAGAAATCCAGCTCCTGCACCACGAAAGGAATCAGGGGGCTTATGCTGCCCGCAATACTGCCCTGGCGCAAGCTGACGGCGACCTGATTACGACTCACGACAGTGACGACTGGTCCCACCCACAAAAAATCGAATGCCAGGTTAAAGCCTTGTTGCGCATGCCTGATAAGGTGGGTTGCACCTCTCACTGGGTACGCACCACCGACGGGTTGCATTTTTCCCATTGGCGGCCGGAAGAGAGTTGGGTGTATCGCAATGTCTCCTCACTGATGTTCCATCGGTCAGTAGTCGAGATATTGGGCTTTTGGGATAGGGTGTCGATCAATGCAGACACTGAATATTACTATCGGTTACTTAAGGTTTTCGGCGAGGACGCTTTAGTGGAAGTGTTACCAGGTGTGCCACTTAGTTTTGGCCGCATCGATAACAACTCTTTGAGTCAGCGTGGCGAGACACACCTCGGCACACGGTTTCGCGGTGTTCGGAAAGATTACGAAGATGCGGCCAGGCGTTGGCATGCAAGGGCTGCGTCTGCTGGTGATCTCTATTTGCCGGCTAATCCCAGTTCACGGCCATTCCTGGCGCCTGAGGCAATATGCTGCGAGAACAAGCTCGTATCGGGTCTCAATCCGATGGATCTTGCCCAGCAGTCTGGCTATTTCGATGCCACTTGGTATCTCGAGCAGTATCCAGACTTACACGAAGAGCTGGTGGATCTGTTCGAGCATTATTGGACCGTTGGTTTTACTGAAGGGAGAGACCCGGGGCCAGGATTTAGCACCTCAGGCTATGGATACCGTTTTCCAGAAGCAAGAGTTGGTAACCTGTCTACCTTGCACAATTATTTAGCAGTGGGGCGCACGCAGGGAGTAGAGCCGTTGGCGGAAATTACGGGGAGGCAAGCCTATCGGCCGGGCGCTTTGAAGATGTTGGTTTGCGCTCACCAGGCCGGAGAGTATCTATACGGCGCTGAGCGTAGCTTGCTGGATGTACTGTCCTCCTTAAATAAGCTAGGGGTCAACTTGGTGGTGGCTCTGCCAAGTGCTATTAACACCGATTATGTTGAGGCCATCAGGTCCAGGGCGAGGGCGGTAATTGTTCTACCTTATGGTTGGTGGCAGGATGGGCGGGCTCCTAGTTCTGTAACTCTGGCGCAGTTTAAACACCTAATTGAGAGGTTTTCTATCCGAGCGGTCTACACCAATACTCTGGTTCTCGATGAGCCGCTGCTGGCTGCTCGGGCCCTGAATGTGCCTACCCTGATTCACGTGCGTGAACTGCCGTATAGGGATGTAGCCCTTTGTCGAGTACTGGGAACCGATGCTGGCTCTATTACTGCACGGGTTCGGGAGTTGGCCGATATTGTGGTGGCAAGCTCCAAGGCTGTGGAGCGGGAAATAGGCGCAAGGAGTTCGGTCATTGTGCCGAATATTATTGACGTGACTCGATATAGGCCGTTATGCGACCAGGATGCGGCTGGAGATCGGCTTGTGCGCATCGCCTTGATTAGCAGTAATTTGCCAAAAAAGGGGTTGGCTGATTTTGTTGAGCTGGCCGAAAGACTTGAGCAGCATGCGATTCCCGCGGTCTGTATATTGGTTGGGCCTGAGAACGAGCACACGCGGAATTTGCAAATCCGACAGCAGAATGGCGAGATAGCGAAAAGTCTGCAGTTTGCCGGCTATGCTGCCGATCCCCAGGAAGCCTTGACCCTGGCTGATATAGTTGTGAACCTGTCGCACTTCCAGGAATCATTTGGGCGTACGGTGCTGGAAGCTATGGCCGCGGCGCGTCCAGTTGTTGCATATCATTGGGGGGCACTGCCGGAACTTATCGAGGATGGCAATACTGGTTTTCTTGTACCGTTTGGGAGGGTGGATGTAGTTGCGCAGAGAGTCATTGAATTGGTTTTGAATAAGGAACTGCGCCAGCGCCTGGGTCGTGCAGGTCGCCGACGAGCGGCAGAGAACTTCAGTGAGATTACAATGCATGACCAGCTAGGTATCGCGCTATCTATGATCACAGAAAATGCACACTCGTTGCAATGAAGTATTTTAAGCTGCCGGGTCCAGCCCGGCTCTGGTAAACAACGAAACATGTATCACATCTCTATTAAACCATTAACCCCCAACTGTCCGGGCGTATTCCGGTGGTGTCTGGACTACCCTCGTCATGAGCAGGACTGCGATGCCGAATCTCTTATGGGCCCAGGCCTGATGTTTCAAGGGTGGGTACTGGCCGAGAGGGGAGCTAATGTGCGGCCATATGTAAAGGCTGCTGAGCGAAAGGTTTATCTAAAAGTGGAGGTCCCCCGGCCGGATGTAGTGAGCCGGGTCTTGGGTGATGCACCTGATAGGCACGCACAATTATATTGTGGATTTCGCACTGCTATAACCCTTGCAACAGATAATGGCGTCTTTGGCTTTGAGATTGCCGGTCTTGACTATGATGTCATCCAGTTTTTTGTCGAAGGAAGTTTGAAAATCCTCGAAGGGCGGGATGGTTGGCTGTTTCTTGATAATGATACGAATCAGAGTGTCGAACAATTTTGCGGGGAATTACTGTTAGGCCGATTGGAGCGACGTGCCTGGTCGGACTACCTCGATTCTCTTCATGATTTGGCAGCGGAGTATCATTGTGCTTACGCAGTACTGATTGCGCCAGCCAAAGAGATGGTGATGTCGGATTATTACCCCCACCTAAAAGGGCCTACAACCCCTGTGGAGCAGGTGGAAAAATTAGCGAGGCCAGATCATAAGGTGGTACATCCTACGGAGAGAATGCGGAGGTCATCAGAACAGATGTTTCGTGTTTGTGACACCCACTGGACTCATAAGGGAGCCTTGTGCGGTTTGATGGCTGTCTTGGAAGTTCTGGGATTGGATATAGCAAGTATCGAAACATTCTTTGAGAAGGATAATTTCAAGGAGCGTCTGAGGGGGGGGGATCTGGGAAACAAAATGTTCCCAAGACGGTCTGCGAGAGAATGGATGCCGAGTGGCATTTCCTATCGTCAATGGGTACGGTACGACAACCATTTACCCAATATGGGGCGGGTGCTGGTCACACACAAGAAAAATGCTTTGGTGGCGGCTAAATGCTTGATCTTTGGCTCTTCCTCGAGTTATACCATGTTGGACTATGTCGCTCGGGTTTTTACCGATGTGATATTTGTACATTCAGCCGGAAATATTGATGCTACAGTTGTTGCGAAAGAGAGTCCGGATTTTTTAATTGCCCAAACTAATGGTCGTTTTGTAGTTCGTCCTCCAGTAGTTGGATATCAACTCGCGGATGAAATTGCGGAAAAGTGGTCAGGACTTAGTGAAGACAGCCGTGTAGAGGTTATAGGTAATCAGGCTCACTGGCTTAAAAGTGGACTTTCAGAATCCGGTGCCCGGTATCATTCATTATTATTAGCCAGTAGCGTACCATCAAATAGTTAGAACGTTATGGGATGTTGAGGAAATACGTTGACATCTACTAATATTGCTTGATGTCGAATGCTATGAAATATTAAAAAGTTTGAATTATTGATTTGTATTTATTGGTCAAAGTAGTTTTGGAGCTGTTTTTAAAGGGATCTCTCAAGCTGTTTACAAAGGAGTGTAGCTCATTAGTCTAACTAATTTTGATGTTGTTAATAGATATTTTTCTCGTGATTCGATCAAAATTTAAGCTTATGATGTGACTGGTTTGCGTTTGGGTCCAATGGATCGTTGGTTTTGTTATAGATAGCAAGACGTAATGTCTCTCGATATTTACATCAATCGAGATAAGCTAAGAGCCGTCAAGGTTACTGATGCTTTTTGGTGTAAGTAAGGTGCAGACTTAAGTGAAAAGCTAGTATTGAGTGATTACTTTAATGTTGGCGGAGACATACTCGAAACATTTTTCATGCCATATAGCGCACCTATCCAGAGGAAGTTGCAATGATCTGACTCTTGATTCAAAAGTTACATGATCTTTAAATGGTCGGAGTAGAGTGTTTTAAAAGGATGCCGGTTGGGAGGAAATATGTGTCTAAACATGACAGGTAAGGCGGGTAAGAATGGTAATAGAGATAGACTTGCTGGGAATTGCTGATGAGCAAAGGTTACTTTTCTTGCAGCATAAAGAAAAAGATAATTTTATTTTATAAATTACGAATTTCTGCTTGCTAAGAAAACTCCTTTATAAAATATATATCCAGAATTTTTCTGTGATTAATAGTGAATGTCAAGAAACCTAATTTTTTAATAGCCTATTTTTTGTCTTCAGGCAAAATTAGAATGCAAGTAAAGGCTGTTCGAGATAGTAATGGGAGCTTATGAAGTTGTATATGGGAGTTAAGCGCCCTGAAATCGCTGTCCCTCATTTAACGAGGTACGATTTACGTCCACTGCTGTGCCCGCTTCAGGGGATGACTATCCAGCCGGGTACCGACGGCTGTATAACCGGCAAATCCATTTCCAGCCAATCTATGTTCTCCATCGCGAACAAAAATTTTGCGCGTGGCTGGTATATGGTAGAAGTTTTGATTGAATCGGATCAAAGCTATTTGGATACGGCCTTTGTGCTTCAGCACAAGGAGGGGCGTAAGTCCCAACGATTACGTTTGCCTGTACGCAATGGGCGTGTATCCAAGCGTCTGATTTGGTTTGCCCGGGGGGGGGAAGAGCTACTTTTTTCTCCGGCACAATGTGAATGTGACTTCACCATTCGCCAGTTGACTTTGGTGAGAGTGTCTCTGCTATTTGCTCGTAATCGTATGCGTTCTAGATTAACAAGCCGACAATTACGAGTGCCATCCAGAATGACTAATCGTTGGGCCTGTTACGATGCAACTTTTAGTCCCCGTAGAGTACGAGCTTCTTATGGGGACTGGGTCAAGACCATTGAACCAACCCTTTGGCCCGATTCATTCAAAACGTCTGCGGATTTGTGTTTTTCGCTTTTGATGCCGGTTAGTGTGACCGATACACTGAATGATATACGAAATACTATTGATTCAGTACTAGATCAAAGTTATCAGAACTGGAAATTGTTTATCCTTCCGGCAAAAAAAATTAGTGATAATGATCTTGTCAAGTTTAGGGAATTTGTTGATTCCAATAACAAGATTAGGTTGATTGATAAAGCGTTAAGTGGCGCTGAGATCCTGAAGAAAATAATAGATGCCGATACCTATCGGTTAATGTGCCCTCCGCGAGCGGTACTTTCCTCCAAGGCACTTTCTTGTTTGCAGTATGTTGTGAGGAAGAATTCCCATGCGAAAATTATTTATGCCGATGAGGATTTGCTCAATGAGGCAGGTCGGCGCTGTCGGCCAAATTTCAAGCCCGCCTGGAATCCAGATCTGCTTTTTTCCCGAAATTATATAGGGGAATTTGTACTTTTTGCACCCGGTATTTTAGATGAATATGGACCTATTGAATCGGCGGGTGAAGTCGCTTGGGACTATACGTTGTTTCTTCGGGTGTTACGGAAACTGGAAAATCCACAAAGGGAAATTATTCATATACCGAGAATCCTTTTTCATAGATATAAAACTATCGATGGCGAGCAATATATACAAAGTAGTCGACGTATTTTAAAGAAATATTTTGATGAGATAGGCTGCAGTGATGTTGAGGTAGAGTCTAAAAAAAATCGAGAAACATTACATGTGCGTTGGCCAGTGCAGCAGGAAGAGCCACTGGTTTCCCTTTTGATTCCTACGCGGGATATGCTGTCGATGTTAAGGCAGTGTATTGATAGTATTCTTGAGAAAACAACCTATAGGAACTACGAAATTCTGGTTTTAGATAATCAGAGCGTGGAGTCGGAAACACTGGAATATTTGGCGAAACTGAAAACTTTGCCCAATGTGAGGGTAATCAAGTACGATGCGCCCTTCAATTACTCGGCAATTAACAACTTCGGCGTACAGCATGCTCGCGGTGAAATTATTGGTCTGGTCAACAATGATACTGAGGTGGCCTCACCCGATTGGTTGATGGAAATGGTTGGGCATGCGATAAGGTCTGAAATTGGCTGTGTGGGGGCCAAACTGCATTATGGCGATGGACGTATACAGCATGCCGGAGTTGTGATCGGTTTGGGCGGATTGGCAGGCCATGCTCATAAATTTTACCATCATCATGCTGTGGGCTATAGGAATCGACTAATCTGCACTCAAAACTTTTCAGCGGTTACTGCCGCCTGTTTGCTGGTGCGCAAAAGTATTTTTGAAGCGGTTGGCGGGCTGGATGAGAAGCACTTTGCAGTGGCCTTTAACGATGTAGATTTCTGTTTGAAGGTGAAGGCGGCGGGTTACCGCAACCTATGGACACCCTGGGCAGAAATGTATCACCATGAATCTATTAGCCGTGGTATCGATAATACTCCGGAAAAGCGGGCTAGGTTTGATCGAGAGGCGATGTGTTTAAAGACCAGATGGTCGACGTGTGCGGGAATGGATCCGTATTACAGCCCGTTTTTGACGCACACCAGGGAAGATTTTTCACTGGGATTAAATGAACGAACAAAAGCCCCCCTCTGGCGCTGATTGACTTTGGGTAACGACATTTTACGGGTTTGATATCTCGAGTTTATTTCAGGAATCGCTAGAAATGCTGAGCTCGCAACAGAAAGCAAATTTTCATCGTGACGGAATGCTGATTTTAGACTTTCGTCTGAAGGCACGCTTGCTTGACCGTGTGATTGCCGATGTTGAACCTTATTACCATCGCCCCCAAACTGGCTCGCACTATGCTCACGGTACGCGCATCCAGGATGCCTGGCGCTTCAATGCTGGTGTTCGGCGTATTGCGCTGGAAAGGCGTGTGCTAAGGGCATTGCGTGATCTGTTTGGGCGTAAAGCCAAGGCTTTTCAGACCCTAAACTTTCCTGTGGGTACGCAACAGAGAGTGCACTCCGATACTATCCACTTTAACAGTCAGCCATCGGGGTATATGGCTGGCGCCTGGGTAGCGTTGGAAGATGTAGATGAAAGCAACGGAGCACTTGTTTATTATCCTGGGAGTCATAGGTTACCCGAGGTTACCATGCAGGATGTAGATGTGTCCCCTTCTTATGATCATTACAATGAATATGAAAATTATATCCAGGCGATGATAGAGAAAAATAGCCTGTGCGCAGTACGAGGGATACTGAAGAAGGGGCAGGTATTACTTTGGCACGCCAATCTACTGCATGGCGGTGGTAGTCATCCAGACAAGAGCCTCTCACGACACAGCCTCGTTACCCACTATTATTTCGAAGGCTGTCGTTACTATACACCTTTGTGCAGCAGTGAATCTGAGATCCGTTGGCGCGAACCGGAATGGATCCAACGTTTCGCTCCCTACCAACTCTCCCGGGTGAGATCCCCCAAGTTGTCACTGCGACGTCTCGCCGGTAAAACTATCCGATTTTTTAGGCGGTAGTGCCGAATACCTCTGTTAGCAGTACAGGAGTCTGGAGGGCGTACACTTCCAGTGAAGGAAGAGTGGGACGAGCTAGAATGGGGTATTGTCTGGTTGATAAAATTTACATTTTATTGAATTAAAAAATTTATGAAAAGCGAGTGGGTCCGTTCTTATAAGGCCGGCTGGGCTAGAATTGCGATTGGCTATTAAGTTGGAGGTACTCCCACCAGGTATTACCATTGACCTTATGAGGCATCATGGGCACTACTTTTTACGAAATGATGGGAGAAAAAACATCCTGGCTAGTCAGGTTTATCCCGGGTTTTGATGAAATAATTGAGAAGCGTTAAGTAGGTCTGGCTGATCCAGTGTTCAGCAATGGAAGGTCAGAAAAAACTCCGAAGAAGTGCGAAAATTTCTCTGTGTTAATGTGGATTGATAGCGTTCGTTTTAAAAGAATGTTGATGGGATAGGTAGCTATAGTTATCACGTTATTTTGGCTTAACTCAATAACGTTTGGTGTCGGCACTAAATTTAGTATAATTTGACCTCGCTAAGACGTGTAAAAAGTGCAAATATCTACACCGGTAACCAGAGCAACACTCAGATCTTATGACTCTTTCTCAATTATTTGTTGCCGGTATCTTCGTCCTGGTAATCGGTTCCCTGATTTTCACCCGATTTCGCCCATCTCTGGTTTTTGCTTCAGCTGCCGCTGTTTGTTTTTTAACTGGTTTCGTGCCAGTTGAGTCAGTACTACAGAAAGCTGTCAATCCTGGTCTGGTGACATTGGTAGCTCTCCTCCTGATTTCTATCGGCCTAGAAAAGGCCCGCTGGCTCAGGGCAATATCCGATGGCTTGATTGGGGGGGGCTTAAAGTCAAGCCTTCTTAGGCTCACGAGTGCTACTGCGTTGAGTTCGGCGTTTCTGAATAATACCGCTGTGGTTGCGGCTTTAGCTTCCAGTATTAAGGCTCAGCGGCGACACCCTGCGGGCAAGCTGTTGTTACCTCTCTCTTATGCGGCGATTCTAGGGGGAACCTTAACCCTGATTGGTACTTCCACGAACCTGATCGTAAACAGCTTTGTGCTGGATAGAGGTGAGCCTTCATTGGACTTTTTTGCCTTCCTGCCCATTGGCGCTGTGGCAGTATTGGTGGGATTGATAGTTTTACTGTTATGTAATCGCCTATTACCGGAGGGGGGAGCTGTCGAGGAGGAGGTGGCCCAGTATCTGCTGGAGGCAGAGGTGACTGCTGATTCCCCGCTAAATGGGCGCACCGTTGAGCAAAATAATCTGCGTCAACTTGAAACTCTCTATCTGGTTGAAGTCATTCGGGAGGGCTGCAGTATCAGCCCGGTAGCGCCAACAGAGTTGATACGCAGTGGCGATAAGCTCCTTTTTAGTGGCGATGTTCGAGATTTACAAAGACTCCAGGCTATTGAGGGCTTGCGTTTATTTGCATTGGATGACGATACGCTGCATATGGAGCTTACTGAGGTCGTCCTTACCCCAAACTCCAGTATCCTTGGTGAAACTCTTAAGAGCTGTCAGTTCCGCACTCGTTTTGATGCGGCGGTAGTAGCCATGCGTCGTGGCGGTGATCGGCTCTCGGGTAAGCTTGGTGAAATTCAGCTGCAGTCGGGAGATGTTCTATTGTTGGCCGTAGGGCAGGATTTCAAGCATCACCGCAACATTGATAAAAATTTCTATGTAATCAGCGGTACGAACGTACAGCGCCAACTTTCCCGACGGGATAGTTGGTTAATGGGATTTGGATTTGCTGGTGTAGTGGCTGGTTCTGCATTGGGTATTTTTTCCTTATTGAAGGGACTGGTGGTTTTGCTCGGTTGTATGGTAGCTCTGAATATCGTTACTACTTCTGAATTGCAGCGGCGTTTTCCCTTTCAGATATGGATCATTATTGCTAGCGCTTTAGTGTTGGCTGAGGCCTTTTCAGGTAGTGGTTTGGCTGATAGCCTGGCTCAGTCAATGAGAGCTGCATTACAGGGCGCTGGACCACTGGTTGGCGTGGTGGGTATTTTTCTGCTCACTTTATTACTGACAGAATTGATGACCAATAATGCTGCTGCGGCATTGACATTTCCACTCGCCTGGAGTTTGGCGGAGAGTTTCGGGGTTAGCTGGATGCCGTTTGTGATGGCTGTGGCCTATGGGGCTAGTGCGAGCTTTCTCACTCCATTTGGATATCAGACCAACTTAATTGTACAAAACTTGGGCGGTTATCACTTGCGGGATTTCCTGCGGGCGGGCCTGCCTCTGACGATTGCTTATTCATTATCGGTTTTGATTTTATTACCAATCGTTTTTCCTTTTGAGAGTTGATTTCTGTTGGAGTCCGATTTGGAATTAATCAACCGCTGGATGATTGTGGAGGAGGGGCCCAATCCTTCTACAGATTATTTTGTTCTCCCTTACTTGCGTAAGCTGGGGGTCAGTGCTAAACGTTTGACGTTTTCTGATCTGCCCAAGGTAAATGACCTCAAAGGAGTTGAGCTCATCTTTGTGCGCTATATCCCTCGTAAGTGGCAATTGCTCGTACAGCAAAACCTTAACCAATTGTCTGGTGTGTCCATATTTATTGACGATGATTTATTAGACTGGTCGGCTTTTTCTCGGATGCCTCTCCGATATCAAGCAAAAATACTGCGTTATAGCTGGTCTAAGCAACGTTGGTTAAAATCTATTGGTGCGCAATTATTGGTTTCAACGCCGTTTTTGCAAAATAAATATAGCCATTGGTCTCCGAAATTATTACCGGCAGAACCACTAGATTTGAGTGCTGACCAATCAATTTCTATTTTTTATCATGGTTCCGCATCGCACTTAGACGATGCTAACTGGCTATATCCAATCATTCGACAAGTAAACGAGCAAAACCAGAACTTGAGTTTTGAGATTATCGGTGATGGCAGTATAAATCGACTCTTTCGAAACATTCCACGGGTGCAAGTATTGCACCCAATGAAATGGCCAACTTATTTAGCCATGGTACAAAAGCCAGGGCGGACTATAGGATTAGCTCCGCTGTTAAATAGGCCCTTCAATCGAGCTAGGTCGCACACCAAGTTTTTCGATATCACTCAGGCGGGTGCCGTGGGTATCTATGCAGAGGGTGATATTTACGGCAGGGTGATTCGTCATCGGGAGAATGGACTTTTGTTACCCATGCGGTCATCGGTCTGGGTGGATGCCATCTTACAGCTGGCTAGTGATGACGCTTTGCGGGAAAAGCTATTCCATGGGGCAAAAAAATGCTTGTAGTTGGGCACTGTTCATTAGGCCTCCGGCAAATGCGTTTTCTGGAAAGTTTTATTGGTGGTAAATGTCAGTATGTGGCTGCAAGGCCAGGTAAAGCTGTCGGTAAAATGGTTGGCTGGGGACTCAAGGCAACAGCAGTTAAAGCGCAGCGAATCGCTTATCGAGCGGGTCTTCCCTATTTTTCTATAGAGGATGGATTTCTGCGCTCTGTTGGCCTTGGGGTCGAAGGGGCGCAAACGCATAGTTTAGCGGTAGATTACAGTGGTATCTATTATGATGCCTCGCGTCCAAGCGATTTGGAGACCCTGATCAGAGAGCGCGATTTTAGTGCGGAGGAATTAAGTCGGGCAGTTAGCGGATTGAATCTCTTACGTACACACCGCTTGTGTAAATATAATAATTCTGATGATAATCCTCTGGATATACCCGGCAATCCTCCAGCGGTTCTGGTAGTGGACCAGACCTATGGGGATATTTCGGTCAGTGCCGGGTTGGCTTCCGAGCGCCATTTCCATGAGATGCTACAGAGTGCGATTGAGGAAAATCCGCAGGCCGAGATCTATGTAAAAATACATCCAGATGTCGTTGCAGGGAAAAAATCTGGGTATTTGAAGTCTCTCGCAGAGAAAAATGGCTGTAGGGTTATTGCAACGGATCTTTCTCCATGGTCGATTTTTGATTGCGTTGACAAGGTTTACGTAGTTACCAGTCAGCTGGGCTTTGATGCACTTATTGCGGGTAAAGAGGTACATTGCTTTGGTGTACCCTTTTATTCGGGTTGGGGGCTGACAAAGGATCGCCAGTCTATTGTGCGGCGCAATGTATCTCGGACTTTAACTGAGATATTCTGCGCGGCGTATCTGCGTTATTGCCGCTATATTAACCCTTATACCGGTCGACAATGTGCATTTGAGGATACATTAGCTCTTATCATAGAGCAAAAGAGGCAGAGGCAACGTTTCCAGGGGTTTTGGCTGGGTATTGGGTTTTCTCCTTGGAAACGAAGTTTTATTCCTTATTTTGTAGGAGATAAAGCTAAAATTGATTTTTCCAAATCAGGAAAAAAGATATCTGCAGTTAACTCAGGCACTAATATTTTAATTTGGGCCAGTCGGATTACTAAGACTTTAATTGATAAATGTGAAGAATCCCAAATTAAATTATGGCGGATTGAGGATGGCTTCTTGCGCTCGGTAGGCCTGGGTGCTGATCTAGTTGCGCCTAGTTCCCTGGTCCTGGATGCTCAAGGTATCTACTTTGATGCGAGGCACCCTAACGATCTGGAAGTCCTGCTCGGTACCACGAATTTCTCACCAGATATTTTGTTTAAAGCTAAAAAGCTCCGTGAGTTGTTGGTGGTTAATAGGGTGACCAAATACAATATTGGTGGTTCAGGACGGCCAATGGATTTGTGTTTCCCCCAGAATAAGACGAAAATTTTAATTCCTGGTCAGGTGGAGAGCGATGCATCCATTGCCTACGGTTCTCCAGTGATTAAAAGCAATTTTTCATTGTTGCAGCGAGTAAGGGCGAAGTATCCCAATGCTCATATTATCTATAAACCCCATCCGGATGTTGTTACCGGTGCGCGCACGGGGGCTTTACCGGTAGGGGCAGAATCACAGTACGACACAATAATCGAGCAGGGGGATATTTCCCTACTGCTGGATAAAGTTGATGAAGTACATACGTTGAGTTCCCTTTGTGGTTTTGAGGCATTATTGCGAGGGATTAAAGTGGTGACCTATGGATTACCATTTTATGCCGGGTGGGGGCTTTCTGAAGATACACTCTTGGTTGATCGTGAATTCCACAATCTAGATTTACAGGCCTTTAAGTTTCGTCGACAGCGCACTTTGAGTTTGGATCAGTTGATAGCAGGTGCTCTACTTCTTTACCCTGTCTATGTGGATCCAAGTTCTGGCGAGTTTATTGATGCGGAAACCACTGTGGAGCTTCTGCAGATGGATCGCAAAGTTAACCGGAATAGGGGCGTTTTGTTCAAGGCGTATCGCTGGTATCGGAATGTTTTTTTAAAATATTAAGGGACTTATTTTGCAGGGATAATTTAATGGTGGCTGTATGTGTCCATCTTTTAGATGGGGGCAACCATTAGTTCGATCATGGTTGTACTTAGCGTTTTCTATGTGAATTAGCCCCTGCTTTGGGAGACAGTTATGTGGCGTTCAGTGGTTGGGCTAACTTGGAAAATTCCAAAGTGGATATTGGAGCTGTTTAGCTGGGGGAAAAGTTTTAAGAATAACCCTTTGTTGGGCAGCCACCTGCTGAATCGATGTGGATTACATGTGACTAGGGTTATTCTGGCGCATCTACTTTTTAGATTTCGCTTAATTCTATTGTCGCCACTGGTCTCTTCTGTGGATCGCCGTGCATTTATTCGTAATGGCTATTTGATTAAGAGAGACTTCCTGTCCCCGGGTGAATTTGAAGGCTTATCTCGGGAGTTAGTTAATCTAAAAGCTCCGATCAGGGAAATCATTGAAGGTACTACCGTCACCCAGCGCATCTTTATGGATTCCAATGAGAGAAAAAAAGCGCCTATTTTTCAAAGATTATACTCGAATAAACGCCTGACTCGATTGATGCGTTATTGCTCGTCAAAGAATCGACCACCACTCTTTTATATTGAAAATCTCTGTAATCATGCCAATGTAAATCCGCGCCCTGATCCGCAACGGGATTTGCATGCAGATACCTTCCATCCATGTGTGAAAGCTTGGCTGTATATGGACGATACATCGGATAATAATGGTCCATACGTCTATGTGCCTGGCTCTAATCGACTCACATGGAAGCGACTAAAGTGGGAATATCGGCAGAGTCTGGAGTCATGCAGGAGGGGCCCTGAGCGCACACCTGGGCGTTATTGGGATGGCTCGTTTCGTGTTGGTGCGGAAGATTTGACGGAAATGGGTTATGAAGCAAAGAAGTTATATGTTCCGAAAAATACCCTTTTAATTGGTAATGTTTACGGGTTTCACTGCCGTGGCTCAGCCAAGAAGCCTTCACATCGTATGACCGTGTGGATGCAGGCTAGAGACAACCCATTTAATCCTTTATTTACGCCTTTCCCAGAGTCAACGGCGCGCGTATTTGAGTGGGTCTGGAAGAAGGCACTGATAAGGATTGATCATCGAAAGACAAAGGGGGGGGAGCAGAGAAATTATTATGGCGCTCTTAATCGTACTGATCGTGAAGAATCCTCCAGTAATACTTGAGTCTGCGGAGGCTCGATGCAATGGCTGCGGCCCTAATCACTTAATTCTGTTAGTCTATTTTTCCTCAAAGGTAGATACAAAAGGGCTGTTGTCTTCTTGCTGGAGAAGACTAACTGGCGCATAGCTGCGCTGGTTGGCCTGAGACCTGTGTTTGAGGAGCTGTAATAGGCTGTACTGGCATATTTTTCTTTATCGCATAAAATGGCGGGCTTTAGGATGTAATACCGGTACAGTTGGGTGGGGCAATCTGTTGGTTGGAATTTTAAAATAAAGAATCAAACATCCTTTAACGTCCCTTTTTTATCTTTTGGTGAGTCAATTTTATAGCTGTCTCTACTTTCTGAGTCCTGTGCTATTTTGTCGGATTTTTTTCAGATGCTTGAAAATAGCTTTTTCGGTCTTAGTCGGCATCAATATACCTGCTCGAAGAAGCCTTGTTGGAATGTTAGCGCTTGGATGACTACCTTAGGGTCTATAGTTATTCCGCTTTCATACAATTTGCCCTTAGCCTAGTAATTTTTGGTATATCACCTCGGTTGGGGCAGGGTCTTTCCAAGCGGCATGACTTAGTCAGCTTTTATTTATGATGGCTATTGAGTGGATTCAAAATCGTATATTTTATGTTCATTTGTCGAACTTTAATGCAATCATCTACTGAGATTCGGGGGTAGGCCAATTCATGTCTGTGGCACTATTTTTACAGGGGCCGCATGGGCCTTTCTTTGCCGAGTTGGCAAAAAGGCTCTCACAGCATGGTCTGGTCACTCACAAGATCAATTTCAATGGCGGTGATCGCTTTTTCGGCCGTGCAGATCATCAAGTAGATTTCACCGGCCGTGAAGCTGATTGGGCGGAATTTTTCCATCGCTATCTCTCTGAGCAACAAGTTGACATGGTTTTTGCCTATGGCGATTGTCGACGCTTTCATACTATTGCCAAGAAAGTGTGTGAATCTTTGGATATCGCATTTTGTGTTTTTGAAGAAGGCTATTTGCGACCGGATTTTGTGACTATGGAATGGGGAGGCGTCAATGCTTTCTCCACCACAGATTGGTCCAGGCAGGCAATTGATCATTATCGGCCCAACAATCGAGCCCCAGGCTTGCCTATTGGTCATACATTTTGGCACCGGGCGTATTTTGCGATTGGTTATTACCTGGCGATGCGCCTTGCCCGGCCTGAGTTTCCTCACTACCGTCATCATCGTAATCGCAGTTGGTTGCATGAAGGCGGTTGTTGGCTCAGGAGCCTTTACCGCAAGGGACTTTATCAGTTCACCGAACGCAAGCTTACGAGCCAATTAACTCGGGCGTTCAGCGGCCGTTTCTTTTTGTTCCCTCTGCAAACCCGTGATGATTTCCAGTTGCGTGAACACTCCGACCTGCTCTCTATTGAGAATGCAATTGATATCGCACTGAAATGCTTCGCTCGGGATGCACCGCAGGACACAATGATGGTGATCAAGCACCATCCAATGGATCGAGGCTTTTGTCACTATAAGAAGCTGATTGACGTGCTTGAGGTCCGCTACCAGATCAGTGGGCGAGTGATGTATTGTCACGATTTACACCTGCCCACCTTGTTGGATCACGCTAGGGGAGTCGTGACCATCAATAGCACCGTGGGTATTTCAGCCCTATTGCACGGAGTTCCCACCAAGGTGCTGGGGCGCTGTATCTACGACTTGCCAGGCCTGACGCACCAGGGGACCCTCTCCAGCTTCTGGGTTAAAGCGGAACCAGTGGATAAAGGGTTTTTTCGGCGCTTTCGCACATACCTGTATGAACGTACCCAGGTGGATGGCAGCTTCTCCAGAAATATCGGAAATACGGTCGCCGGGGTTTGTGCCCATTTACAGGAGGCCGCCACTCAAGGCCGTATTCCCCCGGTGCCTTTGCCGGCAAAGGTCGATGTAGGCTAGCGTGCAGGCTGGCACCTCTCATGGCTGTTACTGCTATTTCCCTGGGCTATTATTTTCTTTTCTAGAGTCTCTGGACAGGAATGGCGTTGCTTAGGACTGGGGTCGTCGAGGCGCCTGCTTAAAAAATAGGCTGATCTGGGACGCCTAACCTGCTAGACTGCGCGACCTTTTGACCCACCGCTCCAGTCCCGCGACAGGGACTTAGGCTTCAAGTGAATTCCGAAATGACCGATACCCCAAAACCGGCCGGCTTCGACCAGCTGGGCCTGCCGCCTGAAATCCTCACCGCCATTGAAAAACTGGGCTATGAGACCCCTTCTCCGATTCAGGCACAGACAATCCCCTCCCTGTTGGAGAACCGCGATGTACTGGGCCAGGCCCAGACTGGCACTGGCAAAACCGCAGCGTTTGCACTGCCACTGCTATCCAAGCTAGACCTGAAAGACCGCCGTCCCCAAGCTTTGGTTCTGGCACCGACCCGTGAACTGGCTATTCAAGTAGCAGAGGCCTGCCAGTCATATGCCTCTAACCTGAAGGGCTTTCACGTGGCCCCAATCTATGGTGGCGCGGACTACCGCGGCCAGATGCAACAACTGAAGCGCGGTGTGCAGCTGGTGGTAGGCACCCCCGGCCGAGTGATGGATCATATGCGTCGCGGCTCCCTTGACCTCTCCAACCTGAGCACTCTGGTGCTGGATGAGGCCGATGAAATGCTCCGTATGGGCTTTATTGATGATGTTCAGTGGGTACTGGAGCAGATTCCCGAAGAGCGCCAGATCGCTCTGTTCTCCGCCACTATGCCGAAAGAAATTGCGCGGATCGCCCGCGAACACTTGCGCGAGCCCGTTGAGGTCAAGATCCGTGTCAAACAGGAGACTGCGGAGACTATTCGCCAGCGCTACTGGCCCGTGGGCGGCTTGCACAAGCTGGATGCGTTGACCCGTATCCTAGAAGCGGAGCCAGTTGATGCCACTATTATTTTTGTGCGCACCAAAAACAGCACGGTAGAGCTTGCCGATAAGCTGGCTGCGCGCGGCTTTGCCAGTGCTGCCCTGAATGGCGATATGGCCCAAAATTTACGCGAAGGCGTGATCGACAAGCTCAAGAAAAATAAGCTCGATATCGTTGTGGCCACTGATGTAGCGGCGCGCGGACTGGATGTGAGACGGATCAGTCACGTAATCAACTACGACATCCCCTACGATACCGAAGCCTACATCCACCGTATTGGCCGTACCGGCCGCGCCGGCCGTGAGGGCGACGCCATCTTGTTTGTGGCACCGCGCGAGCGTCGCATGCTGCGTATTATCGAGAAGGCCACCAAGAAGCCTATCGAGAAACTTGAGCTGCCCAGTGCAGACGCTGTTAACAGTGCACGGATGCAGCGTTTTCGCGAGCGTATTACCGCGACATTGGAAGGCCAGACCGACCTGGCCCCCTACCGTTTGTTGGTAGAAGAATTCCTTGCCCAGAATGAAGTGGATCCCCTGGATGTCGCTGCAGCTCTGGCCTCTATGGCCCAGGGGGACCAACCTCTACTGATCAAAGAGCAGGAGTCCAAGCCGCGCAAGGAAAGGGAGAGGCGAGAGCGGGACGATGAGTTTGAAGGCCGTCGTCGCAAGAGAGACAGCTTCGAAAAAGACCATAAGATGCCGCCACCCGATGAGGGCCTGCAGCGTTATCGTATCGAGGTTGGGCGGGAGCACGGTGTGCGTCCGGGTGGTATTGTCGGTGCCATTGCCAATGAGGTGGACTTGGATAGCTCCTATATCGGTCGTATCGAGATTTATCCGGATTTCACTACGGTGGACCTCCCGGAAGGCATGCCCAAGGAGATATTCCAACACCTGAAAAAAGTGCGGGTGGCCGGGAGACCGATGAAAATTGCCCGTTTCGATGAAGCGGCGACAAACGCCAAAGTGAAGCCCAAAGGCAAGCCAAAGGGAAAGCCCAAAGGTAAGCCGAAGTTTAAGCGGGAGAATAGCGGAGAGTAACCCTTCGCCCAGCTCTAAAAAAACGGCGCAAATTGCGCCGTTTTTTTTAGTAAACCGGTCGGTTTATTGTTTTCCCACAGTTCACCTTTTCACTTTCTGGCATTCCGCCCCTAGGTTTCCTAGTCCCTAGCGCTGCGGCAGCATGCGGGTCAGAGTGCTGTCGCGCATAATAAAGTGGTGCCACAGGGCGGCGGCGATATGCAGCCCCACGAGAATCAGCAGGGCCGGCCACAGTACATCCTTATGTAGAAAGGCGAGCTGTTTGCCCAGGTCAGAATTTTCCGCAAGCAGGCGGGGCATGGCGAAGAGGCCGAAAAATTCCGTATCCCTGCCGAACAATTGGCGCATGGCAATACCGGAAACGGGCATCGCCAGTAGGACTAAGTAAAGGGCGCCGTGGGTTAGGCTGGACAGCGCTTTTTGCCAGGAGCTGCCCTGGAGCTGTGGGCGCTTGTGGCGCGCGCGCCAATATAGGCGGATTGTTAACAGCATTAGTACCGCCACTCCGAGGGAGAAGTGCAGGCGCATAAACCAGCCACGCATAGGGTCGCCGCGTTCAAAGAACTCGTGCAGTTCTACAGCGCCCCATACGGCTAGTAGCAGAAGTACAAATAGCCAGTGCAGGCCCTTACTCACTGAATTCCAGTGATCGCGAGTTGTGGACATAAATAATCTCCTGTAAAGCTGTGCCCGCTTTGGGCTATTTTGGGCGGCGGATGTAGGCATCCGCTCCGGTTATTTCTACTTGGCCCAAGTCGTTTTTGGCCAATTCAGCTTGCCGTGCGAATACCGTTTAGGTGGGTAAAGCAGGTATCCCGTGCGGTTTGCAGGAAATCGGCCACATAAGCCTGCTCCAGCATTTCTTCACGTACCGCGGCATAGAGAGTACTCCACAGACCCTTTTCTCCCAGGCGCAGTTGCGCCACAAATCCCTTTTGCAGGTACTCGTGCAGGGCCCAGTTGGGCAGTGCGCAGACACCGCGGCCGCTGGCGACAAGCTGCACCATCATAACCGTCAATTCTGCCGTGCGCACATCTGCGGGTTCGACTCCGGCGGGCTCGAGGAAGTTCTGGAAAATATCCAGACGCTCCCGTTCCACTGGGTAAGTAATCTGTACTTCTCCGGCCAGTTCCTCCGCGATGACCCAGCGGCGCTTAGCGCTACTTTGTATCAACGGGTGCTTGCGGCTGAGTGCCAGGCACATCTCAAAGCTGAAGAGTGGCAGGTAGTGAATGCCTTTCAGTTCCCGGTCCGGGTTGGAGGTGACCACTAGGTCCAGGTCTCCCCGGGTGAGTGCTGGCAGCGGTGCAAAGTGAAAGCCACTGCACAGGTCCAGCTCTACCTCGGGCCAGTCGTCGCGATAGGTATTTAACGTAGGCATCAGCCATTGGTAACAACTATGGCATTCGATCGCGATATTCAAACGTCCCGACTGTCCGGATGCCAGCCGGGCCAGATCCCGTTGGGCTAGGGCTACGCGGGGCAGGAGGTCATCGGCGAGCTGCAGCAGGCGCAAGCCCGCACTGGTAAAGCGCAGGGGGCGGGATTTGCGTACAAATAACGGCAGGCCGTGGCGTTCCTCCATCTCCCGGAATAAGTGAGATAGCGCCGACTGGGTCAGGTGCAGGCACTCGGCAGCGCGCACCAGACTGCCAGTTTCACGTAAAACTGAGAGGGCCCGCAGATGGCGTATTTCAATCATCATTAATATTATTCATGTTTAAAACAAAAAATATGAAATTGATTGAATAACATGGCCGGCACACAATCAAGTCCGAAGCTTCGCAAGTGCTGATACCCGTTTAGGAGAGGTCACTGCCGGCGAGTGCAAGAATCAAAGGGGCCATCCCCTCTCACAGGAACGGACTTGGAAACGCAGAAATGGTGCAAACACATATCCTTGGTTACCCGCGTATCGGCGCTGCTCGAGAGCTGAAAAAAGCTCAGGAAGCTTATTGGCTCGGTGAAATTCCCCAACAGCAACTGTTGCGGGTGGGGGCAGAGATCCGTCGGGAGAATTGGCAGGCGCAGAGCGAGGCTGGACTGAATTTCGTGACCGTGGGGGATTTTGCCTGGTATGACCAGGTGCTCAACCACTCGCAGATGTTTGGTGTGCTCGGTCAGCGCTTTGTCGAAGGTGCGGCAGACAACACGCTGGATCAGTATTTCCGCCAAGCCCGCGGGCGCGCGCCATCGGGTCAGCCGGTAGCGGCGAATGCTATGACCAAGTGGTTCGATACGAATTACCACTATTTGGTGCCGGAGTTTTCCACCGATCAGGAATTTTCCCTGGATAGTACGTGGCTACTGGATGAAGTGCGCGAAGCTCAGTCCCAGGGGTATGCTGCCAAGCCAGTGGTTATCGGACCGCTCACTTATCTGTGGTTGGGGCGGGGGGTCGACAATGCCCTAGAGCTGCTTCCAGAAATTTTGCCCTGTTATACAGAGCTATTTTCACAGCTGGCGGAACAGAATGTGGATTGGGTACAGGTGGATGAGCCGATACTGGGCTTGGACCTGCCGGATGAGTGGCGGAATGCATTTGATCGCGCTTATCAACAGATTGCGCATGCGGGCGCAGGCATGAAGTTACTGCTGGCCACTTATTTCTCTCCCCTGCGTGAAAACTTGCCGCTGGCATTTTCCCTGCCGGTTTCCGGTGTACATATTGATTGCGTACGCGCGCCGGAGGAGTTACAAGCAGCGGTTGAGCTTACCGATGAAAACCGGGTGCTGTCTGCGGGCGTTCTGAATGGGCGCAATGTGTGGCGGGCGGACTTGGAGAAATGGCAGTGCATTTTAAAGCCTCTCGCGGAGCAGCTGGGGGAGCGTCTGTGGCTGTCTGCCAGTTGTTCACTGTTGCACAGTCCTGTGGATCTGGAATCAGAAGTTTCACTGCCGGACGATCAAAAACAGAAGCTCGCCTACAGTCGGCAGAAGCTTCAGGAGTTGGCTCAGTTACAGCAATTATTGTGTGGAGAGTCTACAGCGGCTGGAGCTAGCGTAGAGGGTATTACGCAAAGCCGTTCTATTGCTGAGCGCTTACAGGATAGCTGGCGCACGCAGCGCTATCAGGAGCGGGCCGCCGTGCAGAAGAAGCGTTGGCAATTGCCACTGCTGCCTACCACCACGATTGGCTCATTTCCGCAAACAGACTTGTTACGCAAGGTGCGTCGACAGTTTCGCAGTGGAGAAATCAGTGCATCGGATTATCGCGGACACCTGCGTGCGGAAATTGCCGAGGCGATTCGGCGCCAGGAGATTCTCGGCCTGGATGTGCTGGTGCACGGTGAAGCGGAACGCAATGATATGGTGGAGTACTTCGGCGAACAGCTGGAGGGGTTTGTGCATACCGGCAATGGTTGGGTGCAAAGTTATGGTTCTCGCTGTGTAAAACCACCGATTATTTTTGGCGATATTTCTCGACCCAAAGCAATGACCGTAGAGTGGAGCAGCTATGCCCAGAGCCTGACCAGCAAGCCGGTAAAAGGAATGTTGACCGGTCCGGTTACTATCCTCAATTGGTCCTTCCCGCGCGAGGATATTCATCGCAGTGAAACCTGCCTGCAGATTGCCCAGGCACTACACGAGGAAGTATTAGACCTGGAGGCGGCGGGTATCGGTATTATCCAAATTGATGAGCCGGCACTGCGCGAAGGAGTCCCCTTACGGGAGTCTGAGCATGAGGATTATTTTGCCTGGGCGGTGGCCTGTTTCCGTTATACCTGTAGTGAGGTAAAAGCGGAAACTCAGATTCACACACATATGTGTTACAGCAATTTCAATGCAATCATGGAAGCGATTGTCTCTCTCGATGCAGATGTCATTACTATCGAATCCTCGCGGTCTGACTTGCGCCTGCTCAGTGCTTTTGCCGATAGGAATGGTGGTTATCCCAATGAGATAGGACCGGGTGTTTACGATATTCACTCCCCCAATGTGCCGGAACGCGAGGAGCTGGTGGATCGATTGAAGAAAATTGCTGAAGTGGTGCCTGTACAGCGACTTTGGGTGAATCCAGATTGCGGTCTGAAAACCCGAAGCTGGGCTGAAGTGGGATCATCTCTGCTGAATATGGTGGAGGCCGCTAGGGCAGTGCGCACCGAATTAGCCTAATCGCTACCCTAATAAAAAAACCGGCAATGGTATTGATTGCCGGTTTTTTTGATGGAGGAAAATAGCTGATACTTCCTGCCAGTTATTTTTTCTTGTTATTGGGCTTGCGCCGCAATCGTTGTGGTGCCATTTAATTCAAATGGCACTGAGGGGTGGAATGGTTTGATACCGAGTGCTTGGTACAATTCATCTGGGCGGTATAGGTTCTGACCTTCGATTACCAGTGCGGTGCGGCGCAGCGCGCTGATATCTTCCAGAGGATTGCCCTCCAGTAATACCAGGTCTGCATTTTTACCCACCGCAATACTACCGGTGTATTTATCGGCCCCCATTACCTGGGCGGGCACCAGGGTGGCGGTGCGCAGTACATCAATGGTGGGAATGCCGGATTTGGCGTAGAGCTCTAGCTCGCGCAGCAGGGTGAAGCCGGGAATCCCGTCTGAACCGGCCACCATCGTGACTTTGTGTTCGTGCAGTTTATGCATCATTTTGAGCAGGGCATCTGCGGATAAGTTGTAGTCATCCCGATGTTCGGGTTTTACATCTAACTCCGCACCAATAAATGAGCGCTGAATATTGACCGGCAAGTGGTTGGCAATATCGGCAAATTCGGGATCTACTTTGCCTGGCTCGCGCAGCAACATAGAGCTAAATACGGTCGTGGTGGCATCCACGACAGTGCCTTTTTGTGCGAGTTTATCCAGGAATTCGGCAACTTCTTTACTTTCCAAATCCAACTCGTGAGCGTGTTCCCCGATTTCGGTAAAGCGCAGTTTCTTGCGGGTATCGATCTTGCCCATAAAGTTCAAGAACAGCATATTGATATGCTGGATTTCATCGAAGCCAGCATCCACTGCTTCCTCTGCCGTCATAAACGCAGGGATATGTCCGGATAAACGCATACCGTTATCATGAATATGCTTAGCCAGGGGGGCAATCCACTCGGGCTCCATGGAGCTATAGGTTTTAATCTGCTGGTAGTTGCGTTCCGCATACCACTCAACAATTTCCTTGGCCTCCTCCAGACTGTCGGCGGTTTTTCCCATACGCATGGCATTTTCACTTTCACGGTCCATAAAGCCCGCGCGGAACAGATCGCCACCAATAATTTGCTCGGACTCAAATAGACTGGAGATGCGCGTGATATTTTCGTGAGTATTGCCGATGTCGCGCACATTGATAATGCCCGCAGCCATGTTTAAAGCACCATCGTTGGGGGACAAGTGTGCGTGCATATCCCACAATCCTGGAATCAGGGTGTGGCCCTTGGCATCAATTTGAGTGGCATTATCGAGTTTGATGGGGCGGCGGCTGATTTTTTTAATCTTGCCGTTTTCGACCAGCAAGTGGCGTTTATTCAGGAGTTTGCCCGCTTCTACATCCACCAGGCTGACATTACTAATCAGGATCGGCTGGGCGGAGGTGTGCGTGTGTCTCTCGGCGATTTCTTGCAAGTATTTATCGGCAGCGGCCACCTGCCGCTCTTTTAGTTCCTGTAAGTGTGATTTATTCCAACCCTTGCGCAAAATAGCAAACCAGCCCCCCTCATCGGCAGCGAACAGATCGCCTTTTTCATCGTGCCAGGCCAATTCCGGTGTAAAACCGAGGCCACTCACACCGTAGAGGTAGACGGTTTTCTTCTCGTCGCCCTGCTGTAGAGTCAATTGATCGAGTTTGTGCAGCTGCGCCTGCCCTTGGGGCAATAAGCCTATGCTGTGGTCTTTATCGGCGATCAATGCTTTAACCAGCTGAGTTTGGATGGCTAGGGTCGTATTTTTAGGAATATAAAATTGCGCTTCGGAAGTTTTCGCGCTGCCATGCTCATCGGAACCCTGCCAGCTAGCCACACCATTTTTTAGGGTAAATTCTTCACTGACCGGAGCGCCAAATGGGCTGATACCTTCAATGTAGAGATGCTCGGGCATCTTGGCCGCGCCAATGGTAAAACTCTCCTTGAGGTTGAGACGGCGGTTGTTCCACCCGAGGCTTAGCTCGCCGGTAACTTTAGAACCTTTTTGTTCGATAACCTCGGTGCCGGCGATCCCCTCTTTATCGTAGAACACATACTCAATGGATTTTGCATAGGTGGAATTAGCCGCTGTGAGTACAGCGGCGGTGACGAGTGTGGCTAGCCTGGATTTCTTCATGAGATGGGCCTTGTTGTTGTTTTTGCGCTGGGGAGATTGGCTGCTTTTGTACTTTTAGGCAAGAGATAGGGGCTTTCGGCTAAGGCATCTAAGGATAAAAATCGGTAGAGGGATTAATTGGCGCGGCAAGACGTTGCAGCTGGTTTTTTATAGCCGTAGATCGCGCGTAGATTCGTGCTTTTTAGTCTTAAGGCGCAGGAAGGTTTTTGGAAGAAAAAGAGAAATTCGGCAGCCAGGTTGTGGATGACCTTACCTGGCTGCGGGGTGCGCTTAGGGACTGGGCACTAAGATCCCGGGCATTAACGTTAGGATTGAGCTTCCCAGTTGCGGGTCAGGTTCATGTTCGTGTCTGCGCCGACCACAATGTTGTCCTCGATACGCACACCACCGTAAGGGCGGAACTCCTCCACCTTGTCCCAGTTCACTTCACTGGCAAGATCGGAGGCTTTCAATTCCGCCAGCAGGCTGTCGATAAAGTAGAGTCCCGGCTCAATAGTAAATACCTGACTCTCTTCAATCGTACGGCTGGTACGCAGGAAGGGATACTCTTCCGGTGGGGGTGTGGCGCCGCCATCGGGGCTGCTTTGGTGGCCGCCCACATCATGCACTTGCAAGCCGAGGAAGTGACCCAGGCCATGAGGCATAAACGGACGGGTAAGACCCGATTCTACTGCGCTTTCGGCAGAGGACTTAACAATACCAAATTGAGCCAGTAGTTCGCCGACCTTCAGGTGGCACTGACGGTGTAGGTCCGGGTAAGGCTGGCCGGGTTTGAGGCCATCGACCAGCTGTAGCTGCTTTTCATCCATCGCCGCAATGAGCTGAGAGAACTCACTATCGGCGTAGGTATAGGTGCGGGTGATATCTGCGCAATAACCGTTGCAGTTGGCCCCAGCATCGATCAGAAAGGTTTTTAACTCTGTGCCAGGCAAGCGTTGGGTGGAGAGGTGCGTGTAGTGCAGTATCGCCGCGTGTTCATTGAGGGCCACGATATTGCCGTACGGCATGGTGTTCTCGCCCTGGCCGGTAGCACTCAAGTAGGCCTGGTTGATCTCGAACTCGCTGGCACCGCTGCGAAAGGCTTGCTCGGCAGCGCGGTGGCCGGCCATCGCTATGCGGTTGGCCTCGCGCAGGCAGGCCACCTCGTAGGGTGTCTTGTAAGCGCGTGCCCAGTGCAGGCGATTGATCAGGGGCTCTGGGTTGATGGTGCCGAGAGGCCAGTCTTGTAGTCTTTCAGTTTCGCCGATAAAGGCCGCCCCGTCTGCGCAGAGGAATTCCCGTGCATCGGCGGGCTTGCTCAGCAGCTCGATATCGTAGAACGCACTCCAGAAAGTCTGCGGAGCGGGGGGGACATAATGCCAGAAGTCCACCGGGCGATAGAACAGCAATTTGGGCTTCTGCCCACGCTTGTAGATCACCCAACTGTTGGGGTTATCGGTAATTGGTACCAGGGCCTTGAACTGAGGATTGACCTTAAAGGGGTAGGGATTGTCATCCAGGAATTGCATCCTAGGTGCACCGCTAAATACATTGAGCGTTTCAAAGCCACTCTGTTCGAGAATGTCGTCGTAGCGGCGGCACAGGCTGGCCATGTGATCTGCGTAAAGGTTGTTATCCATGTTCTCCCCAGGATGGATCGCTGAATCGATAAGACGGCATAGTGTATAGTCTGAACTCTGGATATTTGGCCTGAAATTCGACCATGGAAAAGAAGATACTGCTGACCGACTGCCCCGATGATAAGGGCCTGATCGCGAAGATTACCAATATTTGCTACAAGCACCAGCTCAATATTATCAAGAATGATGAGTTCGTGGACCGCGTCGAGGGCCGCTTTTTTATGCGCACTGCCCTCGAGGGTATCTTTAACGATGCCACCTTTCTCGAAGACTTGGATATGGCCCTGCCTCAGGGGGCGGAACGGCGCCTGGTCTCGGCCGAGCGCAAGCGCCTGGTGTTGATGGTGACGAGGGAGCCCCATTGCCTTGGAGATATCTTGATGAAGTGCTACTCCGGCGCTATGGATGTGGAGATCGCCGCAGTGATTGGCAATCACCCGGACCTGGGTGGGCTGGTTGAGAAATTTGACATTCCCTACCACTGCGTATCTGCGCAAGGCCTTGAGCGCTTTGAGCATGAGCAAAAAGTGGCGACCCTGGTGGATAAGTACACTCCGGATTATCTGGTGTTAGCCAAGTATATGCGGGTGCTGACGTCCGATTTTGTCGCTCGCTACAGCGGCCGTATTATCAATATTCACCACTCCTTCTTGCCGGCTTTTATTGGCGCCAAGCCCTATCAGCAGGCCTATGAGCGCGGGGTAAAAATTATTGGTGCCACCGCACACTTTGTTACTGACGACCTGGATGAGGGGCCGATCATTGAACAGGATGTGATTCATGTGGATCACGCCTATTCGGCGGAGTCCATGGCGGATGCGGGTCGCGATGTGGAAAAGCTGGTGCTCACAAGAGCACTGCAACTCGTACTACAGGAACGGGTATTTATCCACGGCAATAAAACCGTAGTATTCAAGTAATAAATAGAATATGAGGAGGCTAAAAGCCTTGTACGAAAAAGCAAAAATAAGCTGAGGGAGCTTGCCGTGCTGAATACGAATAAACTAAATGATCGATTTCCCCCGCTGCAGCTAGTGGCTTGCCTGGCGGTTGCTCTGGTATTTTCGGGTTGTGCTAGCAATAGCCCTATACCTGGAATGCAGGAGTCTTTCGAGACCGAAATCGCCCCCAATGGCGCTAAGCGCTTTACTTTTACGCTTAAGAGGGAACGGCGTGATATTCCTACGCCGATAGTGGCCAGCTCAAGTTCGCAGAGCCAAATGCAGAGACGAGGCCCCATGGGTAGTGGTGGTCCTTCGAGTCGCCGGGTAGAAGCTTACTTTGACTGGGCTCTGGAGCAAAAGTTGATGGAAACCGGTTTCTGCGAGCGTGGTTATTTTGAAATTGAGCGAATCATTTCCCCATATGGAGGGGAAGTGCGAGGCGAGTGTAGAGAGGGGGCATTTTGATTTTTTTAGTGTTTTGATTAGAAAAAACTTATTGAGTTTGTTAATTTTTAAGAGGTTAGTCAGTAGGCTCAGCTAAATTCCAGTTTTATACAAAATGTAAATAAGAATAATGAAGTATAAATCAGTCTTGGAGCAGGTCACCACGCAGCAGATCATTGCGGTGTTTGATCTTATATCAGATATTATTTTCTGGATAAAAGATGAATCCGGCTATGTGGTGCATTGTAACCGGGAATTTATTGAGCATGTCGGATGTAGGTCATTACATCAGGTGGTTGGCCGTTCAGATATGGACTTCTCCCCTTCTTATCTCGCAAAAAACTATATGCGTGATGACAAAAGGGTGATGTCGGGAGAGACGATTACAGATCGGTTGGAATTGAATATTGGTAAAACAGGCGAGTTAGTTTGGTTTACGACATCAAAGCGACCATTAAAAAGTACCAATGGAGAAATCATAGGAACCTATGGTGTAGCTCGAGACCTTAAAGAGACGGTTAAGGCTCTCTCTAGAATGGATAAACTTAAAAGGCCAGTTGAATACATAAAAAATAACTATAGCCAACCAATTGCGGTTGAAGATTTGGCAGAGGCTGCGAGTTTATCGGTTAGTGCATTAGAGCGGCGTTTTAAAAAATATCTGGATAAAACACCCATGCAATTCGTTCGGGAAGTCAGATTAGAAAACTCTCGTCGTATGTTAGTGGAAACACAAAGCCCAATATCTGAAATTGCTTATCGGGTTGGCTTTACATCTCATAGTTACTTCAGTAGACACTTCAAAGGCATGTTTGGACAGCTTCCAGTAAATTATCGCAGTGAAGTTCAGTCCAATATATAAAGATCGATCAAGCTGATTTTCCTCAGAAAATTTAGAGAGATTGCTACGTTAACTTCAATCGATGAGTTGACAGTCGCCCATTTCATTCATTTCCGAAAATTCTAGCTCCAAGTTGACTTAGGATTTTATGCCTAAAGCAGGGAGTTAGCCGATTCATTTTTGGTTGTCTGTGACTGCTTATTTTTTCTTAAAAATCTAAAGCGCCGATTTTGTTTCATTAGTATCCCAGTATTGATTACCTCTTCAGCAGGTTTTTTTTTTAGGGTTTTAGTACTCAACAAATGAACTGTCTTTTGGGATTTAGGGTCCCGTGACAGTTTTACGCCAGCCTCCCGAAGAGGGCTGGCAATTTTTGAACCAGTGAGAGAAAGAAAACAAAGTTGGGATGCTATGAAAATAATGAAGAAGAATAGCCGAGAAATGGTTAATACCTGGAGTAGAGGTTTCACGCAGAAGTCTATGGTTGCAGCTATCACGCTGGTTGTAAGTAGCATGGCGATCGCGGAGGATACTTCCGATTCTGATGAGAGAATTGAAGAAGTTCAAGTCATTGGAATTCTTGAGAGTGCTACCAGAAACCTTGAAATCAAACGGGATTCCCTTGCTGTAGTAGATGCTATTACTGCAGAAGATATTGGTAAGTTCCCCGACAAGAATGTAGCTGATTCTCTCCAGCGTGTGCCAGGTGTCACTATCGATCGCAGTGGTGGTGAAGGTAGCACGGTTAGTATTCGAGGAACTAGCTCAGAGTGGACTCTTACCCAGTTAAATGGAAATTACATTGCCACTTCCGGTAGCGGAGCCCCCTCTAGAAATTTTAACTACTTATTGCTTCCCTCCAGTATGATCAGTAGGGCAGAGGTTTATAAAAGCCCCGAGGCAAGAATTGATGAAGGTGGTGTCGGTGGTACCGTTATCCTACATAGCCACAAACCTCTTGATCTTGATGCTGGACAAGGTGTAATCACCACAGAGGCGACTTATTCAGATACTACCGAAGAGTGGGACCCACAATATAATGCTTTCTACTCCTGGAAAAATGAGAGCGATACTTTTGGTGTTTTAGTGGGGTATACCAGTCAGGACCGTGGCGTAACCGGAGTTACCAATTATGCAAGTGGCTGGCGTTTACACTCAGATACGGATGAAAATGCAGATTTGTCAGCTCTTGTTGATCAGACCACAGAAGAAGTTTTCAACGATGTTTGGGCGCCCACGCAGGTAAGTATTCACAACTCTAAGGAAGACCGAACCCGTGATGGATACCAGCTTGCCGCACAGTGGCGCCCCACTGAACGCCTGGAGTTTGGTTTTGCTTATTTCGGTTCCAAGCTTGGTTATGACACTAATACTCAAAGCCTGACATTTGCGGAATGGAATGATCATGACGATGCATACTATGGCATTGAAGTGGATGGAGATACAGTCGTCACCTATGGTTTTAATGACAATGGCGACCTTAATGAAAATAACTGGGGCGATGGAGATGTAAATGGCGGTGTAGACGTATACCGTGGTTTGATGTCTCCTCAGCTGACAGGCTATACCCGCAAGGGTGAATCGGAATCTAATACTTATGATTTTGAAGTTATCTATGAGGGGGATTTTTATACCGCGGCTATAAATGTTGGGCATACAGAAGCTGAGGGAGGAACTTCTGAACTCACATACGCTAATATGGATGCTCGTTATGGTTCCGTGGATAGCTGGCTTTGGTCAATTGCAGATGGTAAGCCGAGTTATGAAGTTTCCACAGATCTCACTAAAGATACTGAAGCTTATCCCTATTATGACTGGTTTGGCTCAGATGCTACGGAAAATAGCGATGAAGAAAGTTACTATCAGCTAGATTTGGCATTTGATACTAACTGGGGAATTGTTAATAAGTTTTATGTGGGTACAAAGTATCGGGATCATGAGGCTAGATCCTATAGAGATATCTATCGCTGGGATGACGAGACTGATGATAATGGCGGTTACCGGGGTTGGTTATCTGGCGATCAATGGTTCCACAATCCTGATTACCATCCAGATACTTCAACTTTAATTAGTGATAAGGTAGTTGATAATAGTGCTGGTAATACAGGTGCAATTGATTTCCTGGCATTTGATACCGATGCCTTGATGGACTATGTGCGTGGAAACTTCAACCTCACTGTTATGCCAGTACTATCTGGCACCTATACAATTGATGAGGAAATATTCTCAACCTATGCCCAAGCAGATTTTATATGGCGAGACTTCCGCGGAAACTTGGGGGTTCGCTATGTCAGCACAAAATTATCTACGGAAACGTATGATGATATTACCGGAATGGAATCGGATGAAGTTATTGCTAACTCACGCAGCAATACCACAAAAGAATTTCTGCCAAGTTTGAATGTTGCTTGGGATTTAACTGGTGATCTGGTAATACGATTTACAGCCTCTAAAGCCATGTCAAGGGTGAGTTACGCTTATCTGGGGCAGGCTGAAACTTATGGTCCACCAGTGCATATTGTTTCTCCGGATGAGTGGACGGGGCGAGGAAGTGGCTTCTTTGCGAATACGGATCTGGCGGCAATGATCTCCAAGCAGTTCGACCTTGGCCTAGAGTGGTATTACGCCGATGGTTCTGCATTGGGTGTAACTTTATTTGACAAAGATATCGACAATCTGCCAATCCAAGTAACTGAAATTGTTGAGCGTGAGCACGATTGTTGTAATGGCCCTATTGAAGTGGAAATGAAGGGGCAGATAGGGGGAGGAAACGCAACTTCTAGAGGGGGGGAGTTGTTTGCCCAGCATGCTTTCGAAAGTGGCTTCGGTCTTATGGCCAACTATACATTTACCGATACCGGCACTTCCACCATCATCCTTGCTAATGAGTCAATCGAAGCTGAGATACCTGGTACCGCGAGACACCAATATAATTTATCTGCATTTTATGAGAATGAAAATTTCGGTGTTCGTGCCTCCTATAATTGGGTGGATGACAGGGTTACAAGTTTACATCGTGGGTATGCGGTATACGATAAGGACTACGGACAGTTGGATCTGAATGCAACTTATACCTTCACTGATAACTTTAATATCTCTGCCTCTATTATCAATTTAACTGAAGAAGTGGCGGAGGGATATTGGAAACAGGAAAATCGGATGACATACAACAACTATTCTGGGCGCCGATTGTATATTGGCGCAAACTATAAATTCTAACACCTCATTGATCGTAGTGTTGGGTGTAGAGCGTAAGCTCTACACCATTTTTTTGACTATAGTTGTTAGATTATAAAATTCATATAACTACATAATAAGAAATGAGCATAGATATGAAGCAACCGACACGTAGAGCAATGCAAGCTGCTTGTGCCACCTTTCTATTACAAGCTGGTGCATATGCGGATATTGAAGTAGTCAATTCAGACGTATGTCCCTCGGACGCTACAACAGTAGGGTATTCTGAAGTGCTTAATTATCCTGATGAGTTTTGTGATCTTGTCAATAGCGGTGATCTGGCCGGTCTATCTGGAGGGGCCTCAATAGAGCGCCTGGGGGACAATTGCCAATTGACGGATAATGAAAGTCGCCAAATGTCCAAGACATTATGTAAATCTGAACCTTCAGCACCACATGTTGTTAGTGGAAGCAGTTGTTCGTCGGATGCCGGCCCAGTTACCTATCTTGAGGCACAAATTTATAAAGATGAGCTGTGCTCTGTTCTGGGAGACTGGGAAATTGCAAACCTTGCCGATAATGCCTCCATGGATGGCAGTGGGTATGGGTGTGGTTCACGCAAGAATGAAATACGTGAGCTGGGCTCAACACTGTGTAAATCTGATACTCCTCAGGAAAGTGGATCCGCTCCCAAAGTTGCTTACGTAGAGGTTAATAGTAATAACCTGGGCAATGCAGGCTGCTTTACAGAGAGTGATGGCAGCCAGTTATTTGATATAGCTGTGATCTTCGCGGCAAATATTAATTACGATGGCCAGAAAGCTGTTCTACATTTTAATGACCAAGTTTCAGACTTACTCAATAACAATTTGAGTACGGTACAAAATTTGCAAGCCAAGGGTACGAAAGTGGTACTCAGCGTTCTCGGAAATCATCAAAATGCTGGTTGGTCTTGTTTTGCCGATGAGCAATCCACAGATGGCTTTGCTCAGCAGTTGAAAGATGCAGTCGATCAATATGGGCTGGATGGTATTGATATTGATGATGAGTACTCACAGTGCAGTCAAACCTATTCTGACTCCCTGGTAAAAGTGACAAGTGCATTACGAGAGAAAATGCCGAATAAAATCATTTCCAAAGCACTTTGGAGTGATACCGATGCTTTTCAGGCTGAATGGAATGGCAAGAAGCTGGGCGATCAACTAACTTATGGCTGGGAGATGAGCTATTGGTTGGGCTCAAGCTGCACCTCTCGAGTTCAGAAGTACTTAAACTTGGGGGTCGATAGATCTAAGTTGGGTGTTGGCGCTTCTACTGTATTGAATAGTGCTTCCGCTGCAAGTGCGTTAGCTTCCTGTAATGAAAATAATAACCTGGGTGGCGGCACTATGATATTTAATGTGACTAAAGATTCGAGTAGCTACCTTTCTACAATATGGCCAGGTACTTCAGCGCTTCCTAATTGCCTTAAGTAGTTCAAAAATATTGATAGTTGTAATTTAGTTAATTCTCTGTAGTAAATCTATTTCGGAGTGGATAGTAAACACTCCGAAATACAATCCTTATACTCGGTTCCTAAGGAGTGATTTCTGGTTCTTACTGGATGCACCTGTACTATTCTTTAATAAAGCCCTTTTTAAAAAAGGCCTCATTGGGGTGTGGCCTTTTCTTTGCCATTGCTTCCATATGAGCTTTCTGCTCTGCCTTCGATTGGTTTCTCTTTTTCCTACAGGGACGGCAGTGAACCGCAGAGGTCTCAAAGTCGCCCTTGGCGATTTCATACCACCATTTTTGTTGCTTTGCCGTCCATACTTCATCTGAGCCACAATCTTTACATTGGAATTCTCGATCCAAGTAGTAGAGTGGAATGTCAATGTAGTAAGAGTGGTGCACAATAGCTGCCCTATCTACCGCAATAGCCCAGTTGGGAATGGGGCCACTGAATTGATCAAGGATCTTTCCCTTATTTAACTTCTCTATTCTTTTTCTCCGAGCTTGCTTAATTTCGGTTCTTCTTTGTTTACCGCTTTTCATTGGGTGTTCCTTACCACTGAATGAGAGGAAAAAGGGGTGCTTTGCGGGTGGTGCAAAGTTTAATTAGGCCTAATAAAAATAAAAAAAGCGGGCATAAAGCCCGCTTTTAAATCCATCGGTGAGAGTGCTGGATTTTACTCCGCGTAGCTCTCAATCGGTGGGCAGGAGCAAATCAGGTTGCGATCGCCGTATACGTTGTCGATACGGTTAGCGGCGGGCCACACCTTGTGCTCTTTTAACCAGGCTGCTGGGCGTGCAGCGATATCGCGGGAGTAGCTGTGCTTCCATTCATCGCTCATCACATCCTCAAGAGTGTGAGGGGCGTTGTGCAGTGGGTTGTCCTCAGGGGTGTATTTACCGCTGGTTACATCTTCCACTTCCTGGCGAATTGTTGCCATCGCTTCGATAAAGCGATCCAGCTCACCCTTGGATTCACTTTCGGTAGGCTCGATCATCAGGGTGCCGGCGACCGGGAAGGACATGGTGGGGGAGTGGAAGCCGAAGTCCATCAGGCGCTTGGCGATATCCTCTTCGGTGATGCCGCTGGCTTCTTTAAGCGGGCGCAGGTCCACCAGGCACTCGTGGGCTACAAAGCCATTGGTGCCGGTGTAGAGCAGGGAATAGTGCTCACCCAGCTTCTTGGCCACGTAGTTGGCGTTCAGGATCGCCATCTCGGTAGCCTGCTTCATACCCTGTTTACCCATCATACGGATATACATCCAGCTGATCGGCAGGATACTGGCGGAGCCCCAGGGAGCGGCGGAGATGGTGCCATTATCCAGCTTGGTTTCCGGTACTTCAGTCACCGGGTGGGCTGCCAGGTAGGGCTTCAGATGCTCGCCAACAGCGATCGGACCCATGCCGGGGCCGCCGCCACCGTGAGGAATACAGAAAGTTTTGTGCAGGTTCAGGTGGGATACGTCACCACCGAACTGGCCCGGAGCCGCGACGCCGATCAGGGCGTTCATGTTGGCGCCATCAATATAAACCTGGCCGCCAGCCTGGTGAACCAGGTCACAAACTTCGCGGATACCTTCCTCGAACACCCCGTGGGTGGACGGGTAGGTGACCATCAGTGCGGCAACGCGGTCGCCGTGCTCTTCGATTTTGGCCTTCAGGTCTGCGATATCCACATTGCCTTTGTCATCACAGGCAACCACAACCACTTTCATGCTCACCATCATGGCGGAAGCCGGGTTGGTGCCATGGGCTGAGGCGGGGATCAGGCAGATATCGCGCTGGGTTTCGCCCTTCGCTTCAAAGTACTTCTTGATTGCAACCAAGCCTGCGTATTCACCCTGGGAACCGGCATTAGGCTGCAGGCTCACCGCATCGTAACCGGTACAGGCGGACAGCATCTGCTGCAACTGGCGGAACATTTCCGCGTAGCCTTTCGCTTGATCTACGGGTGCGAAGGGGTGCAGTTTGCCGAACTCGGGCCAGGTGACCGGGATCATCTCGGCGGTGGCGTTCAGCTTCATGGTGCAGGAGCCCAGGGGAATCATGGAGTGATTCAGGGCGATATCCTTGGCTTCCAGAGACTTGAGGTAGCGCAGCATCTCGGTCTCGGAGTGGTAAGTATTGAATACCGGGTGGGTCATAAACTCGGTATCGCGCGCCAGGGGCGCGGGCACACCCAGGGAGCCTTTGCTAGCGATTTCACTGTCCAGAGTGTGCAGGTCAATGCTGTGCTCAGTACCGATAAAGGCATTAATCAGATCGGACACATCTTGCAGGCTAGCGGTTTCGCTCAGGCTTACGCCCAGGGCATCTTCACCGACTTTGCGCAAGTTTATCTCAGCAGCCAGTGCGCGCTGGTAGATCTCTTCCTGCTTGGCGCCAACGGTGATTGTCAGAGTATCGAACCAGCTGTCGTGGGCCAGATTAAAGCCTTCGCGCTGCAGGGCGGAAGCGAGAATGTCTGCCAGGCGCTGGATGCGGGCGGCGATAGTCTTCAGGCCTTCGGGACCGTGGTAAATCCCATAGAAAGCGCTCATTACCGCCAGCAGAACCTGGGAAGTGCAGATATTGGAGTTGGCTTTCTCGCGGCGAATATGTTGTTCGCGGGTCTGCATGGCCATGCGCAGGGCGCGCTTGCCTTTGCTGTCTACGGAGACACCGATAATCCGGCCCGGTGCGGAGCGTTTGTAAGCTTCGCGGAAGGCGAAGAAGCCCGCGTGGGGACCACCGTAACCCATCGGGATACCGAAGCGTTGGTTACAGCCAACCACTACGTCCGCACCCATATCACCCGGCGCCCGCAAGGCGACCAGGCTCATCAGGTCGGCGGCCACGGTGACCAGGGCGTTGGCTTCGTGCACCTTGGCGATAATGTCGGTCAGATCGCGTACGCGGCCGGTGCTGCCGGGGTATTGCAGCAGGGCGCCGAACAGCTCGGTGGGGATATCTTTTTCCACATCGCCCACAACCACTTCGAAGCCGAAGTGTTCGGCGCGGGTTTTAACTACGGCAACAGTCTGCGGGTGGCAGTCCTGATCCACAAAATAGGTATTGGATTTGTTGCGTTTGGCCTGGCGCTTACACATGGCCATGGCTTCCGCAGCGGCGGTGCCTTCGTCCAGCATGGAGGCGTTAGCCAGTTCCATACCGGTGAGGTCCATGATCATCTGCTGGAAGTTCAGCAGGCCTTCCAGGCGGCCCTGGGCAATTTCCGGCTGGTAGGGGGTGTAGGCGGTGTACCAACCTGGGTTCTCCAGCACGTTGCGCAGGATCACGTTGGGGGTAATGGTGTCGTGGTAGCCCATACCAATAAAGGTGCGGTAGATCTTGTTGCGCGCCGCAATATCTTTTAGCTCTGCGAGGGCCTCAACTTCATTGATTGCATCGGCCAGGTCCAGCTCATCGGTCTTGCGAATGGCTTCGGGCACGGTTTTCTCGATCAGCTCGTCGAGGCTGGCAACTCCGAGGGTTTCCAGCATGGCCTCTACCTGCTTGGCATCGGGGCCAATATGGCGATGGATAAAGGCGTCGTGTTGTTCCAACTGCTGCAGCGATGGTTGGGTCATAAACTTCGTTCCTGTAGTCGCAGGGAGTCGTCGCGGTGCGCTCGCGGTTAAAAATAGCACCTGGCCTCAGTACCGCTTTTCCTGTGGAAAGCCTCGGGCCTCCGAGTTGCGGATAGGCGAGGGTAACGCTTGGGAAAATCGGCTTGCTAGCGGCTCCACGGGCAGAATGCTCAGCCTGTGGGGGAGCCGGGCCATAGCGGCAGGCGCGCATCTTAGCAACCGTTGCGGGTGTGGGCAATCTGCGGGATTTTGGCGAGGAAACTGCTAAATTTGGGCGTAAAAAGTGGGTTAAATCCTGTGAAATGGGGGGTGGGGCGATTTTGTATTGCTGGGGCCTTGGGTGTTTGTTTTGAGGTGTCATCTATTGGGGAGGTGGGTTGTAAAGGCAGTTATGGGAAACTTCGCGAGGGTTATCTTATTGTCAGCTGGGGCTTGTTCATTCACCGAGGGCGCGAGTCTTTATATTCTGACTTTCGAGTTCATCGGGGATTTTGTTAAAAAACACTCATATAAATGAAATGCGATAAAGGTAGAGTTCACACTGAAAGCTATCTATCCTGGAAGTGATCATTAACACCTTGGGCGAAGCTATAGCGGTTACTTATATGTAGGATAAGAATATCCTTCTGCTGAAGGAGGTGTTTCTTCATTAATAGTCAAGAATTTTCCTGTTTGGTTACACTGTAGGTTAAGCATTTTTGGGTCTATGGCTATTTAGGCTTTTCTCTGGAATATAGGGGGGTGCTCCATGGTTGTTTAAATTTCTGCTAAATTGGTCGCAACAAAAAGAGTCAGCTTGTAATAAATAAGGTTACCCATGATAAAAAAGTGCTGTTTACATTCTTGCTTTGCTATTAGTTTCTAGGGGTGCGCTTTGTTTTTGGTGGTTTTAATAGTATGACACCCAGGGAGGTATTAATTTCCCCTTGTCATATCTCGGATTAGTGCTTCTAGTTGAGCATTCATCATATCGTTAGAGTTTATCGCGCTAACAGCTGATACAATCATGTTTTGCAGGTGTTCTGTGGGGATTTTCTGTTCGAATTCGTTAGCGAGTATAGTACTGATAAAGGCGTCCTTTAAAATTTTTATATTCTCTCCATTTCTATGGAGCTCCGTAACATTTTTTCTTATAAGCTGGTTGATGTTTAATGAATTCGACTTTGGGGTTTTGGGCCCGTTTCTCTCGGTAGCGTGTTTTTTTTGTTTTCTGGATGGGGCGTTTAATTTATTTAATAGAGTTGTTAGATTTTGATCTGTGCCTATTTTCATGATGGGTTAATTTTGACCGTACTGGGAGAGTAACATTTTATTGACTGCGCTATTTTCGTTGCTGTCATCTTTAGCTTCTTCTTGATGTGGGGACTGGTTGGCTGTGGCTTCAATAATCTTTTCAATATCATTATTTAGTGCAGGGTTTTCGCTATTCTCTGTGATTCCTTTCCGTAGTATTTCAATACCGCCCTCGGTATCTTCATCGGCTATTGCCAGAAGCCCCTTTGCGAAGTCCTGAAAGTACTTGGGAGAGTTTGTTGAGTTAACAAGGTGGCTCCATATATTCTTGGCGTCACTGATTTTTTGTGTCACCAAATAGAGTTGGCCTAGCTGAAAGTGTGCGATCCATAATTCTGGAGCCATGGCAATCGCAGTTTGCATTCCTTCAATAGCGCGATCGTACAATTTGATCTCGGCATGCTCTGCTGCGAGGAATAAGCGTTTTGCGGGGTGATCCTCAAGTGCGATACTGCGCTTCAATAGTTCAATGGTTCTCTCGTGATGCTTGAGGCTGCTTGCCTCAAGTGCACAATGGAATAGCTCTTCAGCGTCAAGATCGTCGTTGATTCTTAAAGACATGGATATCTCCTGTTACTCGATCTCATTCTACCTTCCATGCGTCTCCGCAGCTAGCTTTCTTACGGAGCTAAACTTCTCTTCTTTGTTCTTTTCAGTATGCGCTCACGTTGGGCTCTATGGGCTTGAATGGTCAGTCATGTCGTCTGCTGGCAATTGTGAGTTGTAACTTTCAAGTTTTTTTAAATTTCCCCTGTCCGATTCCCTCAATTCTCTGGATATATACCTAAACAACTGCGGAACTTGATGCGGAGCCCATACGAAGGCCCGTTACCGCACAGCTTAGTAAGTATATTTCTTAGGGGGAATTATGGTCGCCGTCATCAGCGGAGAAGCACTGGGCCTGTTTAACAGCACTAAGACAGGCGTAGGCTCGGCGAACCTTGGGCAGGGACGTGAATCCATCTATGTGAATGCGTCCACCGGCAACCTGGTGTTGCGCCAACAGGATGAGTTTGTTGCGGCCTCCGGCCTGGACTTGTCCCTGTTGCGCACCTACAACAGCCAGGGGCAGTTGGATGGCGACAACAACGACGGCTTCCGCTTTAATTTCTCCAACCAGCTGACCAATTTGGTCGGTACTCCTAACCAGCCCGGCAGCCAGATCAC
>NZ_CANMKV010000018.1 GCF_947498635.1 uncultured Microbulbifer sp. | reverse complement strand
GTGGAAGCTTACTAGCCTACAGCCAGCTGGCCTCTCTCGCTATTGCCAAGTGTGTCGGTTGTTATGGGAATCTAGGATGCCGTCAGCCAGATTTTGTATGAGAGCAAGGATCTCGGTGACAAAGATGACTCATGTCCCCTCTGATCAAACAGCTCACCAAAGCTGTGATCAAGGCCGAGCTGGAGGGGCATCTCACCAGCGAGGATAGGCCCAATCGCAAGTGTGGCAGCACCTCAAAGTCCATAAAGATCCCTTAGGTAGCTTCGAGCCTCAAGTCATCAAGAAACATTAGGCTCAGTTTACTGGTGAACTGGACCGTAAGATCACCGCTTTATTTGTCCTGGAAAATAGCTAGCAGGAAATTCGCACAAACATTGCCGTTATCTATAAAATAGAACTTTATAACGACACCATCAACACCGTTACAGACAAGCTGCTTCCTGAACTTCAGGCTTGTAGTGAGTGCGACATGGGAGCAGCCTCCCCCATTGCCAAATTTGATACAAACCACTATAAAAGCAAGGTGAGTGACAGTTATATTAGTAAGACTATTTACACGATTCTGGGGATCAAATTGTCCAATCTAGGGGGGGAGGCACATCACTGACTGAACACTTTCACCTACCTCCACAACCATAGGAGTAAAGATATTTTCATTGCTAATATTTATGGCATGTAAGGAATCCCTAAGACTATAGAAAGTAGTCCCAAAACCGAGTCCAGAACTGCATCATCCACCAGATCCTCAACTCGCTGAAGTATGTGGCTAAAAAAATCAGAAGGCTTTTATAGCCAATCTCAAAAACCTCTACGCTCAATGCCGGTGAGCATACCCTGGACGAGCTGGAGAGGGAGTCGACTGACAAATATCCGGTGGTCATTAGGTCGTGGCGCGGAAAATAAGCAACTCTCTCGATCTACTTTAAATACCCGGAACATATCCGCAATCCGATCTAAACGACTAATGCGGTAGAGTCTGTACACAGACAGTTCTACCAATGAGTACAGTTTACTGTAGTTTATTTACGCAGATATACTCAAAGCTGGGCAATCCATGTCCAAATTTGAATCTGGAACTGCCACACTTGAGGATACACTTTTTGACCGCTAGGGGAATACATCAGCCTTTGAGACCGACTAACAAAGAGTTTTGAACACTCTCTGAGCAAGCTTGAGTCACATATATTATCAATCTAGGGTGCTCTAAAGAAGCTATGTATAAATTCTAGATGTTCACTGTTGGCTTCTCTCTCAGCTCATCTATACCCACAAAGTATAGCTAAAAGAGTATCCATCAGGATGCTTAGCCACATTATAAATGACTAACTCAGATAAATCTCTTAAAGACTTCTAATGGCATTCCTCAGGCATTATTTACGAGCCATACTGGTTGATTTTCAAAGCCTACCAATGACTGGCCCTATTCTATTTCACTTGATAAGATGCAAAAGATAAGATAAACGTTTAACTTTGACTTTTTTTCAACCACTTTAGGCTTGGCTTCGCAATAGAGAATTTTCTTCAACATAAATAAAGACAATGTTATACCTTTATAAAAATTAGAGGAGACCTGTATGTTATTCGTCTAGGTATTGGGCGAGTGAGAATAAAAATTATGTTCAAGGCAAAAAATAATTCGAGCCAAAATGAACAGCTATCGTCCCTTATATAGCATCTAAAAGGAAAAGCAATGAATAGTAATTTCAAAAAGACTTTACTCGCAATCGCAGTAGGTATGCCGGCTATTTTAGCCAATGCACAAGATAGCCTATTAGCCGAGGGGCAGGAAGCAGGTAAGATTGAAGAGGTGATTGTAACTGGCTCCCGTATTCCAAGAGCTGGCTTTGACACAATGCAACCAGCATCTACAATTGGACAGGAATTTTTTGAGACAAATGGTTTTACCAATGTGTCAGATGCCCTGAATAGTTTGCCCATGATGGCGGCATCTGGTACTAGCTTGGCAGAATCAGATGCGAGTAATGTTGGCCAAAGCTTTGCAGATTTTTATGGCCTAGGATCTCAAAGGACTCTTACCCTTGTTAACGGTCGAAGAGTTGTATCTGCGAATGCCCCAACAGCATTTGGTGCAACTGGAGGGTTACAAGTTGACTTGAACTCTCTTCCAACTGCATTAATTGATCGCGTTGAAGTCATTTCTGTTGGTGGCGCTCCAATTTATGGATCTGACGCTATTGCCGGGACAATCAATGTCATCCTTAAAGATGACTTTGAGGGTGTGGAAACCGAATTTTCCAGTGGTTTCGCTGATCGTGAAAAAGATGCAGGCGATCATATGGCATCAATTACTTTCGGTCAAAACCTGTTTGATGGCCGGGGAAATATCGTAACAAGCTACGAATACAACAAGACCGATGCTGTATTAATGAATGACCGTGACTTTACGGGCGATTATTATTACTTTTTTGAAAACCCTGAAAGTGAAGGCCCTAATGACGGTATTCCAGATAGAATCTTTGACAAGGGACGTGCTATACCAATAATAACTAAAGAAGGTATTCCTACTCCCGCAGGTGGATTCCCACTTTTTGCTCTCGACAAAAATATTATTAAAGACTCTAATGGCAACCCTCTTGGGTTCAATAACGAAGGGCAGCTAGCACCGCTCAACCTCGGAACCCCTTCAGGGAATGCTATTAATTTTATAGGTGGTGATGGCCTATTACTGCAAGATTATAACTCAATTAGGGCCCCCATCGAAAGACACATATTTAATACATTAAGTCACTTTGATATTACAGAAAACATTAAAGCTTTCGCAGAAATTAATTACTTTACTTCTGAATCAAGCGATCCAAACTCCCAACCTTTTTATCAATCCGCACAGTTTAGTGGCGACTCTTCGGCACTTCCTATTTCTATCGATAACCCTTATTTAAGCGCTACAGACCGCCAAACTCTAATCAATAACGGTATTGTTACAGATGGAATTTTCTATTTGCATAAAGGGATGAACGACCTTTCTCAAAGTGGATATACCGGTGGCGAAAATGAGATGTTTCGTTATGTGATTGGCTTAGAAGGTGACTTCTCCTTTGCAGGGCGAGATTGGAATTGGGATCTCAGTTACAACAAAGGAAAGACTGACTCTGTTACTGAGAGAACTCAATTAGTTCAGACCAATTATGAAAAGGCTTTAGATGTAACCACAGATGAAAGTGGTAATATCGTATGTGTTTCTTCAGATCCTGACTGCGTCCCACTAAATGTACTAGGTGTCGTCACCGATCAAGCTGCTATTGAGTACGTCACCACAATAGGGCGCACTTATGGCGAGCTTGAGCAAGAAATTATAAGTGCCAACATAGGCGGCGAAATTATTGACCTGCCTGCTGGACCACTTTCCATGGCTTTCGGTTATGAAATTCGTGATGAGCACTCTGAATTTCGCCCAGACGATTTCATGCGCCAAGGCCTTGGTCGCTCTGCTGCCTTATCCCCCCTCACTGGTGGATTCGATACTAAGGAATTCTATACAGAATTCTTAGTACCTGTAATTCCATCAGATTTGATTGTGGGTCTTTCTGGAATGGAATTAGAAGGAGCCTGGAGGACTGTAGATCATTCTCAAGCAGGAAGTGATAATACTTGGTCCATTGGCTCCAGAATTATACTTGATATCCCTGTGCTAGGGTCTGTTACTTTGCGAGGAAATATAACGGAATCAATCCGAGCTCCTGCCGTAACGGAAGCCCTACTTCCAATATCCGAAACTTTCCTTGACGCCGATGATCCATGTGATATGCGCTATATAGGTCAGGGAGAAAACCCAGCTCAACGTCTTGCCAATTGTAGAGCGGAAGCTTCTGAAGCAGGATTTGATTATGATTCAAATAGTTGGCAATCAGAAATTGTAAACGGAACCAAGACCGGCAAAACCGGTGGTAATCCAGATTTGCTAAATGAGAGAGCTGAGGCTTCTACTTTCGGCTTTGTGTGGGCCCCAGAATTTGCGGAAGGCCTTGAGCTGACTGTAGATTGGATCAATATTGACATTGAGAATGCTATTGAAAACCTCTCATTAACAGTATTAATGGAGGCCTGTTACGACGGCGAACAAGGTAATTCAGCTTGTGGAGCTTTTGAACGCGATGATAACTTCCAAATCATCGACTTTAAAACAGGTTTCAAAAATGCCGGATTCTATAATTTCCGTGGTGTTCAGTCTGATCTTTCATATAAATTTGATTTGAACACCTGGAATGTACCCGGTAATTTTGACCTTGGGCTAATGGCTTATCATATTAAGGAACAACAATACTCTGTTACGGGGACAGATCTCGAGGTGAATGCTGGTGAAATCGGCTTTTCAGATTGGCAGGGTCAAATTAACTTGACCTACACACTGGATAACCTGACTGCAAACTGGCAAACACAGTATGTTGGAAAAGCTAATGTTAATAACGATGATACAGCAGAATCTCGTGATATCAAGGTTGTGCCCGAGTATTGGCTTAATAATGCATACTTAGGCTACCAAATTAACGATAATATACAGGCTAGTCTATCTGTGCGAAATGTCTTTAATGAAAAGCCACCAAAAGCTGTCAATTCATTTGAAGCAATTGGTGTATACGATGTATTAGGACGTTACGTAACCGCTGGCATCAACTATAAATTTTAAATAATAAAGATAAAGGTTGGGTTCTTATGGGCTCAACCTTTAAGATTCCCGCCTTATTTTTCTCTCATAAATATCTCATAACCTGTCAATTTTAATGCAATTAAACAAATTACCATTCTTGCTAGCAGGTAGCTATACCATGGAACAAATCCGAATATTTTTAGTTTCTCATCTAAGAAAACCTATATTCAACTTTGAGATGTATCCTAGATTGCCAACATAAGTGAAACACGCTTACCTAATATGAGTTTCACCCTGACCCAGGACCCGTACGCTTATGATAGGGCTTTCCCTTTCGCGATAGGCGCAGCCGCCAGTCAAGCCTTCTAACCCAGTGATCAATGGTAGAACAGCTAACTGTTTTGTCGCACTTCTCAAGCCGCATACGTTCAGCAATTTGCTCGGGGCTTGAGTTTTTCAGCTGATGATCGATTTGCGCTTTCATAACGAAATCGAACTTAGCGTACTTACGCACTCCATGCCGCCGCTGCAGTACCTGTCAGTGGACGCTCTACACACTGTAGGGGCTACAACAGCTTAGCTCGCGGAATTAGTTTTGTTTGAACGATTGAGTTATTGCGTAATGGCTCAGGCTGATTAGTTCTACATTGCCTCGATCTGATATCGTTCTTTCAGGGGCAACTGGCTGGCGTAGGTGCCTATGGAATTCCTGATTTGTTTGTGTGGAAGCTAACCAGCCTGCAGCCAGCAGGCCTCCTTCGCTGTCGCCAAGTGTATCGGTTATTGCGAGAATCTAGACATTAGCTTTTCTGGTAAACAGGGCAGCGGCAGTATCAACGAAGGCGATCAGTAGATCGCCCTTTTTATTGCCTAACATAATCATGTACTGTGAGCGATTACTGAAAATATCAAGCAGAAAAAGAATCTGGCAATTCGCTGGTAAAGTGTAATCGCTCCTGCGTCTCCGGATGATTAAAACTCAGAGCGCCAGCATGGAGCAACAATCTGGGCGCCGCAGCCAGGGCCTCTGAATTCGCATAAAATGGGTCGCCCAGTATCGGGTGACCTATCGCCTGCATGTGTACCCTTAATTGATGAGAACGACCGGTGACCGGTAGCAGGCGCAACAGACTGCTCTCTTTCGAGCTGGAAATTTTTTCCCAGCGGGTAAAAGAGGGCTTACCCACCTCAAAATCCACTTTCTGCCGCGGCCTATTGGGCCAGTCGCAGATCAGCGGCAAATCCACCTCGCCCGAGTCCGCAGCGGGGACACCCCATACCCTGGCAAGGTAGGTCTTATCGACTTCGCGATTTTGAAAAAGACGACTGAGCTTTCGATGGACTTCCGGACTCCGCGCCATAACTACTAGCCCTGAAGTATCCATATCCAGTCGATGCACTGTTAAAGCTTCTGAATAACTTTGTTGCACCCGGCTTGTCAGGCTGTCTTTGTGAGCCAAATCCCTCCCGGGCACACTGAGAAGTCCACTGGGTTTATTTAAAACCAACAAGGAGGAGTCTTCGTAAACTATCGAGAGGAAAGGCTCAATAGGCGGGCAATATTTTCGCATTGATTAGATCTCACAACATGCAGAACAATACTGCCAACACTCTGTGCAACTAAATATCATTAGTGGACTAGCGTGCATCTAAGCCCAAAGCCTGCAAAATGCTCTCTGAGGCTCCCACCTGATTCATCGTATAAAAATGAAGCCCTGGTGCACCACCTTCCAACAGCGTTTCACACAGGTCGGTAACCACTTCCATACCCAACTTGCGGGCATCACTTGGATCGCGATAACTCTCCATGCGCTTTTTCATCCAGCGTGGGATTTCAGCTCCGCAGTTACGAGAGAAGCGCACCAAATTATCAAAATTGAGAATTGGCATAATGCCGGGATAAATCGGTGCATCGATTCCCGCCTTCTCACATTGATCTAAAAAATAAAAATAGGAGTCCGGATTATAAAAATACTGGGTCAGGGCACTATTGGCTCCCGCCTCAAACTTACCTTTTAAATAGCGTATATCATCGTCATAGCTATTGGACTCCGGATGAATTTCCGGGTAGGCAGCGACTTCCAGGTGGAAGTGATCGCCAGTATGGCGGCGAATAAAAGCGACCAGCTCATTCGCATAGACCAATTGAGCCACTGCGCCCATCCCCGAGGGCATATCGCCGCGCAGGGCTACGATGCGGTTTATTCCAGCCTCTTTATAGGTATTTAAAAGACCAAGTATAGTTTCTTCATTATCACCACCAAACGACAAATGCGGCGCAATAGAAATGCCATCTTTGCGCATGTTGGTAACAATATTGGCGGTGGTTTCGCGTGTGGTACCACCAGCACCATAGGTGACGGAAAAAAATTCGGGATTAAACGCCTGTAAAGCCTCGCGAGTTTTGTACAGCTTTGCGCGACCTTCGGGGGTTTTGGGTGGGAAAAATTCGAAACTGATGCGTATGGGGTTTTTCATTATATTTTCCAGGCCCTCCGAAATTCAGGTGCCAGCACAGCCGGCACCTTTGCTGAGGGTATTAGTATTTATAACTTTCCGGCTTAAACGGGCCCTCTACGGAAACACCGATATATTTAGCCTGCTCTTCCGTCATGCGTGTGATCACGCCATCGAAACCTTCTACCATGTAGCGCGCCACTTCTTCGTCGAGGTGCTTGGGCAGTACTTTGACGTACAGAGCAGGCACTTTTTGGTCAGAGGGCAGGTCGGCAAACTTCTCTTCATACAGGTGGATCTGAGCGAGCACCTGGTTGGCAAAAGAGCCATCCATAATACGGCTGGGGTGGCCGGTGGCATTGCCCAGGTTAACTAGACGGCCTTCGGACAACAGCAGTAAGTGATCATTGTTTTCGCTGTTGCGCACAATTTTATGCACCTGGGGTTTTACTTCCTGCCACTCCCAGTTCTCACGCATAAAGGCGGTGTCAATTTCGTTATCGAAGTGGCCGATATTGGAAACCACGGCGCCGCTTTTCAGGGCAGAAAGCATATGCTTGTCACACACATCGGCGTTGCCGGTGGTAGTGACGATCAGGTCGGTATTGGCCAGCAACGCTTTATTAATGCCTTCTGCGGTGCCGGTGTTGATCCCATCGATGTAGGGAGATACCAATTCGAAGCCATCCATACAGGCCTGCATGGCACAGATGGGGTCTACTTCGGAAACTTTTACAATCATGCCTTCCTGACGCAGAGAGGCGGCGGAGCCTTTACCCACATCACCATAACCGATTACCAGCGCTTTCTTGCCGGCGAGCAGGTGGTCGGTAGCGCGCTTGATAGCGTCGTTGAGGCTGTGACGACAGCCATATTTATTATCGTTTTTGCTCTTGGTCACCGCGTCGTTGACGTTGATCGCCGGCACCTTCAGAGCGCCGTCACGCAACATATCCTGCAGGCGGTGTACGCCGGTGGTGGTTTCTTCACTGATACCGTGACAGTTGTTCAGAATTCCGGGGTATTTGCGGTGCAGAAGCTCAGTGAGATCGCCACCATCATCCAAAATCATATTCGGTCGCCAGCCGGCGACATCGGCACCCACCGTCCGCTCCAGACACCACTCATACTCTTCCTCGGTTTCACCTTTCCAGGCGAATACCGGGATACCACTCGCGGCAATGGCGGCAGCGGCGTGATCCTGGGTGGAGAAAATATTGCAGGAAGACCAGCGTACTTCGGCGCCCAACGCAATCAGGGTTTCAATCAGCACCGCGGTCTGGATTGTCATGTGGATACAACCCATGATGCGCGCACCAGCGAGGGGCTGATCTGCGCGGTATTTTTCCCGCAGAGTCATCAGCGCCGGCATTTCCCCTTCGGCAATTTCGATTTCGCGGCGACCCCACTCGGCCAGAGTAATATCCGCAATTTTAAAATCTTTAAATTCAGTGCTCATTTGATTCATTCTTTATCGGTTCCAGTTATTTGGTACTTGCTTCCCGCGACACAGTAGAGATTGCTTCAAAAATACTGCTCCGCGGTACTCTCAAACGTTACAGGCCCGCCTGAGTACGCAGGGCATCGACCTTATCGGTTTTTTCCCAGGGGAAGGCGGTGAAGGTTTCGCTACGTGCCTGGCCGTTGCCATCCACCCAGTTGTAGGTGTGGGTAAAGGGATCGCGACCAAAGTGGCCATAGGCCGCCGTCAGCTGGTACATGGGGTGCAGCAGGTCGAGAGACTTGGAAATAGCATAGGGACGCAGGTCGAAATTCTCGCGCACCAGCTCCACCAGCTTGTCTTCAGAAACCGCACCAGTGCCAAACGTATTGATAGCAACCGAGGTGGGCTCGGCTACCCCAATCGCGTAAGACACCTGGATTTCACAGCGCTTGGCCAAGCCTGCGGCAACAATATTCTTGGCTACGTAACGGCCGGCGTAGGCTGCGGAGCGATCCACCTTGGAGGGGTCCTTCCCGGAGAAGGCGCCGCCGCCGTGGCGTGCGGAGCCGCCGTAAGTATCCACAATAATCTTGCGCCCGGTCAGGCCGCAGTCGCCAACGGGGCCGCCGATCACAAAATTACCGGTGGGGTTGATATGGAACTTGGTGTCTTTGTGCAGCCACTCCAGCGGGAGGGTGTGGTGCACGATCAACTCCATTACCGCCTCACGCAGGTCGGCCTGGCTCACATCGGGATTGTGCTGGGTGGAGAGCACCACCGCGTCGATGGCGCAGGGACGACCCTGCTCGTCGTAGCGGAAGGTGAGCTGACTTTTGGCATCCGGGCGCAGCCAGGGCAACAGACCGGACTTGCGAGCTTCTGCCTGGCGCTCCACCAAACGGTGGGCGTAGTAGACCGGCGCCGGCATAAAGGTCGGGGTTTCGTTGGTGGCGTAGCCGAACATCAGGCCCTGGTCTCCAGCGCCCTGGTCTTCCGGCTTGGCGCGATCGACACCCTGGGCGATATCCAGGGACTGCTTGCCAATCACGTTGATCACACCACAGGTCTCCCCGTCGTAACCCACATCGGAAGAGGTGTAACCGATATCGGTAATTACCTTGCGCACCAACTCTTCGAGATCCACCCAGGCAGAGGTAGAAATTTCCCCGGCGATGACCGCGATACCCGTTTTCACCAGGGTTTCACAGGCAACGCGTGCCTGTTTATCGCGGGCCAGCAAAGCATCCAATACCGCGTCGGAAATCTGGTCGGCAATTTTATCCGGGTGCCCTTCAGACACGGATTCCGATGTAAACAGTTTGTATTCACTCATGTGAGAGTCTCCATGTGTTCCGCCGCGGGCGGTTAGCAAAATTCTGGTCCTGGCGATTGATCGGGCTGTCGTCAGGGCTTTACAAATTCTCTTATCTGGATCTGAAAACCATTGCGCAAGGCGCTGTAGACACTGCGCCCATCTTTCAGACCGGCACTCTGTGCCCAGTCGCTCAACTGCTCCGGAGCAAAACCCAACCACAGATCACCACAGGCTTCCCGCGCCCAGTTCTGACCGTGCGCCTGGAGCTCTGCCACTAGCAGTTGACCGCCGCTTTTCAATGCACCTTGCAGGTCGTGAAAAATCTGCGCGGGGTCGGGGGTGTGGTGCAGCACCATATTCACGACGATGCTGTCGGCACTGGCCGGGCGCGCCGCTGCGGCGCGGGTATCGCTGCATACAAATTCGATATTGGCCAGGCCCTGCTCATCGGCGAATGCCTGCGCCCGCTCCAACATGGCTGAGGACAGGTCCAGTGCCGTTACCGTGGCAAAACGCAGGGACAGTTCCTGCAGGAATTCCCCTTCACCGGGCCCTACTTCCAGAGCGTGGCGACCGGCATTCAGCAGTTGCGCCACCTGGGGGCCATATGCGCTGTAACTGGCGATGAGCTCCTGCTGTTCGCGGAACCGGTTGCCGTAATCGGCAAAGAAACGGCGAGAAGCCTCGGCGCGCTCCTCGGAGATACGCGCCACCGACTGTACCCGCGCGCAGGACAAGGGCAACTGGTCCAAATTAGTGAACAACTGCGCAAGCAGCGGGGTAGCACTTGTGCGCCGGTAAAAAAGGTTATTGCCCTCGCGGCGCTTGCTCACCAGCCCCGCCTGGGCGAGCACCTTGAGGTGGTGACTCAGGGCCGGCTGGCGCAACTCAAAAATACGACACAGTTCCAGCACGCTATAGGAGTCCTGGCTGAGCAGGCGCAGTATCTCCAGGCGCAGGGGATCACCTGCGGCCTTCAAGGTCGCCGCCAACTGGGGGATTTCTACGCTGCTATCGGGCTCAGGGATGGGCTGGGATTCAGACATGCGGACGAGTCTAGCAGGCACACAAAGCTATATCAAAGAATTTTGATATAGCTTCATAAAATTATTTTGATGTAGATGTCAGAAAGCCAATTCCGGCTTATGCTGCGAGTAATTAATGCTTCACTTACCTGCAATTTCCCCCGCAAGCCTTTGCGCAGGGCCGGCCTTTACGGGAAAATACGCCCCCATTTTGTCGCTGCGGGAAACCGCCTGCAGAGCAGCACCGCGGCCACCCGAAAACCAGAGAGCTCTTCCTATGTCTTCTACCCCCTCTCGCACAGACAAGGCCAACGCCATCCGCGCCCTGTCTATGGACGCAGTCCAGAAAGCCAACAGCGGCCACCCCGGTGCGCCTATGGGTATGGCGGATATCGCCGAAGTCCTGTGGAATGACTACCTGAAGCACAACCCGGCCAATCCCCATTGGGCCGACCGAGACCGCTTCGTGCTTTCCAATGGCCACGGCTCCATGCTGCTGTACTCACTGCTGCACCTGTCCGGCTACGACCTGCCGATCGAAGAGCTGAAAAATTTTCGCCAGATGCACTCCAAAACCCCGGGCCACCCGGAATACGGCTATGCGCCCGGTGTAGAGACCACCACAGGCCCCCTCGGCCAGGGCATCACCAATGCCGTGGGTATGGCACTGGCAGAAAAAGTTCTGGCCGCCCAATTTAACCGCCCCGGCTATGAACTGGTCGACCACCACACCTACACCTTTTTAGGTGACGGCTGCCTGATGGAGGGTATCTCCCACGAGGCCTGCTCCCTGGCCGGGACCCTGGGCCTGGGTAAGTTGATCGCGTTCTACGACGACAATGGCATCTCCATTGATGGCGAGGTGGAAGGCTGGTTTACCGACGACACGCCCAAGCGCTTCGAATCCTACGGTTGGCACGTGATCCCCAATGTAGATGGTCACGATGCCAGCGCGATTAAGGCCGCGATCGAAGAAGCCCGCGCCAACAGCGATAAGCCCACCATTATCTGTTGTAAAACGGTGATCGGCTTCGGCTCCCCCAACAAGCAGGGGCGCGAAGAGTGCCACGGCGCCCCGCTCGGCGACGATGAAATCACTCTGGTCCGCGAAACCATCGGCTGGACCCACCCGCCCTTCGAAATTCCCGAAGATATCTATGCCGGTTGGGATGCCAAAGCCAAGGGCGAGGCCCAGGAAGACGAGTGGAAAGATATTTTCGCCGACTACCGGGAAGAATTTCCCGAGCTGGCCGCCGAATTCGAACGCCGCATGAACGGTGAACTGCCTGCAGACTTCCTCGCCCGAGCCGACGACTACATACAACAGTGCCAGGAAGATGCGCAGAAAATTGCCTCGCGCAAAGCGAGCCAAAACGCACTCAATGCCTTTGGCCCAATGCTGCCCGAATTTCTCGGCGGCTCTGCCGACCTGGCCGGCTCCAACCTCACCATCTGGTCTGGCTCCAAGGGTGTGAGCGCCGAAGACGCCTCCGGCAACTACGTCTACTACGGTGTACGCGAGTTCGGCATGAGCGCCATGATGAACGGCATCGCCCTGCACGGCGGTTTTGTGCCCTACGGCGCTACGTTCCTGATGTTTATGGAATACGCCCGCAACGCCGTGCGCATGGCGGCACTGATGAAACAGCGCGTGATCTTCGTCTACACCCACGACTCCATCGGCCTCGGTGAAGACGGCCCCACCCACCAGCCCGTTGAACAACTCAGCGCCCTGCGCGCTACCCCCAACCTACACACCTGGCGCCCCTGCGATGCCACTGAGTCCGCCGTAAGCTGGAAGATGGCCATCGCGCGCAAAGAGGGCCCCAGCACTCTGGTATTCAGCCGTCAGGGCCTGGCGCCGCAAGAACGCGATAACGCACAGCTCGCTCAAGTGGAGAAGGGTGGCTATGTGTTGTCCGATTGCGAGGGCACCCCGGAAGCGATCATTATCGCCACCGGCTCCGAGGTGGAACTGGCTATGGCCGCGAAAGCACAACTGACCGGGAAGAAAGTGCGCGTAGTTTCCATGCCCTGTGCCGAAGCCTTTATGGAGCAGGACACCTCCTACCGAGAGTCTGTACTGCCCTCCCACGTGCGCGCACGTGTGGCCGTGGAAGCCAGCCATCAGGATTACTGGTACAAGTTCGTCGGCTTCGACGGCGCCATTATCGGCATGAGTACTTTCGGCGAATCTGCCCCCGGCGGTGAACTGATGCAACACTTCGGCTTCACCGTGGAAAATGTGGTGGAAACCGTCGAAAAAGTGCTGAACTAACCCCTGCAACAGGCTCCAGCCAGGCGCCCCCTGTCGCTTAATAGCGCGGGGGGTGTCACAGTGTCACCCTCAAATCCTATCCGGCATTACCGCTATGACGACCCGACTCGCCATCAATGGCTACGGCCGCATCGGCCGCTCCGTTCTACGCGCCCTGTACGAATCCGGTGCCCGCGACGCTCTACAGATTGTCGCCATCAACGAGCTGGCCGACTGTGCCACCATCGGCCACCTGACCAAATACGATTCGGTTCACGGGCGTTTTGGCGGTGATGTATCGGTGGAAAGTGACACTCTTACCGTTAATGGCGACCGTATCGCGGTCACGCATTATCAACGACTGGAGGATCTGGATTGGAGGCGGGAAAAAGTCGATTTCGTGCTCGAATGCACCGGCAGCTTTAAAGAGCGCCGGCGAGCGGAGTTACACCTGGCCGCCGGAGCCAAAAAAGTTTTATTTTCCCAACCCGCCAGTCGCGATGTAGATGCCACGATTGTTTATGGTGTGAACGATCACACCTTAACCGGCAGTGAGACCATTATTTCAGCCGCCTCCTGTACCACCAATTGCAGCGTACCGGTGATCGCGGCACTGGATCAGGCATTTGGTATCGAAGCCGGTGTGCTGACCACGATCCACTCCGCCATGAACGACCAACCGGTGAGCGACGCCTACCACCACACCGATTTAAGAAAAACCCGCTCCGCCGTTACTTCAATAATTCCCGTCGACACCGCCCTTGCCCGCGGCATCGAACGCATACTTCCGCACCTTTATGGGAAGTTCGAAGCCCAGGCTATGCGCGTCCCCACCGTCAACGTCTCCGCCATAGATCTGTCTGTGCAATTAAATAAAGACGTGAGCCAAAGTGAAGTCAATACTTTACTAAAATCCATAGCCGCGACAGAGTTTAAAGGCGTACTCGGCTTCACCGAAGAACCCCTCGCCTCCTGCGACTTTAATCACGACCCGCGCTCAGGGGTTATTGATGCCAGTCAGACACGGGTCGCCGGTGGTAAGTTAGTGAAGATTTTGATTTGGTTTGATAATGAGTGGGGGTTTGCGAATCGGATGCTGGATGTGGCTAAACGGCTTTTATGAATAGAACCAGAAAAATCGCCAATTTAGTGGATAAATTACTATAGAGCCGTGAAGCTAATCATCCATCTTGGCTTCACATAATACTAAATTGAGCCCGCCATAACTAAACACATAAGCAGTTTCTGATCTTTGATTCTGACTCCCCAAAGTCATTTATTCATCAATAACAACACGTTTATGTACGTGTGATTTACAAAAAATATGTAGTCTAGCTTCATTACCCCTCGCCTATTAATTTTCCAAACATCTCTCTGCATCAAAAGAAGACTCCAAATTTCGTGGCGAGAATTCTCTTCGATATCTATCCCCAAGCACACGCAAACTTTCCTCTCTATCAGTTTTATCTAAATCCCCCAGCCTTTGCGCCGCATCATAAAAAACCTCCCAACTACCGCTATCCAAATAAAGCTGCTTAAAGGCTGGAACCTGGGATTCATACTCTGCAGCCAAAGCCAGCGTGGCGTTGTTGGTTTTTTCTATATAGTTCTGATAGCGTGCGGGATTGGGCCAGTTCGCGGAGAGTTTTCTATAGCATTGACGCAGCCGGGATAAAACCTGAGCTTTTTGCTCTCGTTTTACATCGTCTGCTTCTGAAGATTGGTAGATAGGCTTCAGTTGCCTGCGCGTAGCCGCCATCAGTTGGCGTACAGACAGGGTTTCGGCACGCGCACGGTCTGCGGAGCTCACCAGCCCCTGGCTACGGAGCCAACCGGGCAGGGCAATTTCAGAGACGGCGGTGGCAAAGCTCTCATTAAATTGGGTATCCCCGAAAATATATACTCGTCGGTGCGCCAACTCATGAAATAAAAGACCGGCCAGACGCTCCTGGGGCCAGTTTACAAAACTAGAAAGTATCGGATCGTCGAACCAGCCGAGCGTACTGTAAGCGGGGACTGCGCCCAGATAAATATCGTAGCCCTGTGCGTGCAGGCTGTTAGCCTTGGCCTCTGCGGCAGACTTGCGAAAGTAGCCACGATAGCTGGCACAGCCGGCTATTGGATAGCACCAGCGCTTTGGCGCTAGGGAGAATTCTGGAGCGGCGAGCACATTCCAGATTGGATAGGTGTCATCAAGTTGTACATAGGCGCTGTAGGCATTCCCTACCGGCAATTTTAAAACTTCGGCGGCATACGCTCTGATCTCTAGTATAAGTTGTAACTGCTGTTGTAGTTGTTCACTGGTACCTGGCTTGTTGATAACCTCTTCTATGGGTTCTCGTGCGGATAAAATACGCCACTGACCGGCAGCAGCCTGGGCGTAGTAGCCCACAGTTTCACAGCCGACCAGAAATGCAGAGGCAACCAGCATCCAAATACACCAGCTTCCCTGGCGCCTAAACAACCTTGTGATCAGCATACTGATATACACTCTCTTTCCGGTTTTCATTTTTATAAGTGTCCAGCCAGGGATGCATTCTCATCCCACAAAAAGCCTCTAAGGGTTATAGCATGATGCCGGTTAGCGCGATCCTGACGGTATTTGCCCTGGTGTTTATCGCCATCGCCTGGCTGCGTCTGTTGTGTGTGTGCTTTGCCGATAGCACCCTGGCTGGATTTCTGGCCCTATTTTTTCCGCCTCTGGCACTGCTGCTTGTTTTGCCACAATGGCAACGGGAAAAAGAACTTTATCAATTATTGGGTGCCGCCATGGTCTGTATAATCCTAAGCTTTGCCCTGCAATAGCCCTTCTTTATTGTTGAGCCCACATCGCCTCAGCTTAATTATTTGTTTCACCAGCGACAGCAGACCAAAAGGTCATAAGATAAGGAAGCCTTTCACGGCGCTAGAGCGGGAATATATCCCTACTTTGCCGTAGGCCGTATCCATCTCTCACAAGTTACCGCCTGAACGCCTTTCGCCCCTCTTTTTAGTAACTCGACCTCAGTTGATTTAGGTCAAGAGCCTTACCCGGTGACGGCCTAAACTGCATAGCTGAAGCATTGGCGTACTGGAGAGAAAGATGGACGCTTTGATTGATTTATTTACCAGCTTTTCCGGCCTGCTCAGCCTCGCCGTAATCGCGTTTATATTCCTGATGGCAGTCTACTTTTATCGCCTGATTCGCAACAATGTGGAGAGGGAAGTTGCAGAACAGGAGCAGAGAGAGCGGGCGGCAGCTTCCAGGGTGAGCAAGCCCACCGGAGCCACGTTACCACGCTAATATCTAGGGTCTCAGGGTTAGCATAATTGCCACAACTTGTTTGCAGCGCCGGCATTCATTCGAGCCTTAGGCGCTCTCTTGATTCTCGGCAATTACTCAGCCGACCGTTTGGTTTTTGTTGCGATGGGGGCTTGCCAGAAATGGCGCAAAAACCAATATCGATTGGCTTTTCCTGCATGGAACGCAGACTGTCGATGTCGAAATAGTCCCATTTTGAGAGCATGGGATGAGTTTTGGGCAGAGCAGATAAAACAACAGGGTGATTGCCCCGGCAGTGGAAACTGCCGGGGCATTTTAATATAGCGGTAATGCTCTTTGACTCTGCCGATTCTCTCCAAGCTCTACTAACCAGCTCAGTTCCATACGGATAGAATTCGCTCGTCTGAACAATCAAACAGGGCAAACCATCAATGAGTGCTAACTTAAATCGATGTGGCCTATGGCCTACCAGTTAAGACTTCTCAGCTTCTTCTTTTGCCTTGCGCGAAGTAATCCAACGCCCAAATAAAATACCTACCTCAAACAATAGCCACATAGGGAAAGCCAGCAAGGACTGGGATATAACATCCGGTGGTGTGAGCAACATGCCGATCAGAAAGCAACCCACTATAACGTAGGGACGTTTACTGCCTAGAGTCTTAGCGTCCACCGCGCCACTCCAGATCAACAGCACTGTGGCGATAGGGATTTCGAAGGCAAAGCCGAAGGCAAAAAACAGCTTCAACACTAAATCCAGATAACTGCGCATATCCGGCATTACTTTGATATCCGCGTGAGCCGAACCAACGAAGAAATCAAATAAAATGGGAAATACTACAAAATACGCAAAAGCAACACCTGCGTAAAAAAGCAAGACACTGGTCACTAGGATTGGAATCGCGATGCGCTTTTCATTCTTATACAAGCCGGGGGCAATAAAAGCCCAGGCCTGATAAAGCACAAACGGAATTGCCATAAAAAACGATACAATAAAGGTAGTTTTAAATGGCGTAAGGAAAGTGGAAGTCACCTCTGTGGCAATCATTCCAGCATCGCCCACCAAGCGTTCCTGCAGGGGATTGGCAATAAAGTTATAAATATCCGAGGCAAAGGGCACGAGACAGGCGAACAAGACCACCACGACCAACAGGGTGCGCAGCAGGCGATCCCGCAATTCGATCAAATGATCGATAAATGGCTGGTGTCTGTCTTGCGTTTGATCGCTCATGGTTGTTTGTCTTTTTCCTGTTGCGATTCTTTTTCTTCAACCGGGGGGACGTTCTCCGGATGATCCGGATTTAACTCGGGGTCGCCGAATTCGTGCCAGTGCTCCGGGTATTCCGGGTCCTGCAGCTCTTCCACCGTTTCGTCCTGCTCGGGTAAATAATCCTCTTTTTCCGCACGTGGGTGGGCTGGCTCTTGCTGCACCTTGGCTGCAGCTTTTTCCTCAGGCACAGATGTTTCACTGGGAGTGGATTTGTCTTCCTCGGGAGCCTGCAGAGACTCGTTAATCTCGCGATTGGCCTCGCTGAAAGTCTTCTCCATTTCCTGGCGGCTTTCCTCAATCTCGCGCAGGATGCGCTCATTGTGCAGTTCGCGGCGGATATCATCGGCGCCCACCTCCCGCTCAAGCTCCTCGCGGGCACCTTGCAAAGTGCGCTTTAAACCGGACCACCAGCGCGCCGTGGTACGAATGGCATCGGGTAGGCGCTCTGGGCCAACCACAAGTAACGCCACCACAGCGACCAGCAGCAGTTCAAAAAAGCCTATATCAAACACAGGGCATTTCTCGCGTTAACAGTACCGAATTACTTGTCCTGAGACTGCTTGTCTTTTTCCTTGGAGACGCTGCCCTGCTCTGGCTTTTCGTCCTCGTCGTGTTGCAGGCGTTCGGGATCTTTTTCTTCGTCCTTATCCTTGTTCTTATCCTCATCCTTCACCGCTTTACGGAAGCCTTTAATTGCACCGCCCAGATCACCACCGAGGTTTTTCAAGCGCTTGGTTCCGAACAGCAGCAGGACAATGACCAAAATAATCAACAGCTGCCAGATGCTAATTCCACCGAATCCCATAATTGTCTCCATGTCATTTAATACGGCAGCCGTTGACAGTACACAGCCAACGGTTGCCATGGGTCAAACCGCAATTTACCAGGGGATTGTTACGCCATTACCCCTGGGAGAACTGTCATCCCTCTTTGCAGCGGGATGCTTTTTCCTCCAGCCCGGAGAGGCCAAAACGCCGCCCCAGTTCATGCACCACATCCTGGGAGTCCGCCCCCAGATGCGAGAGCATCACCATCGAGTGAAACCACAGATCCGCAGTCTCGGCAATCATATCCCGGTTGTCGCCACTGGTCTGTGCATCCTTTGCGGCGAGAATAGTTTCGGTCGCTTCTTCGCCAACCTTCTCTAGGATCTTATTCAGGCCTTTCCTGTGCAGGCTGGCAACATAGGATTGATCGTTGTCCTCCCCACACTTGCGACTTTCCAATACGGCGTCGAGTTGCTGTAGCAGATCGCTCATGGTGGGACTCACTTATAAATCGCTTTGGGGTCTTGCAGGACCGGCTGAGAAACCTGCCAATCACCGTCCTGCAAAAGGTTGTAAAAACAGCTGCTGCGGCCGGTATGGCAGGCGATGCCTCCTTCCTGCTCCACCAGCAGCAGTACCGTATCGCCATCGCAATCGAGGCGTATCTCGCGCACCTTCTGTAAAAAGCCAGAGGACTCCCCTTTGCGCCACAGGCCTTTGCGTGAACGCGACCAATAGACGGCGTAGCCCTCGCTGGCCGTCAGTGCCAGGGACTCACGATTCATCCAAGCCATCATCAGCACCCGCCCACTTTTAAAGTCCTGAGCAATGGCGGGTACCAAGTCGTCGCTGTTCCAACGGACCTGATCGAGAAAGCCGCTGGTCGGTTTCGCTTGAGTCAATGTCTCTTCCATCAGAATTCCAAGTGTAGGCCGACACACCGCCGGCAAATACTCCCGCCGCAGCTCTAGGGCCAGAGCAACAGCAGCAAAGCGGCGATCCCCAGCAGCCACCCCGAAGGCGGCAACTGTTCAAGCCATTGTGGGCGGCTTATCGCCAGTGCGCCGGCACCGAGCAATACCCCACCAACGCGGCGCAGATATTGCCAGCGCCCACGGCGCTGGCCACTCGCCAGTTTCTCACCAATACTTTCCAATTGCGGCGCCAGTTCCCGCGACTGCTCCAGGGCGGAATACACCAGTTGCGGCATCTGCGGAAACTTTTCCAGCCACTCCGGCCCGTAGCGCTTGATCTCGCCCAGCAGGGTTTTCGGGTGAATGCGTTCACGCATCCATCGCTCCAAAAATGGATGAGCAGTCTTCCACAGATCCAACTCAGGATAAAGCTGACGACCCAGCCCCTCAATATTCAGTAAGGTCTTCTGCAACAACACCAGTTGGGGCTGCACCGCCATATCGAAGCGGCGCGCGGTCTGAAACAGGCTGATCAGCACCCGCGCAAAGGAGATCTCGCCGAGTGGCTTTTCAAAGATGGGCTCACACACAGCGCGGATTGCCGCCTCAAAGGCGTTGACCGGGGTATCGGCCCGGACCCAGCCGCTCTGCACATGCAGCTCCGCCACCATGCGGTAGTCGCGGCGGAACATGGCCAGCAGGTTGCGCGCCAGGTAGTACTGATCCTCGCGCGACAGGCTGCCGACGATCGCTGTATCGATGGCGATATACTGCGGGCGCTGCGGATGCTCGCGGGAGACAAAGATATTGCCCGGATGCATATCCGCATGGAAAAAGTTGTATTCGAAAACCTGCTTAAAAAAAATTTCCACACCGCGCTCGGCCAACAACGGCATATTGGTGTCCTGCGCGCGCAGCTGAGTCATGTCGGTAACCGGAATGCCGTCGATGCGCTCCAACACCAAGACATTCTCGCGGGTGTAGTCCCAGTAGACCTGAGGGATATACAGCAGTGGCGACTGACTGAAATTGCGCCGTAGCTGAGTGCCATTGGCGGCCTCACGGGTCAGATCCAGTTCGCCCTCAATGGTGTGGCGGTAGTCCTCCACCACCTCCACCGGGCGCAGGCGCCGGCCCTCCGGCACAAAGCGCTCGATAGCTCGGGCAATCACTCGCAAAAGGCGCAAATCCTCTTGGATGACTTCGCCGATGCCTGGGCGCAGCACTTTCACGACTACCGATTCACCGCTCTTGAGCACCGCCGCGTGCACCTGTGCCACCGAGGCCGCCGCCAGGGGCTCGCGCTCAAAGCTGGCAAAGACTTCATCGACACTTGCACCCAAAGCCTCCTCGATCAATCCTCGACACTGATCGCTGGGGAAGGGCGGTACCTTGTCCTGCAGGTAATCGAGCTGTTCGACGACATCCGACGGTAGCAGATCCGGGCGGGTGGAAAGCAGCTGGCCAAATTTGACGAAAATCGGTCCCAACTCTTCCAGGGCGCGGCGCAGGCGTTCGCCGCGCTCCATCTTCGGTTGCGGCAGTAGCTTGAGAGGTGCGAGTAACCCGCGCAGCCACAGCGGGCGGCGCTCGGTTGGTAATAATTGATCGAGGCGGTAACGCAGGCAAACCCGCGCGATGGTAACACTGCGAAATAACGGCAAAACTACTCGGCCTCCCCGCGGGAAAACTGTGCCTGCAAGAGGCGCACACGCGCCTCGAGGCGTTCGGTCGCCAGGGACAGCTCGGAAAGGTCGTCGGCAAAGGCTTCAAATTGTGCCTGGGGTGGAGTCAGCTGCCACTCTTCACTGATCGTTTCCGCCGCCGCCACCGGTGCGCGACTGAGACTCGCGCTCAACCAACTGCCCGCACTGCGCAGTGCATTGCCAATGGAGTGAGCCGGGATATCACCGAACAGTTGTGCCAACGGCGCCTCCCAGTCGATATCCAGGTCACTCATAATCCACTGCAATTCCGCCAGCAGGGCACTGGAACCGCTGATCGATACCCCCAGCGCCGCCGGTGTGGCATCCGAGTCTTTCAACAGGCGCACTAAAGAAATGGCGGAACAACGGATAGAAGTAGTGACATCCCCCGCCCAGTGCTGACGCACACGTACCTGATCGCCCTCAATACACAGGCAGCATTGCAGCGTTGGTGCGCTCAGATCGAGCGCCATGACTGTGCCATCCAGTGCCTGCAGACGCGTACGGGTTGCCGGGTCGTACTGCAGGGCAGTATTGATGGCGGTTTCCAGCGCGGCGTCAAAACCCGCGCGATAAGTGGGGTCGCTCATGGCGCTTTTCGGCCTCGTGCCAACGCTTGGGGGGAGATCATGTCAGATATCACTCAGGGCTTAATGCCCCGATGCAGCGCCACAATACCGCCGGTCATGTTGTGGAATTCACAATCGACAAAACCGGCATCCGCCATCATCTGCTTGAGAGTTTCCTGATCCGGGTGCATGCGGATGCTCTCCGCCAGGTAGCGGTAGCTTTCCGCATCGTCGGCCACCAATTTACCCATGAATGGCAGCAGCCGGAAAGAGTACTGATCGTAGACTTTTTCCAGCAACTTCGATTCCGGTTTGGAAAATTCCAGTACCAGCAGGCGTCCACCGGGCTTCAACACCCGCAACATGGAGCGCAAGGCCAGATCTTTGTCGGTGACATTGCGCAGGCCGAAGGCGATGGTAATGCAGTCGAAGGTATTGTCGGGGAAGGGCAGGTATTGGGCGTCCGCCTGTACCGGTACCACGTTGCCGGCGATACCTCGATCGAGCAGCCGATCGCGGCCGACGCGCAACATTGATTCGTTGATATCCGCCAGCACCACCTGGCCACTGGCGCCCACAATACGCGAGAAACGCGCGGTGAGATCGCCCGTGCCACCGGCGATATCCAAAATTTTCTGTCCCGGCCGCGCGCCGGACAATTCGATGGTAAAGCGCTTCCAGAGGCGGTGAATACCCCCGGACATCAAATCGTTCATGACGTCGTAACGCGCCGCCACTGAGTGGAACACTTCCGCCACACGACCGGCCTTTTCCTCCACCGGGACCTCTTGGTAGCCGAAGTGGGTGGTCTTGCGATCCTTCATGCTGTGCTGCCTGCTGAGCCAATTTCAGAGGGCCATTGTACATCGCCGGCGCCGGTGGAACAGCGTCCATGCTGTGCACAGCAGCAACTCGCTAACATTGGGTATTACGGGAGCAGAGAAAGGGCTGGGAAAAAACCATGGATTACCGCCTCGAAAGCGGCACACCGGTTGAACTGGGCCTACGCCTGGTGGCCAGCGCAGAAATCCATGCCGCACTCGACAATGCCCGGCTGCTGCCAGAGGCACACGCCGTGCACGAATTGCGCAAGCACTGCAAAAAGCTCCGCGCGCTGCTGCGCCTGGTGTACCGGGATAAAAACCTGCGTTATAAGCTCGAGAATAATCGTTATCGCAACATCGCGCAGCGCCTCTCGGCAAGTCGCGACCTGGTCTCTGTGCGTGCCGCACTACTCTCCCTCGCGCCCCCCGCCCACTTCGAAAAGATGCACAGGTTGCTGCAACAGATGCTCAACGCAGAGCCCGAACAAGGGAGCTTTCAGCGAGTCGAAGAGTTGTTGACACAGGCACAAGCGGATATCCACAAATGGCCCCCGCAAAATATTCACTGGGAAGATATCGCCTCTGCCTATTCAAGAGATTATCGGCGCGCGCGCAAAGCCTGGATGGCCACGCGCTATGGGGACAACGCCTACAAGCTACATCAGTTGCGAAAACGGGTGAAAAGCCATTGGTATCACAGCCGCCTTCTCGGAGGAAGGTACCCACAATCGATAGAGATTCGCTGTGAACCCCTCGGGCAACTCGCCCAAATACTGGGAGACTGGCGCGACCTCTTCCTGCTCCGCATCCTGGCCATCACCACCAGTGAGAGCCTGGGAAAAGAATTAATCCGATTGCTCGAAATGACAGACGGGCAAAAGGAACGATTGCGTCGAGAAATAGACGCTCGCTGCCGGGCACTCTTCGCCCACAAGACACTCTCCGAGGGGAAAGCAAGTGTATAAAAAAGGGGGCGGAGGCAGGGTGCCGAGAGACGAAAAGGCTTTAGGAATCGAAAAAGGCGCGGGTCGCATTCCCGCGCCTCCAGGGCCGCCGATTTATTCGGCGCTCTGCTCCAGCAGACCGCCGGCGCGGGCCATCACATGGAACAAATAGTTCTGCTCATTGGTACCGCTCACCAGGTGCGCACCGGGTCCGCGGGCCCAGACGCCCACATCTTCACCGCCGTGAGTCTCACCCGACAGGGGAATAAGAGCCTCCTGGTGGAAACCCGGCGCGGTCGTGTCGATACCGGTGAGGTCCTGACGCCCCGCCACAATATCGCCATCATAGCGGTCATCCGCGTCGGTATTATCACCGTTATCCGCGAAACCGCGGCCATTGGCATAATTCAGGGTGGTGTAGGGCAGGCCCTCTTTATCCAGCTTGGGGGTCTCCTCGGGCAGGCCGCTGCCATCGTTTTTGATCACTTTGCCCAGGATTGGATTGCCGCGGGTGGTGCCACCGGCAATGGTCATCACGTGGCTGTGGTCGGCGGTGACAATAATCAGGGTATCTTCCGCATTGGTGCTATCCATAGCGACCTGAACCGCCTTGGCAAACTCCTCCGCATCGCTGAGGGCATTGAAGGCATTGTTGGCGTGGTGGCCGTGGTCGATACGACCAGACTCCACCATCAGGAAGTAGCCCTTATCGTTTTTCTGCATCATCGCCAGCCCTTTGGCGGTCATCTCACTCAGAGAGGGCTCACCGGCCACATCATTGGCGCGATCCGCCTCGTAACGCATATGGGAGGCATTAAACAGGCCGAGCAGCTTGTCGGTGTTGGCCACATCCAATTGATCAAATGCCGTTTTGTCTTCCACATACACAGACGTAGTCACTCCATCGCTGTAGCGCTCCTTCCACTCCTCGATCAGGTTGCGGCCGTCTGTGCGCTTGCCATCTTTATCTTCCAAATCCTTCTGATCACTCGGCAGGAAGTTGCGGCGGCCCCCCCCCATCACCAGGTCGATTCCATCGCCGGCCTGTAGCTCGACCAGCTGAGTCGCAATATCGCGGCAACCGTCGGGAGCCGTATATTCCCATTCGCGCTCGGGCACCTTGGCGTAGGTGGCTGCAGGCGTGGCGTGGGTAATACGCGCGGTGCTGATAATACCGGTGCTTTTACCCAATTCTTCAGCCAGCTCCAGGGAGGTGGTCAGCGGGCGGTCGAGACTGGCCGTGCAGTCACCGCGGGCGACATCTTCGGCCACACTCAGAACGCCAGCTTTGGTTTTCACCCCGGTGACCAAAGCGGTCATGGTACCGGCGGAGTCCGCGGTCTGCTGGTTGGTGTTATAGGTTTTCACCAGGCCCGCGTAGGGCATTTTCTCAAAGCTCAGCTGGTATTCCTCGCCGTCGAGACCCAGTTTCTGCCCGGCAAAAATACGCGCGGCAGTCACCGTGGAGATACCCATGCCATCACCGACGAACAAAATAATGTTTTTCGCGGCTCCCGGCGTATTGTTGATTTCCTCGGCACTCGCCGCTGCTACCGCTTTCTGACCCTCCTCAAACCAACTGCTTTTACTCTGCGCGCTGGAAATACCTAGGTGGTCTTCCTGTTGCTGCGGTGTTCCGGTGCTGTCCGGCAACTCAGCTGGGTTGTTGGAGTCGGAGTTGTCGTCGCTACAGGCGCTGGCCAGCACGGCAATGGAAAAGGCCAGCAGGGTCTTTTTAAACAATTTCATAATCAATGCCCCAATTATTCTTCTGACAGCGACAGGTCGGTCGCGGCTGTCATTATGTGGAAAACCGCGCTCTGTTCCAGGTGTCCCTGTACTTTTTCGGCACCGGCGCCAATCGCGTGCAAACTGATATCCTCACCACCGTGGCTCTCGCCACCCAGAGCGACCAGAGATTCCTGGTGGAAACCGGGCTTTTCGGTGTCCACCCCTGTCAAATCATGGCGGCCGGCGGCGATATCATAGTCATCGCGCTTATCCGCATCGGTGTTTTCACCTGAATCCACATAGGCAAAGCCGCGTCCATTGGTGTAGGTGAGGGTGGTGTAGGGCTTGTTATCCTCGGCCAGGGAGACCGTCTCATTTGGCGCGCCGCTGTCATCGTTACCGATCACCTTGCCCAGGATAGGGTTACCCCTGGTCGGATAGCCCGCCATATTCATTACGTGGCTGTGGTCAGCGGTCACCAGGATCAGGGTTTCTTCCAGGTCTACTTTCTGCAGGGCCGCCTTGACTGCATCGGACAGTTCGATAGCTTCGTTCAGGGCGTTGTAGGCGTTACCGGAATGGTGAGCGTGATCGACCCGGCCGGATTCCACCATCAGGAAGAAGCCGTCTTCATCCTTTTGCAGCACATCGATGGCGGTGGTGGTCATCTCGACGATGCCGGGTTCTTCGCTGTTCTTGGCGATGCGATCCGCATCGTAGCTCATATGATCGCCGGTAAAGAGCCCCATCAGTTTGTCGGTATTGGCGATATCCACCGCCGCCAACTCGAAACCGTTTTCGACATAGACCGCGCTCTGCTCACCTTCGTAGCGCAGCAGCCACTCACCGGTTAGGTTGCGCTCATCCTCTCTCAGGCCACCGTCGGCTACTGGAGTGAAGAAATCGCGCCCACCACCGAGCATCACTTCCATGCCGTCACCAATACCCATTTCCACCATCTGCGTGGCGATGTCGGTACAGCCCTCATCCGCCTCCGCTTCCCACTTGCGGTTGGGGCTCTTGGCGTAAGTCGCCGCCGGGGTGGCATGAGTGAGGCGCGCGGTGGAAACGATACCGGTGGCCTTGCCACGGCTTTCCATCATTTCGAGAAAACTGTTCAGGCCCAGATCCTGGCTCGCCGCACAATCGCCTTTCAGCGCTTGGCCATCCACGTTGATCATACCGGCGCGGGTTTTCACACCTGTCATCATCGCGGTCATGGTACCGGCGGAGTCTGGTGTCTGCTGGTCGGTGTTATAGGTTTTGATCAGAGCGCTGTGGGGAAACTCTTCAAAAGAGAGGCTGTTTTCCTCACCGGTTTGACCGCGGCGCTGGCCCTCGAAGATACGTGCGGCGGTCAGCGTGGCAATTCCCATACCATCGCCCACAAACAAAATGACATTTTTTGCGGTTTTGGCTTCGCGGGAGAGAGAAGCGCGCTGCTCCAGGCGGTCAGACGCCTGGGTGAACCAGTCGCTATTGGTTTGATAGTCGGGCAGGCTCGCAGCTGAAACCGCAGAAGCGAGAGGGATTAAGCAAAAGGCGCTGAGTGCGCGGGCAAGTTTTTTTGCCACGGTGGGCCTCCGGAACTCGTGAATTTGGCGAGCATTAAAGTCCGGAAATGTGACAAAAGAATTACGCGCCGATTAACTTCTCGCTTTCTTTGCCAAACCGCTTTGTACGGCGCTACAACTGTAAAAGAGCAGCCATACCCTTGTTACAGGAGTGAGAAAAAATGCCGAAATTCCATTATTTTTTTGATTTTTTACGCAAATAAAAAAATAAAAAGTGCGCTGCAGAGAGCGCACTTCAGCACTAACCAATAAATTTCACCACGCTCTCATCGGGATCACGGCCTTTGCCTGCCGCGCGTAAACGCGCCAGATAGGCCTCCCAATTAACCGCGTATTTTTCGGCCAGATCGCACAGATATTCCCAGGTGTAAATGCCGGTGTCGTGGCCGTCATCGAAATCGATTTTCAGCGCATAGCGACCGGCAGCCTCAATTCTGTCAATACCTACATTTAGTTTCCCATCCACCAGCAGCGCGGGGCTATTGCCATGGCCACGCACCTCGGCACTGGGGGAGTAGACGCGCAGATATTCCGCCGGCAGGGTGAATTCGCCGTCGGCGTACACTAGCAACAGGTTTTTCCCTGCGCGATTTAAACGGATTTTTTGCAGTTTCATTTACAGGATAAAACGCGAAAGGTCCTCGTTTTGGCTGAGCTCGCCGAGATGGCTATCGACATAAGCAGCATCCACATTCAGCGATTTATCGCCGTCACCGGCGTCGAAGGAAATCTCCTCTAACAGACGCTCCAGTACCGTGTGCAAACGGCGCGCGCCGATATTTTCGGTACGCTCATTCACCTCGAAAGCAACCTCGGCAATACGGCGGATACCATCTTCCGTAAATTGCAGTTCCAGGCCTTCGGTGGCGAGCAACGCTCTCTGCTGTTCGGTCAGAGAGGCCGATGGTTCGGTGAGGATGCGCTCAAAGTCCGCGGATGTCAGCGAGCTCAACTCCACGCGGATTGGCAGGCGCCCCTGTAGCTCGGGAATCAAATCCGACGGCTTGGACAGGTGGAAAGCACCGGAAGCAATAAACAGAATATGATCCGTTTTGATCATGCCGTGCTTAGTGTTGACGGTGCTGCCTTCGATCAGCGGCAGCAGGTCGCGCTGCACTCCCTCGCGGGACACATCGGCACCGCCGCTCTCCTGGCGTTTCGCCACCTTGTCGATTTCGTCAATAAAGACGATACCGTTTTGCTCGGCGGCGCGAATCGCGCGAGTTTTAACATCTTCGTCGTTGACCAGCTTGGCGGCTTCTTCGTCCGTAAGCTGTTTCATTGCCTGTTTGACCGGCAGCTTGCGCTTGCGGGTCTTGCCCTGGGACATATTCGAAAACATACCCTGTAGCTGGTTGGTCATTTCCTCCATACCCGGAGGGGCCATGATCTCCACCCCCATAGGGGCGGCGGCCATATCGATTTCCACTTCTTTATCGTCCAGCTCGCCCTCGCGCAACTTCTTGCGGAACAGCTGGCGAGTGCTGGAATCCTTATCATTCGGCTCACTGGAGCGCGCCGGCGGCAACAGGGCATCGAGTATGCGCTCTTCGGCGGCATCCATAGCGCGCTGCTGTACACCGGACATCGCCTGTTCGCGCTCTTGCTTCACTGCCGTCTCAACAAGATCGCGTACGATGGACTCCACATCACGGCCCACATAGCCAACTTCGGTAAATTTGGTCGCTTCCACCTTGATAAAGGGCGCATTCGCCAGCTTCGCCAGACGGCGCGCAATTTCGGTTTTACCCACGCCAGTGGGGCCGATCATCAGGATATTTTTCGGGGTGATTTCGGCACGCAGATCCTCGCTCACCTGCATGCGGCGCCAGCGATTGCGCAGCGCAATAGCGACAGCGCGCTTGGCATCCTGTTGGCCGACGATGTGGCGATCGAGTTCGTGGACAATTTCACGGGGGGTCATTTGGGACATACAAATTCCTGCAAAACAGTTGCGCGGGCCTGATTACAGCCCGCCGGGCCTCAAGCGCTGTTAACAGCGCCGGGCACTCAATAAGTCAATTCTTCGATGGTGTTGTTGTGGTTGGTGTATACGCAGACATCACCGGCAATTTTCAGGCCCTGTTGGACGATGGAGCGCGCATCCATATCGGTGTTGTCGAGCAGTGCTCGAGCCGCCGACTGGGCGAAGGGCCCGCCGGAACCGATGGCAATCAGGTCATCTTCTGGCTGAATCACGTCGCCGTTACCAGTCACAATCAGGCTGGCGCTGGCGTCCGCCACGGCCAATAACGCCTCTAAGCGGCGCAGAGCCCGGTCTGTGCGCCAGTCTTTGGCCAGCTCCACGGCGGCGCGGGTCAGCTGGCCGCCATGGGCTTCCAGCTTGGCTTCGAAGCGCTCAAACAGGGTAAAAGCATCAGCTGTACCACCGGCAAAACCGGCGATTACCTTGTCTTTGTACAGGCGGCGCACTTTGCGTGCGTTGCCTTTCATAATCGTGTTACCCAGGGACACCTGGCCGTCGCCGCCAATCACAACTTTGCCGTTGCGGCGACAGGATAAAATAGTGGTTCCGCGATACTGTTCCAATGGAGACCTCTCGGATTACGCGTGTGCTCTGGCTGAAGAAGACCTGTGGTCTTCCGCGCCGGGAATTTCATTCAGGTTAGATAAGTGAGGACGGGGCGCGCCGATTTCAATAAGAGACCGGCCAATTGCTAAACCGAGAACCCGTTATTCACCGCGGATGCGCCTCTCAGCCACCCTCCCCGCGCAGTATTTCAAGCCACTTCTGCCCAGCCATGTTTAGGCTGGAATGACCGCCCGCAACCCGGAAAAAATTACCGAATAAACTGACTGTGCCGAGCGGGTGTCCGGCTCACGACTCAATTGGCCGGGCGTTTTAATACCAGAGGCATCAGGCGATGCTCCGCCAGTATCTGGCGGGCCTTGGCCATGCGCGAACGGTTGCTGAAAGGACCAACCAATACCCGGTGCCAAGTGCCGCGACTGTCGCTGGCGGACTCTACTTTGACATCCAGGTTCGCGAGGGTGAGCTGCGCGCGCAGGCGCTCCGCCTCCGCCGCCTCGCGAAAGGAGGCGGCCTGCAGAATAAAGACCTGTTTTTTGGTCTTCTCCGCGGCGCCCCGCGCAGACGATGAGGCCTCGCTCCGGCTGGCGGGCTTGGCCACTTTCGGCGGTGGCACCGTGACTTCGTTTTCTTTCAACATGGTGTAGAAATCAAAGCGCGGCTCGGAGGATTTTTGCGCCTCAGAACTGGCTGTCTGCCCCCTTTCAGCACCAGCAGCTTTGTTGCCACCGCCGGCCGCACCGTATTGCAGAAGCAAAAAAACGGTGAAACCGCCGACGGCGTTGCCCAGGAGAAACCAAACCCAGGCGGGCTTGCCCGAGGAACTCTTAGTGCGGCGTTTGGTATTGCGACGGCTCATTGCGGATTTCTTCCCTGGGTTGTCTGCTCAGCCGGCGAATTGTACCGCCAATTGCTGCGTGGGCATGGTCTCCCTGCAAAATTCACGACAATTCCTGTGCATCCATATCCACTGCCCAGCGCAGACGCCGATTCTTATTGCCCTCGGCCCAGGCGCACACCTGGGCCAACAAGGGTTGCAACTGGGCGCGATTCTGGGCAGTTACCTGCACATAAAAACGGTAGCGCCCCGACTTGCGCTCCAGCAGCGCCGGCACAGGCCCCAGGTACTGCAACTCGGGGGAGGGCGGCACCAGCGATTGCATAAACAGGCGTGCGTTCTGCAGGAACTCCTCCGCCCAGGCCGGCTCCTCACACTCAGCGCGCACCAGAGCCATCGCGTGGGTCGGGGGCAGCTGCGCCACCGCACGATCACGCAGCAGTTGGCGCGCAAAAGTGCCGTAACCTTTTTCCAACAGCATCTGTAGTAACGGGTGCTCGGGGAAGCGGCTCTGCACCAGCACCCGGCCGCTTAAACTGCCGCGCCCGGCTCGGCCCGCCACCTGCTCCAGTAGCTGACCGGTGCGCTCGGGAGCGCGAAAGTCTGCGCTGAATAGGCCACCGTCAGCATCTTGGATCACCACCAGGGTCACTCTCGGCAGGTGGTGTCCCTTGGCCAGCATCTGAGTACCCAGTAGCAGGCAGGGCTCGCCATCGCGGGCCGGTGCCAACAATCGGTCCAGGGCCTGCTTGGTAGCGGTGGTATCTCTATCGACCCGAATTACCGGGTAGTCGGCAAAACGCCGAACCAGCAATTCTTCGCTGCGTTCGGTCCCGCCTCCCAGAGCGGAGATGGAGCGACTGTGGCACTGCGGGCAGCTGTCTACCAGAGGGCGGCGATAGTCGCAGTGGTGACAGCGCAACTGGCGTTGGCGCCGGTGCATGGTGAGTTTGCTGGAACAGTGCGGGCAGTCGGCGATCCAACCGCAGTCATCGCAATTGAGTGCCGGCGCAAAGCCACGCCGATTGATAAACACCAGCACCTGCTCACCTCGCGCCAGGGTATCGCCGATATGGCGCAACACCTGTGGCGCAAATCCCTCCTCAAGGGGTTCGCGCAGGGTGGGCACCACATGAATCTGCGGTGGGCGCGCATCGCCAGCGCGCTGGCGCATACGCAGATGCTGATAGCGACCGCTGAGCGCATTGTGCAGGGTTTCTAGGGAGGGTGTGGCGGAACCCAGCAGCACCGGCACATCGCTATTGCGCGCCAGCACCACCGCGAGATCGCGGGCCGAGTAGCGCACGCCATCCTGCTGCTTAAAAGAGGCGTCGTGCTCTTCATCCACCATCACCACGCCTAGCCTCGGCAACGGCGTCATAATCGCCGAGCGGGTGCCGATCACAATATCCGCCTGGCCTCCGGCCGCGGCGAGCCAGGATTGCGCACGCTCCCCCTCGCCCAAGCCCGAGTGCAGGGCGGCAATACTGCGCTCGGGAAAGCGCGCGGCGATACGCCGCAAGGTCTGCGGGGTGAGACCGATTTCCGGCACCAGTAGCAAAGCTTGGCGTCCCTCGGCCAATACCCGCTCTATTAAACGCAAGTAGATCTCAGTCTTGCCACTACCGGTGGTGCCCTCTAGCAAGGTGGCGGAAAAACGGCTGCAATCCAGCGTATCGAGCACCTGTTGCTGTTCACTATTCAGCGACGGCGGCGCAGTGGCCTCCGCCGCCGGCAGTAGCGGTGGCACCGTGGGTCCAGAGGCCCACTCCACCAGATGGCGCTCCTGCAGCGCGCGGATCACGGCCGGGGTATGGCCCTGGGCCTTCAGGTGGGTGCGGCTCTGCTCGCCTCCGCGCAGTAGCTGCTGCAGTAGCGCCTGCTGTTTCGGTGCCCGCGCCAGTGCCGATTCCGGCAAGCCCTTGCCCTCGGTGGTGAGCCGCAACCACTGCTCGGCCCAGTGATCCGCGGGCTTGCCCTTGCGCAATGCAGCGGGTAGGGCGGCGGCGTAGACCTCCCCCACCGGCGCTTGATAGTAGTCGGCAATCCAGTTCAGGAATTTGCGGTCGCGCTCGGCAAACAGGGCGCTTCCGTCGATCAACGCTTCCGCCGACTTCAGCTTGGCGTGTGGAGATTCCCGCACCATATCCACCAGCACCGCCACCAGTTTGCGCCCGGCGAAGGGCACCCACAGACGCTGGCCGGACTGTAATTCAGCTGGGTCGAGGCCCTCTGGAGGCAAATAGTCGAAGAGACGCCGCAACGGCACCGGTACCGCCAGCCGTAAGATGACCTTCTGTTCTACCGTCTGTTGCACCCCGCCCCCATAAACCGCCTCACATAAAGGGCGCTAGTGTACTGGCTGACACAGCGAGGTACAGAGAGCGCCAAATTTAGTTGCCCACTCTTATTTAGAGTTACTCAATTCGACAAGGATGAACGTTATGACCGATAGAGAAGAACTCAGTTGATGCTAGCCAGTGACCCGCTGATCCTTTTACTGAAACCTCCTTATGCCTGGGTCCTGACCGGTTTGGTGATCGGCTTCGGACTTCTGTGGACAGGCTTGGTACAGCGGCCAAGCAGGGTAGCGGAGCATCGCGATGAAAGCTCCTAGAAAGCCCTTAATGCGTTAAACCCGGTACTCGAGCACCGGGTGCGCCTCGCAATCTGTATGATGCTGGCCAAGTATGAGGAAATCAGCTTTTCCCGTTTTAAGAATCAGCTACAGGCAACCGATGGCCATCTAGTCGCACAGCTACGACGTCTTGATGAGCGGGGTTACATCGCCCGGCGCAAAGACTTTGTCGAGCGCAAGCCCATCGCCTGCTACCACCTCACAGGGGCGGGACGTGAAGCACAGCACAAACACCTACAGCCCCTGCAACCACTCATCTCCTCGGCAAGCTAGCGGCAGCACCGGAGCACGGCATTTGGGCTTGAACCCCGGCGCTAATCTGATAGTATGCGCCGACTTTTTAATCAGCCTGGAACCAATCCGGTTCCTGCTCCAACGACGATGCCGTGCCCGGCAACAGATCGAGTGGCGGTTTCGGAAAGAGGCAATCATGAAAGCAGATATCCATCCTAACTACACCGACATCAATGCCACTTGCTCCTGTGGCAATGTCGTCAAAACTCGCTCCACCCTGGGCAAAGACCTGCAGATCGACGTCTGCTCCCAGTGCCACCCGTTCTACACCGGCAAGCAAAAGCAAGCGACTACCGGTGGACGTGTGGACCGCTTCAAGAAGCGTTTTGGCAGCCGCATCAGCAAGTAATCCGAATATCGAGACGCTGCGGCGTCTCGCAAAAGGCACCCAGGAATCCCTCGGTGCCTTTTTTTATACCCCAAATTCCCCTTTCTGCACCGCGATAGTTCAATGGGGTAAAATCGATTTGTATCGCTTAATATATTCGTTATGGGCAGTAAAAATATCCTTAAAATAGCTTTTCTCGCGACTGATCATCCTGAAATTAGCCAAATATTAAGGGCAAAATAGTAATAGGTGGCAGTTCCACCCCCAGTGTGCGCTTGTGGCAGCAAGTGACCCTCGGTTATTCTCTGAGACCCGCAGTAACCCGGATGACACCTTAAGTGTCACCCCCAGTTTTCGAGAGAACAGCCCCCAAATGACGGATTCATTGCGCCAGGCAGCGCTCGATTACCACGCGCTCCCCAGTCCCGGCAAACTTTCAGTTGAGCTGACCACCGCCGCCGAAACCCAGGAAGACCTGTCCCTGGCATATAGCCCTGGCGTGGCAGAGCCGGTGCGTGAAATTGCCAAGGACCCAGAGTCGGCCTACCTGTATACCGGCAAGGGCAACCTGGTGGCGGTAATCTCTAACGGCAGCGCCATCCTCGGCCTCGGCAACTTGGGTCCACTGGCCTCCAAACCGGTGATGGAGGGTAAATCGCTACTGTTCAAGCGCTTCGCCGACATCAACTCGGTGGATATCGAGGTGGACGTCAACAGCCCGGAGCAGTTTATTCAGACGGTTGCCGCCATCGCCAATACCTTTGGCGGTATCAATCTCGAAGACATCAAAGCGCCGGAATGCTTCCATATTGAAGAAGCGCTGATTGAGCGCTGCCCGGTGCCGGTATTCCACGACGACCAGCACGGCACCGCGATTGTGACGGTCGCCGGTATGCTCAACGCCCTGGAGATCCAGGGCAAAAAGATCAGCGAAGTCCATATGGTGTGCCTGGGCGCCGGCGCCGCCGCCACCGCCTGCTGTAAGCTGCTGCTGGCCGCCGGGGCGCGCAAGGAGCAGATCACCATGCTCGACAGTCGTGGCGTGATTCACTCTGGGCGCACCGATATCAACGCCTACAAGGGCGAGTGGGCGCGGGATACCGATATGCGCACCCTCGACGACGCAATCCACGGCGCCGACGTATTTCTCGGCGTGTCCGGTCCGGATCTCCTCTCCGCCGAACAGCTGCAACGCATGGCACCGAAACCGGTGGTATTCGCCTGTTCGAACCCAAATCCGGAGATCAAACCGGAACTGGCCCACAGTGTACGCGACGACCTGATCATGGCCACCGGGCGCTCCGATTACCCCAACCAGGTTAATAATGTCCTGTGTTTCCCCTTTATTTTTCGCGGCGCACTGGATGTGCGCGCGGCGCGTATCAACGAGGACATGAAACTGGCCGCGATTGAAGCCATCCGCAAAATCGCCCGCCTGCCGGTGCCAGATTCGGTGCGCGAGGGCTACGGCGGTGTGGAACTGAGCTTTGGCTCAAACTATATCCTGCCCAAGCCCACAGACCCCCGCCTGCTGCCGGAAGTCGCCTCAGCGGTGGCGCGCGCAGCGGTGGACAGCGGCTGTGCACGACTTCCCTATCCCGATCACTACCCACTGAAAACACTCTAGGGAACCCGCCTTATCCCTCCGGGACGTGCGTTTGCCGCGTTCGTCCCCACAGACTTCTTGAGCCGCACAGCACCCGTCGCTAAACTGCCTTTCTGTCACAGCATCAAAGTTGCCCAACATAATGAGTCACGTGTACGTGCTGACCAACCAGCACCAGCAATTCCTGAGCAAAAGCGGCGAATGGCTCGACGGCCGTGAGCCCAATAAACTGTTTCGCAGCGAATTTAAGGATGTCGCCATCAATCAGATGTTCGAGGCCAATACACGTGATGTCAGCCTGCGCATCGAATTACTCCGGTGTGCACTGAACACAAAGGCCCAGCCGCTGATCCCGGAAGAGGCCCTGGCCGATCCTTCCGCGGCATCGGGGGATCCCGAAGTTGCGCCCCCCGCACCGGAAGAAATGCCCGCACAGGATAACCCCGAGCTGGAGCCGCAGGCGGAACCTGAAGTGGCCCCAGAGCAGGCACCAGAGGTCGCGCCACAACAAGTCCCGGAAGAAACGCCCGCACAACCCGGCGAGCACAAATCGGAATCGGAATCAGCCGCCTGAGCGGGGATTCTTTCAGCACCGGCACAAGTCGCCCAAGCGCGACAGAAAAAGAGAGTTCCGGTAGTACCAAGGAGATTCGAGTGCCTATTCCCCATCTCGCCGCCCTGTCCCAGGCCGAGCCTGTGCAACTGCTCAGGGGCATACGCCGCGGCCTAGAAAAAGAGAGCCTGCGTGTTGCCAACGACGGCACCCTGGCGCAGACGCCTCATGCGCAGACACTGGGTTCGGCACTAACCCACGAAAGTATCACCACCGATTTTTCCGAGGCTTTGCTGGAGTTTATTACGCCGCCGGTGGCGACCCCAGAAGAAGCCCTGCGAATTCTCGACCGTATTCATCGCTATACCTACAGCCAGATCGGGGACGAGCGCCTGTGGGTTAACAGTATGCCCTGTGTTATCGGCACCGACAGCGATATCCCAGTGGCCCGCTACGGCAATTCCCACAGCGGCACCATGAAAACCATTTACCGCCTGGGGCTCGGCCTGCGCTACGGCCGCGCCATGCAGACGATCGCCGGCATCCACTACAACTTTTCTCTGCCCGATGCCTTCTGGTTGTACCTGCACGAGCTCGAGGGCAGCAGCGAAGCCCTGTGCGAATTCAAAACGCGACGCTACTTCGACCTGATCCGCAATTTCCGTCGCAATTACTGGCTGCTAATCTACCTGTTCGGGGCCGCACCCGCAGTGTGCTCTTCCTTTGTGGAGGGGCGCCAGCACAAGCTCGAAACCTTTAACGACGATGGCCACACTCTGCACGCCCCCCATGCCACCTCACTGCGCATGGGCGACCTGGGGTACAACAGCGAGGTGCAGCAATCACTTGTCGTTTGCTACAACAATCTGCGCAGCTACCTGTCCACCCTGTGCTCGGCCATCAGCCGACCCTATGGCCCCTACCGGGAACTCGGGGTAAAAGACAGCGAAGGGAAGTACCAGCAACTCTCCCCCGGCGTGCTGCAAATCGAAAATGAGTTTTACTCGCCGATCCGGCCAAAAAACCCAGCCAAGCGCGGCGAAACTGCCCTGGCCGCTCTGAATAACCGCGGGGTTGAATATATCGAGGTCCGCTGTCTCGACCTCAATCCCTTTATGCCGCTGGGTATCGATGCGCAACAGATGCGTTTTATCGACAGCTTCCTACTGCACTGCCTGCTCACAGACAGCCCCGAGACCGACGAAGCCGATTACCGCACAACCCAGGAAAACCAACAGCGCATTGTTTATCGCGGCCATGAACCCGACCTAAAACTGCGCTGCAATGGCGACGAGCGTGAACTGAAAGAGTGGGCCTTTCAGCTACTCGGAGAAATAGACACTGTCGCCGAACTGCTCGACAGCGCTTGGGGCGGCGACCAGTACCGCGGTGCCGTCGGTGTACAGCGGGGCAAGGTCAAAGGGGAAGTTGCCACTCCGGCTCAGCAGATGCTGGCAGAAATGCAGGAGCAAAACCTGAACTTCTACCATTGGGCCATGCAGAAAGCCGAGCAACACCGCCGTTATTTTCTCGAGCGCCCCCTCGATAGCGACTCGGTCCGCGGCTTCTCACGCGAAGCGGAGGAGTCGCTGCTCAAGCAGAAGCAGGTGGAAGCGGAAGATACAGGTTCCTTCGAAGCGTTTCTCAGCCACTATTACGCACAATATATGTGTTGCCAGGACTAATGCTGGCATAACTGACCACCGGCCCAGGGCCCCTACCGGGCCCCTCTGGATCGAGCGAATGAACTATCTCGCCCATCTGCTACTCTCCGGCCCGGATGCCCGCTGGCGCCTGGGCGGGCTCCTGGGCGACTTCGTCAAAGGCCCGCTAAAGGGAGAGCGACCGGCAACGATCGAGGCGGGTATCAAGCTGCACCGTCGCATCGATGCCAGCACCGATAACCATGCAGCCTACCGCGATGCCCTGGCACAGTTGGACCCAGCATGGCGCCGATACGCCGGTATCGCTCTGGATATCTGGTTCGACCACCTATTGGCGCAAGACTGGCAGAAGTGGCACCCGCTGAGCCTGGAAGAATTTTGTGAGCAATGCTGGAGAGACTTTCGCGGCCACAGCCGGTATATTCCGCCGCATGCGAAAGCATTTATGGCGCGCGCCGAGCAAATAAAATTGCTGCAGAGTTACCGCGAGGAGCGAGTGATTGGCCTCACCCTGGAGCGGGTGGGGCAGCGCCTGCGCCGGCCGGTTGCGCTACAGGAGATACTGCCTGAACTCAGTAGCGGGCGGGAAAATCTGGAACACAACTTTAATAAATTATTAACCGACTTGAATCTCGAAGCCCTACGGTTTCGGCAGCACTATTCAGGATCCGATAAACCATGACTTTACCCAATCCGCGCACAACCTTTCTGTTGGTCTTTCTAATCGTCGCTTTTCTGCTCGGCTCCGCCTTTTATCTGGAGTACGCTCGCGGCTTGGAGCCCTGTAAGCTGTGCATTACTCAGCGGGTGATGCTACTCGGTATTGGGCTCATCTCCCTGGTTGCTTTCCTACACAACCCCGCCACCATTGGTCGACGTGTCTACGGGCTGTTGGTTTCTATCTGGGCACTGGGAGGGCTCTATTTTGCCGGGCGACAGCTGTGGCTGCAAAGTTTGCCGGAGGGCCAGGTGCCCGCTTGCGGCCCCAGCGTCAGCTATATGCTGGAAGCCTTTCCCATGGCCGATGTACTCAAGGCGCTGCTCACCGGTGACGGGAATTGCGCCGAAGTACAATGGACCATGATGGGGCTCAGTATCCCCGGTTGGTCGGCCATTGGCTTTGCCGGGCTGATCTTATTTGGCGGTTGGCAGGCATTCCGTAAAGCCCGATAAAAACTGGATACCCAGCGGCGGCTCTGCAGGTTGCCCTCCCCAATGAAAACGCCGATCTTGCGCAATGTCATCCAATGGTTGCTCGGTATCGCAACCCTGCTTGCCTGCGAGTGTATCGGCAGCCTGATTACTGACGTTCTCGCTCTGCCAATACCAGGCTCCGTAGTGGGCATGCTACTGCTACTGGTTGGCCTGATGATCTATGGCGGCGTGCCCCGCGGTTTGGCAAAAGTCAGCTCGCAGCTGCTGTTCTTGTTGCCGTTACTGTTTTTGCCTGCTGCCACTGGTGTCTTCTTCCTGCGCAATCTCACCCTGTCCGATTGGTTCGCACTGCTCGCCGCGATTACTGTGGGCACCCTGATCAGTATCACTCTGTGTGCACTGTTACTGCGCCGGCTACTCAGAAAAACTGGGGCAGCACATGATCGTTGACCTGCTACACAGCCCGCTGTTTGCCCTGCCGTTAAGTATTATCGCGTTCTGGCTCGGTGTCCTGTTGTATCGGCGCAGCGGCACGGTACTGCTACACCCGATAGTGACGGCGAGCTTGCTGGTATTCGCAATATTGTATGCCCTGGAGATCCCCTACCGGGACTATCAGAGTTCTAGCGCACTCCTCTACGCACTGCTCGGCCCCGCCGTGGTGGCACTGGCCATACCATTAAAACAAAACCTGGCCATCATTCGCCGCGCCGGCTGGCCACTGCTGGTCACCATTGTGGTGGGGGCCCTGTTGGCGCCCGCGATAGCCGTAGTAATCGCCTTCCTATTGGGGGCCGGGGAATCTGTTTTGCTCGCCCTCAGTGGAAAATCCATTACCACACCGATTGCACTGGCACTCGCCGAGAAGATCCATGCAGCACTCAGTCTGACTGCCGGCATTGTGGTGTTCACCGGTGTGGTCGGAGCGCTGGCAGGACCGCCGCTTTTACGCGGCCTGGGAATACGCGACGACCGCATTCTCGGCGTGGTACTCGGTATCAATGCGCACGCCGTGGGCACAGCGCGAGCACTGGAAATAAGCGCTCTCTGTGGCGCTTGCGCCGCCCTCGCCATGGGGCTTTGTGGCGCCTTGAGTGCATTGATATTGCCACTAATTATCGGGGCTTAAGGCGCCTGTCAGCACCGGCTGCGGAATTCCCACGTCAGTCACAGTATTCTGGCGTACTATGCGCTCTCCTCCTTGCCGCAGGCGGGGGAATCTCCTATCTTCCTTAGGGCCTTCGAGATCGGCAATACGCTGCCGCTGTGGCAACCGTAACAAAAGGACATCTTGGCGATGCTGGAAAATTGTAAGTCGGCGCGTGAGCGCTGGGGTGGTGTCAGCGAGATTATTGACCGCTGGCTTCAATCGCGACAAAACCTGCTGGTGAGCTTCTACCACCTTTCCGAAAAAAAAGAATTTAGTGAAGATGACCCCGAGACCGAAGACCGGGTGCGCCAGTTGTGCCAGCTGCTGGTGGACTATGTGTCCGCCGGTCACTTTGAGGTGTATGAGCAGCTTATGCGCGAAGGCCAAGCCTTTGATGATAAATCCGGTCTGCAAAAAGCCTGTGAACTCTACCGGGATATTGATACAACCACGGACATCGCCGTAGACTTCAACGATAAATATCTGGAAACGGATGATCTATCCAGCCTGGCGCCGGATCTCTCCGAATTGGGAGAGGCACTGGAAACCCGCTTTAGCTCCGAAGATTCAATGATCGCTCTGTTACACACCGCACACAAAACGGTTTAGCTTAGATAGGCCCAATCCGTTTCTACTAGTTTTGCCTGACTAGCAGACCTAGCCCCTCGTCTCTTTGCGGTAGTGAGTAGCCATAAATTATGGTGAGTGTTCAGCCATTTTATGGCCCGGTTAATAATCAAAAATGATTTAATTCAATAATTAACCCGCGAATTCATGTAGCTGCAAAATAAAAAAGGGCGCCCTACAGGCGCCCTTTTTTTCAGCAAAGTCTGAAAAGTCAGATTATTCAGATTTGGCTTCTTCTTTCTTTTCTTCTTTTTTCTCGGTGCCTGCTTCGCCAGCGACATTGGCTTTATGCAGCTCCACCTCAAAAATCAGGGTGGCATTGGGGCCAATCTTGCCGCCTGCACCACCGGGTCCATAAGCCAGCTCAGAGGGAATATAAAGTTCCCACTTGGAGCCTTCTTTCATCAGCTGCAAAGCCTCAGTCCAACCTTTGATAACGCCGTTGACCGGGAACTGGACCGGCTCGCCACGCGCGTAAGAGCTATCAAACTCCTCACCATTGATCAAAGTACCCTTGTAGTCCACCTCAACGGTGCTGCTGTCACTCGGCTTGCTGCCGGAACCTTCTTTAATCACTTTGTACTGCAGGCCAGAATCGGTGGTGATCACACCGTCCTTTTTAGCATTTTCTTCGAGGAACGTCTTACCTTCCTGCAGATTTTTATCGGCGCTCTCTTTAAATTCTTTCTCCTGCTCGGCCAGCATTTCCTGCTGCTTCTTCTGCATCTGCTCCTGGAAAGCGGTAATAGTCTGCTGCTTCTCTTCTTCGGACAAGCGAGTTTCGCGGCCACTAGAAACATCATTCAGTGCCATCATGACCACTTTAGGGTCCAGCTTTACATCCTGAGCCTGAAGGCGCTTGGCCATATCTTCGGCAATGATATAGCTGACCTTCTTCTCTTGAGTGTCCAGAGCAACTTCTTTTTCTTGCTTCTGTCCCTGTTCGTTACAGCCGGTCAGCGCCAGGCCGAGGGCAATTGCTGCAGCCAAAGGGTATTTATTCATGGGTGTTGTCTCTTTGTCCGTATTGCGTTTATAGATTCGCGCTTGACCTTGGTCCAACGCCATCAGCGGTATCTCAAGCAGCTCTGTATAGGCCCTAAGCCACCTAGGTGCAGGGTTTCCGCTAGTGCGCTCAAGTCTAACCTAAGGCGACTCCAAGTGCATACTGGTGACGCGCACACTGTGCAGGACACCACATTCCCCATGCAGGTTCCTGTCACACTGTAAAAAATACGCAGCCAGTGCTTTTTTCGCTGTTCACGGCATACATTTTTTATAAAAACAGCGCTATTATCGGCCAGTAACCGGTTATTGTTTCAGACTGTTTGAGGTGCTTTTCAGTTTGGGACAGTGCGCAGATCTCTAGTTAGAACGGTATCCATCGTATTTAAGGAAGATAAGCGCACCGCCCGGAAGTGCCAATCGATAATAAACGTCAGGACATTTACTCATGGCTGCCAAACAAAAAGCTGTCAATCTGGTCGCAGAGCTGGAAGCACAAATTTCCAAACTCACCGCAAAATTAGACAAAGCCCGCAATAAGAAAGTCGCCGATGCCGGCAAAGCGGTACTCAAAGCCGAAAAAACCCTGACCTCGGCAAAAGACAAGCAGACCAAGGCCAAAGCCAAACTGAGTGAGGCCCACGCAAAAGCCAAAATTACCAAGACCGCTGCAAACCAAAAGCGTGTGGAGACAGCCAAAAGCAACGTTGCAAAATTTAGCGAAGCACTCCAACAAGCCAAGCAGCTTCTCGCCGATGCGAAATACATACAGGCCAAGGCTAAAGCCGAATTGAAAGCTGCGGAGTCTATTCGCAAGACTGCAGCCAAAGCGGAGAAGGCGCTGCTCAAAGCTCAACCTAAAGCGAGAAAAGTCTCTGCGCCCAAAAAAGCCACAACAAAAAGTAGTGGCAAATCCCTAAAGGCAGCTGCTACAAAGTCCACAAAAAAACCTACGGCCGAAAAAACCACAGAGAAGAAGGTCGTTAAGAAAAAGGTCAGCGCCACTAAGGCCCCGAAGAAAACGGCTGTCAAAGCAGCAGAAAAGACCTCTGCAAAAGCGGCACCCGCGAAAACACAAAAAGAGACAAAACCCGCCGCTAAGCAGGCCGCCACAAAAACACCTGAAAAACCTTTGCAAACCATTAAACCTGAGCAGGCAAACGCCCAGGCGCCAAGCTCACAAGAGGAAAAATCCAAGCAGGCTGAGCCCAGTGAAACTGTCATCCAGGCCCAGCCTTCAGTAGAAACAACGGACCAGGCTTCCGACGAACAACAAAAGCCCCTTGATCAGGCACCCACCATTACCCCGGCCACACCGGCCAACAGCCTGTTTTCCACAGAGAGGCACCGTGGAGACTAGGCGCTACGTCTCCAGCCGGCACCCAATGTTGCCAGGTCGGTGAACGCCGTTTAAAAGAGGGGCGCAGGTCGGCATATTCAACCGACCTGCGCTCTTTTATTTCAAAAACACTATCGCCCGGTCAGAATTCTCTCCACAACGTGACGAGAGACGAAAAAGACGGAAGGGAAAACTAACCCGCCCAGGAATCTTATTGCCGCTTACCCGCTCAGCAGAGTATTAAGCGCAACCTGCACTAAAACAATCTTTACTTTCGCCCCAAGCCCTGACCGTGAATTATTTGTACCCGCACTTAAACCGCATCGGGGTTTTCAGCCGAGGCCATAAAACCCTCGATCAGGTGTGCCCAATGGCCCAGCTCTTTTTGTAACAATCCATACTGCTGGCCCGCAAGCTGCAGGGCCGGTCGGTCCCCCGGCCACTCCTCCATACAGATTTTCCACAGCGCCGCCAACTGCAAGCGCTCCAGATTCAGCTCGTAGCGCTTACACATTTCATACACCCGCAAAGTATGTGGGCGCAACCGCCCCATCAGGCGACGCAGATGACGCACAGTGATAATCATACGCCTGCGCGGTGCCAGACCGCGATCGGCCACCCTCCAGCCCTCTTCGCTCAACTGATGGCCGCACACGGTGGCGTAACTGGCCCATAGCATTAGGCACACATCGGCCCCCTTTTCGTCCTGGCAGCCGAGCAGGAAGGCCTCGACCCCTTCATGCCGATAGAAGTCCAAACTGAATTGCCACAGCGGGTTTTCCTGGGAAGAGGATGGAGGTGCTTTATCTGTCACGTTAGAATCCAGACCTTTTGCGGATCGGCGCGTTACAGCGACGGCCATTGCGTTCAAATACGTCGAATAGCCTAGCACTCATCGGCCTGTTCATAAGAGGTTTTTCCAGTGATCAATTTGCAAGGTGTCTCCCTGCATCGGGGTGAACGCGACCTATTAAATGGTGCGGACTGCCGTATCTTCCCCGGCCATAAAGTGGGAATCATCGGCGCGAATGGCTGCGGCAAGTCAACACTTTTCAAGCTGCTGCTCGGCCAACTTGAGAGCGACGCCGGGCAGGTGGATATACCCAGTGGTTGGCGGATTGCCCATATGGCCCAGGAGGTCGAAGCCAGCGAGCAGTCGGCCCTCGATTACGTGCTCGATGGCGATCGAGAACTGCGCCAGCTGCAAGAGCAACTGGCACAGGCGGAGAGCAGTGGCGAGTCTGATGGGCACAAGCTTGCTGAGCTGCACGAGCGTATGGCGAATATCGATGGCTACAGCGGGCCTGCGCGCGCAGCACAGCTCCTCGATGGGCTCGGTTTCTCCCATGCCGAGCAACAGCGCCCAGTGCGTAGTTTTTCCGGGGGCTGGCGCATACGCCTCAATCTCGCCCGGGCGCTAATGTGTCCCGCTGACCTGATGCTCTTAGACGAGCCCACTAACCACTTGGATCTCGATGCCACCCTGTGGCTGGAGCAATGGCTGCAACGCTTTCCCGGCACCTTGTTAATTATTTCCCACGACCGTGATTTTCTCGATGCGGTGGTCGACGGTATTGTCAGTTTTGAGCAACAAAAGCTTGTACTCTACAGTGGCAATTACAGCGCCTTCGAGCGCACCCGCGCCGAGCGCCTGGCACAGCAGCAAATACAATACGAGAAGCAACAAGTTGAGCGCTCGCACATGGAGGATTTTGTGCGACGCTTCCGCGCCAAAGCCAGCAAGGCGAAGCAGGCTCAAAGCCGTTTGAAAGCACTAGACCGCATGGCCCAGATCGCCCCGGCCCATGTGGACTCACCCTTTCACTTCACTCTGCCATCTGCTGAGAAAACGTCCAACCCGCTGATCGACCTGCGCGAAGCCGATATCGGCTATGCCGAGAAAGTGGTTGTAAAGAAAGTACAGTTGGGTATTCAACCCGGTCGTCGTATCGGCCTGCTCGGTCCCAACGGCGCTGGTAAGTCGTCACTGATCAAAACGCTCGCCGGCGAGCTTGAGCCCTTAGGCGGCGAACGTCTGTGCGGTGAGCATCTGGCAATCGGGTATTTTGCCCAGCACCAGCTGGAGGCCCTCGACGGAAAAGCCTCCCCTATGCTGCACCTGCAGCGGTTGAGCCCCGAGGCCAGTGAGCAATCTCTGCGCGATTTTCTCGGCGGCTATGGCTTTATCGGGGACCGAGTGTTTGAAACGGTGGCAGGCTTTTCCGGAGGGGAGAAGGCGCGACTAGCCTTGGCCATTCTGGCCTGGCAGAAACCCAATCTGTTACTGCTTGATGAACCCACCAACCACCTCGATCTGGAAATGCGTCACGCCCTGACCATGGCACTGGCAGAGTTTCCCGGCGCTGTCATTTTGGTATCCCATGATCGCCACCTACTCGCCAACACCGCCGATGAATTTATTCTCGTCGCCAACGGCCGCGCCGAACCCTATAGCGGTGATCTCAACGACTACAAGCAATGGCTGCTGGGTTTTAATCGCGAGAAACGTCGCGAAGAGAAGTCGGTGGACGTCGGTGAGAACCCGGGAAAACCCACCGAGGATAAAAAAGCTCAGCGCCGCGCCGCAGCCGCACTGCGTGATCAGTTAAAACCTTTAACAAATAAGTTAAAAAATATCGAGCGCAAAATAACTGCAGCTGAAGAAAGACTTCAACAGGTCCAGAACAAACTTGCTGACGAACAACTCTATAGCGGAGGCCAACAAGAAGAGATTGAACGTCTCAATAAAGAACAGTCCGAGCAGCGTGAAATTCTCGACCTTTTGGAAATGGAGTGGTTGGAGATTTCCGAACAATTGGAGCAACTGCGCGGAGAGTAATTTTAACCGTTGTCGGCCCTTGCCGTTTCTACAGGCCCTTTCCCGCCCGGCGAAGCGGCGCTCTTAGAGCGCCTATACAGCTCACAAATTACCTGCGTATACACCCGTATTCATCGACGGCGATACCAATTGGCGTGTTTGGACACTGATCAATATAAGTGGGAACGCCATCGAAATCTGAATCAATGGGGCAGCCATCGGGCCCAACATCGACCGCTACCGGTGTCTGCGGACACTGATCGGTGGCATCAATAACACTATCCGCATCTTCGTCATACCAAAAATCCGGATACTCTAGCCACTGATAACCAATCGCAACACTAGCAAAGCCATCCAATCCCCCTTCATCTACCCCTTGAAATAGACGCACATCTGCACGGGCTTGCCAGCGGGGCCCGAGACTGTACTTTACTCCCAGGCCGAGATTGATCATGGTTTGGCGATCATGCCAATTGCAAACATACTTAGGGTAGTAGTGGCCATCGGGATATTTATAGTCGTGCCGATATTTATACTCACAGTCGTAGCGATACTTGCCATCCTCATCTTTATAATGTTTTTTTGGCGCGTCATCATAATTGATACGTATCTCCCCTACCCCGAAGGCCACATAGGGTTGCCAGCAAAAATCTCCGCAAAACTGTCCACCGAATTGATAAAGAAGGTCCAGGTGATAATTATATACCTCGACCTTTTCGGGAATTTCTTCTATCCCAACCACAAAGTAATCTACTACGCCCTCCATCGCCCAATAGTTGGTCATATTGAATCCCAGGCCACCGCCACCACCGGTCGTATCCTGAAGAGTTAGCCCATAAAAAGGCGTTCCATTTAAACGATCACTGTTAAACCAGTGTTTGCCGCCATTGGCATAGAGATTTAATGTTCCGACAAAATCTGCAGACACTTCAACACTACTAACAACAAGAAGAAATGTAACACTGCAGAGGGTTGGAAGGGGGCTGTGGCGCTTTCCCATTGATGACACCGGAATTCCTTTTTAAATCATCCCCCACTATCAATTTTTATTCACTTTATGAACTGCATAAAAACCAAATTTATTTGATTATATTTGTGTTATTTGTTCTGCACTTTCCGACAAAACTCCTATTTAATGCCGCGCCCAATATGAAAATCATAGACGGGAAATAAAAAAGATACCTATAAATAGCGGAGAGATCACCGATGCTGGCGCCAAACATCGATAACTACGTAAGAAACCTGGTAAGACCCGAGCTTATACAAACCTCATGCCGCCCACCAAAAACAATTCGGGAATATGCCACCGATTTTCTGCGCGACTCCAGCTGCAGTTGGAAATACAGCCGCAGTAAAGATGGACTAACGCGCATCGATCAACTGGTAAATCAGGCCGCACAGATCCAGACCTTGGATTACACCCGTATATCCAATGTATCCCAGAGCCTAGTTGAGTCAATGTACACCTGGCTGACCGGGTTCAACCCCTCCAACCCCGTGCAACAGCTCCACTCGAATGGAATACAGCGGCGTCAGACAGCCGTTACCACACTGCTGGGTGGCGCTTATTGTTGGTATCGCCAGGCCAGTGAGGCCGCGCTATCAGAACCCCTGGCACTGGGTAATATACAAAACCACAACGATGTCCCGTTCAATCTCTATCGATACCGTTTTAGCCGTTCGGGATTTAATCTGCATATGACGCCGGGACGCCTGTATCGTGGCGATACTCGACCGCCGCAGATGCTATGGCAATCCGGGGGCTTTTTCCCAAAAATGGACAACAGCCATCGGCATGACCCCCATCTCGGTAGCGGCGCTTCCTGCCAGGTTATATCCAGTACCAACAACGCCAACGTGGTAGCACGCTTTGCCTGGCATAATAAGACCTATTGTCCCGTGCGCTACTACTACTTGCACCATACCGACAAACTGGATAAGGCCATCGCCGGATTTATCTATGAGTTCGATAAGAGCGGGCATGAATGTGTAGAGGTCGCCAATGTCACTCCCGGCCGTGAAGTGGCCTTTATGGCAATCCCCAATCAATATATTCGCCGTTTCCGCATGCGCTACTATGCCGGCAGTCAGAGCAATATCGTGCTGTCTGATTGGATGTACTACAACGAAAATTCAGTCAGAAATATCCGCATCAGCGCCGACAAACAACGCTGGGAAGCTTTTAAGAGGAACTGGCAGCAATACGTTTAAAGCGACCCCCCATTGGGCACAGCCGGCCGGTGACCGGCCGCTGCACCCCCCTGTATCGCACTAATTCGTAAACCAATTAATTGGTCGGATAACTATCTCTCGGTAACTGGGGCACTACTCGGCCTCGGATACCGGGGTGCCTGAATCCTTGGCTGTGACCTCGACAGGCTCCAGTATGCTGGCCTCTCCCGGCCGACGGCGGTAGACAAGATCCCAAACGCCATGCCCTAGGCGCTGGCCGCGGCGCTCAAATTTGGTTTCCGGGCGCCACTCAGGGCGTTCAACATAATCGTTAGAGGAAGATGTATTCTCCAGTAACGGCTCCGCCTGCAATACCTCCAGCATATGCTCGGCGTAGTTCTGCCAGTCCGTTGCCATATGCATCGCACCACCTGTTTTCAGTTTGCTGCAGATTAGGCGCACAAATTCCGCCTGTACGATACGGCGCTTATTGTGCTTTTTTTTATGCCAGGGGTCGGGAAAATACAGCTGGAACCTGTCCAGAGTGGCGTCGCCAATACAGTCATTCAGAACATCTACCGCATCGGCCATATAGATCTTCAGGTTCTCAACCCCGGCTTTACCGGCGTTATTAATGAGGCTACCGACTCCGGGGGGGTGAACTTCAATGCCGATAAAGTTCTTGTCGGGCTCCGCCTGTGCCATGGCGAGCAGGGAGTCACCCATCCCAAAACCGATTTCCAGCGCGAGTGGGGCCTCGCGGCCAAAGGCTTCGAGTGGATTCAAGGGGCCGTCGAAGAGCGACAGCCCATACTGCTCCCAATAGGTATCAAAGGCGCGGCGCTGCCCCTCGGTCATCCGCCCCGCACGAATCACGTAGCTGCGGATAGATTTTTTTTTGTATTCGGTGCGGTAGGGAAACTCTTCCGCGGATTCGTCTTGCATTGTTCGCGACCTCTTATGCGAAACGGTTTTCTATCAATCAAATTCAGGCGGGCCATTGCCCAGCTATCTGGAGGTGCTGGCGGCAGCGATAAAAAGCGCCACCCAGCCGGCGATCATCAGTAACCCGCCTATTGGTGTAATTGGCCCCAGCCAACGCGGCCCACCCAGAGCGAGCGCATAGAGGCTGCCAGAAAAGAATACCAGGCCAAATACGAAGAAAGCGCCACTCAAGGTCAGCGACAAACGGTCACCCCAGCTCTGTATGAGTAGTGCCACACCCAGCAATGCCAGAGCGTGAATCATCTGATATTGCACTCCGGTCTTATAGGCCTCCAGCAGCGAGTCGGTTACTTTACCGCGCAACCCGTGGGCGCCAAAAGCACCGAGGGCAACGCCGCTGGCGCCAAACAGCGCGGCGAGCAACAGATAAACTTTGGCCATGAATCGTCTCTCTTCTAGTGCCCAGGGCATGCAGCGGGCCGGTCATTACAGAAATAAAAAAACCGCGCTACTGCGCGGTTTTTTCCGAACTGCCAGTGGGCGAAATCAGGCCTCCATGGCCGCGCGCACTTTTTTCATGGCGTTCTTTTCCAACTGGCGAATACGCTCGGCGGAAACGCCATACTTGTCTGCCAGCTCATGCAGAGTGGACTTTTCCTCGGTCAACCAGCGCGCCTGTATAATATCGCGGCTGCGCTCATCGAGCTGTTCCATAGCCATCGCTAGGCTGTTGAAGTTGGTTTCCTGCCAGTTATCACGCTCCAGCTGTGCCGCCGGGTCGAAACTGCGGTCCTCCAGGTAGTGCGCCGGCGCCTGCCAGGCGGTGTCGTCATCGTCATCCACTCCCGCATCGAATGCAGCATCATGGGCGGCGAGGCGACCCTCCATTTCTTGGACCTGGGCGACATCCACGTTCAAATCTTTTGCCACAGCCTTGGCTTCAGCGTTACTGAGCCAAGCCAACTTCTTCTTTTGTCCACGCAGGTTAAAGAACAGTTTGCGCTGCGCCTTGGTGGTGGCAATCTTCACGATACGCCAGTTGCGCAGAATAAATTCGTGAATTTCCGCTTTGATCCAGTGAACCGCAAAGGAGACTAGGCGCACCCCTTTTTCCGGGTTGAAGCGCTTTACCGCCTTCATCAGCCCAACATTGCCTTCCTGCACTAGGTCAGACTGGTTGAGGCCATAGCCGGAATAGGACTTGGCAATATGCACGACAAAGCGCAGGTGGGACATGACGAGTTGTCGTGCGGCGTTGATATCTTCGCGATAATAGAGGTCCTCTGCCAGGCGCTTTTCTTCCTCGGCGGACAGCACATCAAAGCTGCTGACCGTCTGGATGTAAGCTCCCAGGTTGGCGCCCGGAGACAGCGTATGCACTGGCTGTAGGCTGGTTCCCATTCAGGTCTCTCCTCTCATTATTAGTCGGCCGCTTCCACTGGCCACTGTCATCGAACACTGTATCCGGCGACAGGCTGGACTCAGTGTAGCACTTGCACCAGCGGATAAGAAAGTCCGCCGCCAAGTGCCGTATTCCATTGTATTCGGAGACTTTAGAGGGCCCTAATGCCCCCGAGGTTCCCCATTTTAGCGCAGCTTTACGCTTCTTGGCTTAACCCGAAGCTCAGCTTGGTTCTATCGCACGCAGATGGCGGCTTGCCGCCAGCCAGGCCCCCAGCAGCCCGAGCAGGGCGGCTCCCCCGATAAGGCCGGTGAAGTAGCTGATTCCAGGGCCTGCGAGGGTATAGCTACTGCCATAGCTGGAGGACAGGCTCGAAATAGGCCCGGACAGTAACAGGACCGCGCCCAGTAGCAGGCACCAGGCCAGCAGACCGCCGAATGCCCCATAGCAGAGGCCACTGTACAGGAAGGGTCTGCGCACGAAGGCATTGGTACCACCCACCAGTTTTACCACCAGGATCTCCTCACGGCGGCTCTCGATATGCAGACGTATGGTGTTAACCACCACCAAGATCACCCCCAGTGCCAGCAACAGCGCGAGCCCCGCGGACAACCGCTGTCCCAATTCGGTGAGCTGAGTAAGGCGCTGCACCCAGGCCAGATCGAGAACTACAGAGTCACTCAGGGCGTGATCGCGCAGGTTTTCCACCAGGGCCTGCATCTTTTCGCTGTTCCCGGTATCCCGCGGACGCAGCAGCAACACCGCCGGCAGCGGGTTGGCGTCGAGCCCGACTAGCAGATCGCCGAGCCCGGATGCCTGTTCGAACTCCGCCAGGGCTTCTTCCGAAGAGATGTAGGTCACCTCTGCAATCGCGGGATCACCGCGCAGCTTAGTGGCGAAGGACTCCACTACCGCCGCCCTCGCGTCTTTGTGCAGGAATACAGAAATCTGAGGCTGCCCGTCCCAGCCGGCCACCGCGCGCTGAAAGTTTGCGAGCCCAAGTTGCAGGGCCGCCGGCAGGGCCAGAGCGATAGCGATGACCAATGCGGTCATCGCACTGGCCATGGGGGTCGCCAAAAAACGATGTAAAGATTCGCGCGCCACATGGCGATGATGGTCGATCCAGGCCTGCCATCGATCCCCTATACCGGTGCGGGCAGCCACCGCGCCACTACTGCGCGATCGCTTTTCGGGGCCACTGCTGGCAGGGCGCCGAACTCTAGACTGGGTGTGCTTCACGACTTGGGACTCCGTCATAAATCAACTGGCCAGCTTGTAGGGTCAATACCCGCCGGCGCATACGCGCAATCAGTTCCAGGTCATGACTGGCTACCAATACGGTAACCCCCACCGCGTTAAAGTCGCGAAATAGCTGCATTATCTCCTGGGACAACTGCGGATCCAGGTTGCCGGTGGGCTCATCTGCCACCAGTATTGCCGGCTTATTGACCACCGCACGGGCGATGCCCACACGCTGCTGCTCACCACCGGACAGGGTGATGGGGTTTTCTTTTTCCTTCTGCAACAGTCCCACTTTATCCAGCGCGGCACGCACACGGCGACCCACCTCACGCTTACTGCAACCAGCCACAGCCAGGGGCAGGGCGATATTATCGAAAACACTGCGATCGAACAGCAGCTGATGGTTTTGAAACACAATACCCAGATTGCGTCGGTAATAGGGAATCTGGCTATTGCGCAGGCGGTTGAGGTTCTGCCCGGCCACCAGGATAGAGCCCTTGGTTGGCCGTTCGATAGCAGTGAGCAATCTTAGCAAGGTGCTCTTACCGGCACCGGAGTGGCCGGTGAGAAACACCATATCGCCGCGTGGAATTTCCAAACTAATACGCACCAGAGCATCCTGCCCCGATGCGTAGCGCTTGTTCACATTGTCGAAGGTGATCACGATGGAGTTCTTGTTATTCCCTGTGAAGCCGATCAGGCCGTGTCGCGACCAAACAGCGCCGAAACAAATTCGCGCGCGCGGAAGGGCTGTAGATCTTCTGCCTGTTCGCCCACGCCGATAAAACGCACCGGAATTCCAAAACGCCGCGCCAGGGCGAAGATCACCCCGCCCTTAGCGGTACCGTCGAGCTTGGTGAGTACCAACCCGGTGACACCGGCCGATTCGCGAAATTGGGCGGCCTGATTGATCGCGTTTTGCCCAGTGCCAGCATCCAGCACCAGCAGTACCTCGTGGGGTGCGCTGGGGTCCAGTTTGCCCATCACGCGGCGCACCTTGGTCAGCTCCTCCATCAGATTGGATTTGGTGTGCAGCCGCCCGGCGGTATCTGCAATCACCACATCCACACCGCGGGCCTGAGCCGACTGCACGGCATCGTAAATCACCGAGGCGCTATCGGCACCGGTGTGCTGAGCCACCACCGGGACACTGTGGCGCTGCCCCCAAACTTGCAGCTGTTCTACCGCCGCCGCACGGAACGTATCACCCGCGGCGAGCATCACCGACTTACCCTCAGCTAGGAAGCGATGCGCCAGCTTGCCGATGGTCGTCGTCTTACCGACCCCGTTGACCCCTACCACTAGAATCACATAGGGCTTCTTACTGGTGTCCACCACCAGCGGCGCATCAACGCTGTTGAGTAACTCGGCCAATTCCTGCTGCAGCGCCTTGTACAGCGCATCGCCATTAGCCAGCTCGCGGCGCGACACACGCTCGGTGAGGCGCTCGACAATTTCGCTGGTGGCCTCAACACCGACATCCGCCATTAATAGCTGGGTTTCCAGTTCTTCCAGAAGGTCTTCATCGATTTCTTTGGCACCGAGGAACAGGTTACCCATGCCCTCGACAAACTGATCGCTGGTGCGGCTGAGACCGCGGCGAATACGGGCGAAGAAGCCTTCTTTCTTTTTCTCTGTCGTTTTTTCCTGAACGGAAGTGGGCTTGGGTACAGGCTCCGCTACTCGGGGTGCGGGCTCCAGTTCCTGGCCAACCACGACTGTGGACTCGGCGGGTTGCACAGCGATATCACTGGCTGCGGGCGCAGGTTCCGTGCTACTTGAAGGTAATTCCTGCACATCTGCGGTGGGCTTCACCTCCACAGCGGCTGGCTCTTGTAAGGGCTCTACTATAGGCAAGGGAGTGGCGGGGAGCTCTTCCTCAGCAACCGATGGCTCCTGCCATTCCTCGGCCGGTGCCTCCTCGGGTGCGCCGATGGCTTCAGCCTGCTCCCGCTGGGGCTCGCTTTGTTCGGGCTTACGCTTTTTCTTTTTGCGCAGGAAATCAAAGATCATTCGTTTATCCGGGTGTACCGCTGGGAGAAAGACGCTAATCTTAGCATCGCTAAGCCCCCAGTAGAGAGTTACCTTGGCCAGAAGTTCATCCCGCAAGCAAAGCCCACAACCCCTATCCCAGTTGCGCATCATTGGAGGGCAGTGGCGCGGACGCAAATTGCAGTTCGCCCAGGTGGAAGGCCTGAGGCCCACCGGCGACCGGCTGCGCGAAACCCTATTTAACTGGCTGCAGTTTTACCTGCCCGGCGCACACTGTCTGGATCTCTTCGCCGGCTCCGGCGCCCTGGGTCTGGAGGCTCTATCACGCGGCGCCGCTTCGGTGGATTTCATCGAGCTGAACCCCCAGGCGGCGCGTACCCTAAAACAACAACTGCAACTACTCGAAGCGACGGACGGCCAGGTGCATAACTGCCGGGCAACGGATTTTCTCAGCGACGCCGGGAAACCCTACGATATCGTTTTTGTAGACCCGCCCTTTGCGGACGACCTTTGGCAGGAGAGCCTCAGTGCCCTCGCGGGCCAGCTCTCACAGGGGGCTCTAATTTATATCGAGACTCCCCGCAACACCCTATTGTCTACCCCCCCCAGCTGGTCACCCATTAAAGAAAAACGCGCGGGCCAAGTCTGTATGCGACTGTACAGCAACAGCCCCACCCACTCCGCGGAATACTGACCGGACCTCGGGCCGCTGGACACATTCGGTTTTGAGCCTTAGCCGTAAATTGTTTACCATTCGCATCCCTTTCGGCCCGCATTAAGCCTTGGCGTATGAAAAAAGTTGTCTACCCCGGAACTTTCGATCCCATCACCAATGGTCACCTAGATCTGGTGCAGCGGGCCTGTCGCCTGTTTGACCATGTCATCGTGGCCGTCGCCGCTAGCAATCGCAAGAATCCACTTTTTACTCTGGATGAGCGTGTAGAGCTCTCCCAGCGAGTGCTCGGCCACCTGCCCAATGTAGAGGTGATCGGCTTCGATATCTTGTTAGCTGACCTGGTACGCCAGGTGGATGCCTACGGTGTACTGCGCGGCCTGCGCGCAGTATCCGACTTTGAGTATGAATTCCAGCTGGCCAATATGAACCGTCAACTGGCGCCCAATATGGAAAGCCTGTTCCTGACCCCGGCAGAACATTTATCCTACATTTCCTCCTCCCTAGTGCGGGAAATTGCCTCCCTTGGCGGGGATGTGACCAAGTTTGTTCCGGCCCCGGTACAGGCGGCACTCAAGGAGAAATTCCGCTAGGCCCGCAATTGGCTATTTCTGATACACTCGAGCGGATTTTTCCACAATCCGCGGAGTGTTTTGTGCGTCACCTTCTCCTCGCCTTCGCCATCATTCTGACCCCGGCCATGGCCGATGAACCACAACCGGAAGTCAATACCGGCCGTAGCGCGATAAAATCCGCCAGCGCCAACTCGTATATGGCGGTCACCGCCAACCCCCACGCAAGCCGTTCCGCCAAGCAGATCCTCGCCCAGGGCGGCAGCGCCGTTGACGCAGCGATCACCGCGCAGATGGTACTGGGGCTGGTAGAACCTCAGTCATCGGGCATCGGTGGCGGCGCATTTATGCTGAGCTATGACGCAAACGAAAAGCAGCTGCGTTACTACGATGGGCGGGAAACCGCACCAGCGGCAGTGGATGAAAACTACTTTATGCACGAAGGCAGACCGCGCTCCTTTATACAGGCGGTCATCGGCGGCTACTCCGTGGGGGTTCCCGGGGTCATTCGCATGCTGGAAATGGCCCACCAACGCGACGGCAAACTGTCGTGGGAAACCCTATTCCAGCCGGCTATAGCGCTAGCCGAGAATGGTTTTGAAGTTTCACCGCGGCTGCACCAGTTGTTGCGCAAAATGCCTAAAGTGGCCGCGAGGCCGGCGATTGCCAGCTACTTCTTTGACAGCGATGGCAACCCGGTACCGGTGGGGCACAGACTGAAAAACCCAGAATATGCCCGCACATTGCGGGCAATTGCCAAGGGCGGTGCCGACACCTTTTACAAAGGCAATATCGCCGAGGCCATCGTCAACGCCGTACAGAATGATACCGGCAATCCCGGCCTACTCAGCCTGGAGGACATGGCAAATTACCGAGCCAAGCAGCGCCAGCCGCTCTGCTCAAACTTCCTCGATTATCAAATTTGCGGTGCGGATGCGCCCTCCTCCGGCGCCACCACGGTGGGGGGAATACTGGGTATGCTGCAGCAGTTTCCCTTCGCCAAAATGGAGGTCGGAGATGACCTGCTCACCCACTTGTTTATCGAGGCCTCCGAATTGGCCTTTGCCGATCGTAACACCTATTCCGCCGATGCCGATTTTGTCAGTGTGCCCAGTAAGGCCCTGGTCTCTCCCGCTTACCTGAGTAAGCGCGCGATGCTGATTGATCCCGACAGCGCCAGCACAGCCAAACCCGGTAACCCCAATACCGATACTGCCGAACGCCTGATGGCGGAATCCCCGGAGATGCCCAATACCAGCCACCTGGTGATTGTGGACCGCTACGGCAATGGCGTGAGCATGACCAGCAGCATTGAAACCGGCTTTGGCTCGCGTTTGCTGGTAAAGGGGTTTCTGCTGAATAACCAGTTGACCGACTTTTCTTTCACTCCCCGCAACGCCAGCGGCCAGTTGGTGGCGAATCGTATTCAGTCCGGCAAACGACCGCGCTCGTCTATGTCGCCGACGGCGGTTTTTAACAAAGACGGCAGTCTGCGCCTATTGGTCGGCTCTCCTGGAGGCTCACGTATCATCGACTACACCGCCCGCACCATCCTCTATCACCTGGGCTTGAATATCCCCATTGCCGAGGCCATCGCCGCAGGTAATATTGGCGCCATCGGGCGGCGCGTAGAACTGGAGCCAGGCTTCTTCAGCCGGGACACGATCGACAAACTCGAGGCGCGCGGTCACCGGGTCATTGAAAGGGATCTAAACAGCGGCATTCACGCCATCGCACTGAAAGACAACAAACTCTATGGCGGCGCCGATCCCCGCCGCGAAGGCAGTGCCCTGGGGCACTGACTTTCACGCAGGGGGCGTATCCTTCGCCCCCTGCAAGCCTCCTCTCCAAATGCAATCCCCTCATATGCTACCCCCGCAGGTGAGCACATAGGCATCGTGGCAGCCGCCTATACTTCCCCCTAGCTAGCGCAAACCCACGGTGTAATTGGAGGGGACTCTCTTGGATCAACGCAAAGTGCATGCCACAGGCATCGAACTCCTGCACAACCCCACCCTCAACAAAGGCACCGCCTTTAGCACAGCCGAGCGCGACAGGTTTGGTTTGCGTGGCTTAATCCCCGACGCCGTGGAAACCATCGAAGTCCAGGTGCAACGGGTATTGATGCAACTGGATCACAAGCACTCGAATATCGATCGTTTTGTCTACCTGACGGGCCTGCTGGACACCAATGAAACCCTCTTTTACCGGGTGGTCATGTCCGATCCGGTGCGCTTCCTGCCCATTATTTACGACCCCACCATCGGCGAAGCCTGCACCAAATTCAGCCATATCATTCGCAGGGTCAGGGGTGTCTACCTGTCGATTGCACAAAAGGACAGTGTCGCCAAGTACCTGTCCCACTGGCCGGACCGGGATATACGTTTTATTTGTGTCACCAATGGTGGACGAATTCTGGGGCTCGGAGACATCGGCGCAAACGGCATGGGAATACCGATCGGTAAGTTGCAACTTTATACCGCCGCAGGCGGTATGCCCCCAGAGCATTTACTGCCGCTATTTTTGGATGCCGGTAGCAATAATGAACAAGTACTGGCAGACCCCCTTTATGTGGGCCTGCGCCGCAAACGCCCGGATACGGAGACGCTATATCGCTTTGTGGATGAGTTTGTGGAAACGGTACAGCAGCGCTACCCGCACTGCTGTCTGCACTTTGAGGACTGGACCGGTAGTGATGCCGTCCACCTGCTGCAGCGCTATCGTGACAGAATTTGCTGCTATAACGATGATATTCAGGGCACCGCGGGCATAGCCCTGGCCGGTATGATTAACGCCCTGAAAATCAAACAGGGCACGTTAAAGGGTGAAAAAATCTTCTTCGCCGGAGCGGGCTCCGCCGGTATAGGGCTTGCCGATTTATTTGTCAGCGAACTGATTAATGAAGGGCTCAGCAGGGAAGACGCGCAGAACCATATCATTATGTTCGATGAAAAAGGACTCCTGGTAAAAAGCCGCAAGGATCTTTTCGATTTTCAGAAGCCCTACGCCTGCGACCAAGCACCCACCATGCAATTGGTCGAGGCTATAAAAATTCACAAGCCCACCACGTTGATTGGCGTCAGCACTGCCGGCCAATTATTTACCCAGGAGGTGGTGGAAACCATGGCCGCACTCAACCCGCGGCCAATCATCTTCGCACTCTCCAATCCCACTGAGCATGCCGAGTGCACTGCCGAGCAGGCCTATAGCTGGAGCCAGGGACGGGCTATTTATGCGGCCGGAGTGCAATTCCCCGAAGTCTCTCTGAATGGCAAAACCTATTTGCCGGGCCAAGCCAATAATTTCTATATTTTCCCAGCTGTGGCGATGGCCATTTATGTCACTCGAGCAAACCGGGTACCGGATGCGCTGTTTATTGAGGCAGCCCGCGGCGTGGCCGAGCAAGTGGACCAGGCGCTTTTGCAGAAAGGCTGCCTATTCCCACCACAGTCACAAATATTACAGATTTCGTTCAATACCGCCGCAAGAGTAGGCCGTAAAATTTTTGAACTTGGGATCAGTGACATGGAGCCACCGCAAGATATGCTGAAGTTTATTCAGGAGCACAGCTACAAGGCTGAATATCCCCCTTATTGTTAACAAAAATGGCTCTTCGGCATGAATATCTTTAGCATTTTTATTTCATGCGAAAATTAATTTTCATATTCATTATTTATATCGAAAACTAATTGTCCCTTGTAAAAAGTTTCAAGTACTTTCAAACCTCTCTGCTCACTTTCCTCCAGCCCAAACATATTCCGATCCAAAACGATAAAATCAGCCCATTTGCCAGCCTCCAAACTTCCCGTTTCTTTTTCCAGGCCGCCAGCATAGGCGGCATTAATAGTAAATGCCGCGATCATTTCAGAGACAGGAATTTTATAAACCAATCCCTGTTTAATAACCTCAAGAGGATTCACCATTGCATGGTTCGCGGATAAATCTGCAGACAACAGAGAAAAACCCAATGGGAAATATTTTTTTTGGACTTTCAATTCATCTTCCTGCGACACTCTGAACAGCGCCATGTTGTGTGCAAACATGGTTTCCGGCTGAATAAATAGGACAGTATTCGCCTGTGCTAATCTCTGTAAATCAACACGATCAAAAGAAGCATTGATAATGACATTACGCAGAATGGAATCGCTACCTAACGGCTTGAGTGATTCCAATGCTTCCAAAGCGCTTGCCGTAAACTCTTTCCCTGAAACCACTATCTGTAGTGGCAGATTAAAGTGATTGGCTCGACGCGCCAAATCAGCCACCACCCCCTGCGAGTAATCCTGTGATGCAGCTCGATCCTTCACATTCTGCGTCTCAGCAATTTCCGCAGCCCAACCGATAAAACTGACTGAATCAACACTGAAGTCATCACTGCGTATTTGTCCGATTCTCTGCTGAAGTAGTAAGAATTCTTTATCGGTAAAATCCGCGGAAACCGGCCAAGAAGTGCGCAGGCGTATATCCATCGCACCGATTGTTGATAATTGATCCTTATAATTTTTCCACGAAATCTCATCCACAGAGTGCAAAGCTGCTTCATAAAGCGTGGTAATCCCATTCCTAGTTGCCAAACGCTGTATACGCAACAGATCATCACGATAGTTACTACTTGAATTTTCTGGTATTAATCTCTGCAATAGGTCCTTAGCACCGCGTCCGTGCAACCAACCAGTGGCGAGACCGTGTTCATTTTTTTCTATAACTCCACCACGCGGATTCTCAGTATCACTGTCGATTCCAGCAGCGGCCAATCCCTCCGAATTTGTCCAGATATTATTGCCATCTGAGGAAAATAAAATAATAGGGATAAGATCATTGATTTGATCGAGGATTCCCTTGTGTGGAGGCTCGCCGGAAAAGGCTTGCATATTCCAGCCCTCCCCAACAATTACCTGCTGTTGGGGATTTTCCCGAATATAGCGCGATACCGACAGGCAATAGTCCTCTATAGATTTGCCTGAAAACAAATTAATTTTCCCGGCACTACCACGGACTTTTACCCGCTGGAAAAAACCCGGCAATACCAGCTTGCCATCCAGGTCCTTAATGTTTGTTTTTGGCCCGATGTATGCTTCTACACCTTTCTCACTGCCGACAAAGGCAATACGTCCATCTCTGATCGCTATAGCCGATGCCAGGGATCGGGCCCTGTCCACGGTATAAATTGTGGCATTGCGCAAAATAAGCTGCGCGGGCTGTGTGAGAGTACTGTCGAGAGCCGCGCGCTTTTCCCGGGGGTCGCAAGACAACAGTAAAAATATCGATAAAAAACACAGCAGGCGCATATCCCTTCCCAAACAAAAACTCAGGCATGTCCACTCGCACAATGAGATAACCGCTTCACCGGCCGCTCACCCTATGGGCCAGAGCCAGTGATAGCCGAATGAGCCGCTGACACAGGGGCCGAGACCACACTCAAGCAGAGTACTAACCAAATTCGCCATAGCGATAGTAAGAAACGCTATGGCAATAAATTTCTCAGGGAAGGTAAATCGGCGCGGGGAGAGATTGCGCCGCAAAAAGCCCAGCATTAACGCGACTCCGCAGTAAGCGAGTAAGCCAAAGAATGCCAGGGCCGCCCAGGTATAGAGGTGCCGGCCGAGAAAGGGCTCTCCAAAACCGGGATCACCGGGCACGATATGTAACAGCACCTGGCGCCCAGCAGCGACCAAGCCGGCAATACTCGACAGAATCACAACCCCATAGTGGGCAGGGCGCACGCCGAAACGCAGATTCATCAGCAGGCCCAAACCCGCCATCGTAAAAGCGACGCGCTGTAACAGGCACAAAGGGCAGGGCAGTTGATGCTGATACAGTTCAATAAGAAACGCGCCCCAGAGGACCGCCGTAAGCACGAGGAGGGCTAGGGCATCGAGTCTTCGAACCATATACACCATAGCGACACTCTGACTAGAAGGAGAGATTCAGCGTATTGGTCGACTGATAAATGAACCAGATGATGTAGATCACCATGGTTAGCAGCCACCACACGGTGGCGGTGCGCTGGCGGCGCTTCCATATATACCAGGCGGCAATCAGAACGGTGAGAAAAGGCAGTACCAATACCACAGGCCATCTCCACAGACAGCAATACTTTGATACTAGTAGTAACTCCCCATCACCGCCCCAATTCAGCGCTGGCAGTGGACGCAGAAGAAGGTATTGCGCTGCCCCAGAGTGATATCGCGCACCGGGCGCCCACAAGTGGGGCAGGGCAGTCCCGCGCGGCCGTAGACATTGAGTTCCTGGGCAAAATAACCCGGCTGGCCATCGCCACCGATAAAGTCCCTCAGGGTGGTGCCGCCCTGGGCAATAGCGCGCCTCAATACCTGTTGGATTACCTCAGCCAGGCGCAGATAGCGGGCCCGGGATATGGATCCGGCCTCGCGATCGGGACGGATACCCGCCAGGAACAGAGATTCACTGGCATAAATGTTTCCCACTCCCACCACAATACGACCATCCATGATGAAGGTTTTCACCGACTGCTTGCGCCTGCGGGAAGATGAGAACAGGTGGTCGCCAGTAAACGCCTCCGACAGAGGCTCGGGGCCCAAATGGCTGAGCAGATCGTGGCTCAGCGGGTCTCCCGCAGTCCATAGCAGCGCACCAAAACGGCGCGGGTCTCTATAACGCAGGACCAGACCACTGTCGAGGCGCCAGTCGATATGGTCGTGCTTCTCGGCCCGCTCCTCGCTTTGGATCAGGCGCAGGCTCCCGGACATACCCAAATGCCAGATAGCGCAACCCCTATCGGTGTGAACCAACAGATACTTGGCGCGACGCTCCAGCTTGAGAATACGCGCGTTCTTTATGTGCTTGGCGAAGTCCGGGTCCACCGGCCAGCGCAGGCGCGGCTGGCGCACCTGTACAGATCGCACCTTGTGTCCCTCCAGGTGAGGTGCAAGGCCGCGACATGTAGTTTCTACTTCGGGAAGTTCAGGCATCTTTTATCTTACGGCGCGGGGTGCCCCGGCAATCGGAAACAAAAAAGCCCGGCGTATACCGGGCTTTTTCTACGAGTACGCGAAGGGCAATTACTTGATTTTGCCTTCCTTGTACATAACGTGCTTGCGAACAACGGGATCGTACTTTTTAATCTCCATCTTCTCAGGCATGTTGCGCTTGTTCTTGGTAGTGGTGTAGAAGTGGCCAGTACCGGCGCTGGAATTCAGACGAATCTTCTCACGCATTGCTCAATCTCCAATCAGTTAGCTGGATACAGCCAGTTACACTTTTTCGCCGCGGGTGCGCAGCTCAGCCAAAACAGTATCGATACCTTTCTTATCGATAACGCGCATACCTTTCGCAGAAACACGAAGTTTCACGAAGCGCTTCTCGGATTCAACCCAGAAACGGTGGCTGTGCAGGTTTGGCACAAAGCGACGCTTGGTGCGGTTCTTGGCGTGGGATACATTGTTTCCGGTTACCGGACGCTTACCGGTTACCTGACATACCTTGGACATCTGTTGGCCTCTTCAAAACGCTTGTGCCCGCTTGGCTCCAATCCTGAAGAGGGAAAGGTAGTGCGGGAACTTAAAAATCGGGATTCTAATCCGGTTCCTGGATGGCGGCGGAACCTGTGCAGAATCTGGCCCGGCCGCAAAGAGCGGCGTTTTATACCAAAAGAGCCCCTAGGGAGCAAGTTTTGTACAGCACTTCTGTATCAATCGCGACCAGACTACAGCAGTCCCTGCTCGGCAAAGGAGAGGGCCCTGCCCTCGCCCACGATCAGGTGATCCAACACTTTGACATCCACCAGCTCCAGGGCCTGGACCAAACGCTCGGTAATCCAAATATCTGCCTGGCTGGGCTCGCTGACCCCCGAGGGGTGGTTGTGCGCCAAAATCACCGCCGCCGCACCCCGGTAAAGGGCGGCCTGCACCACCTCACGGGGGTAGACACTGGCTGCATTGAGCGTGCCCTCGAATAATTCCTCGAAGGTAATAACGCGGTGTTGGGTATCGAGATACAGGCAGCAAAAAACCTCCCGGCGCCGGTGGCGCAACTGCATGGCCAGATAGTCGCGTACCGCTGCGGGGCTGCATAGCGCGCTGCCCTGCTGCACGACCTCGGCGAGGTGACGCCGCGCCATCTCCAGCGCCGCCTGCAGTTGCACAAATTTGGCGTCTCCCAGCCCGCGTGCGCGGCAAAACTGCTCTCTATTCACTTCCAGCAGTGCGCGCAAGCCACCAAACTCGCTCAATAGGCCGCGCGCCAGGTCTACCGCGGAAACTCCCGGTAGACCCACACGCAGAAATATGGCCAGTAATTCCGCATCCGACAGCGCTCCGGCGCCCTTCGCCAGCAGTTTCTCCCTGGGCCTTTCTGCCGCCGGCCAATCCTTGATCTTCATAGGCCTATCTCCGTCTTCCCTGACACCCTTTTTCTGTGAACACTCTCCCCCCAACACCCCAACCACGTTTTTCGCGTCTATTCTCCGCCTTAGGAAGTGCAGACGCATAAATGCTAATCTAACCCGCTCGCATACAATCGGAAACTGTATCTATGTCCTCGCTGGCCGATAAACGCCTACTTTTGGGTATCAGTGGCGGTATTGCCGCCTACAAGAGCGCCGACCTGGTTCGCCGCCTGAAAGATCGCGGCGCCCAGGTGAGGGTGGTGATGAGCGCCGGCGCACGTGAGTTTGTGCAGCCGCTAACCTTCCAGGCCCTGTCCGGCAACCCGGTACACACCGACCTCCTCGACCCGGCAGCGGAGGCCGCCATGGGACATATCGAGCTGGCCAAATGGGCCGAGCTGATCTTGATCGCCCCCGCCAGCGCCCAGGTCATGGCAAAACTGGCCTGCGGTATGGCCGACGACCTGCTCACGACCCTGTGCCTCGCCAGCGAGGCGCCCGTAGCTCTGGCCCCAGCCATGAACCAGGCCATGTGGCGCCACCCGGCCACCGCCGTCAATGCGCAGACCCTGCGCGAGCGCGGGGTGCAACTGTGGGGACCCGCAGCCGGCAGCCAGGCCTGCGGCGATGTTGGCCCTGGGCGCATGCTCGAGCCCGCCGACCTGGCTCAACAGGCCGAATCCCTGCTCAGCGGCAGCAGCGACTGCCTGCGCGGTAAAAGCGTGGTAATCACTGCCGGTCCGACCCGCGAAGCCCTCGACCCTGTGCGCTATCTGAGTAACCACAGCTCCGGTAAAATGGGCTTCGCCCTGGCCGAGGCTGCCCAGAGAGCCGGCGCTCAAGTGACCCTCATTGCAGGGCCCGTAAATCTCGCTACCCCCGCGCAGGTGAAGCGGGTCGACGTAGTCGATGCGCGGGATATGCGCGCAGCCGCCGAGCGCGCGGCCGATCTCTGCGATATTTTTATCGGTGCCGCCGCCGTCGCCGACTTTCGCCCCGCCACTATGGCAGAACAGAAAATCAAAAAGCGCGAAGGCTGCGACGAGAGCGCCATCGCCCTGGTAAAAAACCCGGATATCGTCGCCGGTATCGCCGCGCGCAGCCAGCGGCGCCCCTTCACTGTCGGCTTTGCCGCGGAGACCCAACAGGTTGAACACTATGCGCAGGACAAACTACAGCGCAAAAACCTCGATATGATTATCGCCAATGATGTGAGCAGCACTAACAGCGGCTTTAACAGTGATCGCAATGCGGTCACTGTGATCGATCGCCATAGCAGTACACACTTGCCCCAGGCCCTAAAGGCCGACCTGGCTCGGCAATTAATTGAGATAATTGCCGCAAAAGCGCAGCCGTAAAAAGAGTTATCGACAGGAAAATCCGTGGCTTCCAACAAAAAAATTCAAGGCGACACGCTATTGCACAAAGGGCTGTTACTACCTTCTCTGCTGGCCGCTGTCGCCTGGCTCTGTGGAGCCTATTTAATCATCGAGCATATCGTCAGTCCCTACAACCAGGCCCAGGTGCAGGCGGCAGCCCAGGTACAGGGGGCAGCATTTGCGCAGAGTGTGAACGCACGCCTGAGCGAGCGCGCACGGCAACTGCAGCGAATCGAGGAAAGCGGGCAAACCGTTGAGAACTTGCTGCAAACAGCACAGTGGCCAGAACAGTCGAGGACACAGGTATTTTCAACACCGCAAGTTCGCGTGGGCGCAGGCGCAAACCCAACCCTGAACTTCGCCCTGGTGGACCTGCTCAAACGCGCTCGACAGGGCGCCCAACAACCACTGGAAATACTGCGCACCGGCATCGATAACAGCTGGCAACTGCACAATGTAATGAACTTGGCCGGTGAGCAACTACTGGTCAGCCAGCCCTTCCGCATTTTACAGAGGTTTTTGGAGGCTCTCGATAAAAGCCACGGGCAAATCCAACTCATTCAAAAATTCCCTGACGCCGCGGAGCAAACCCTTTGGCGCAGCGGGCAGGGCAGTGGGTTCAACAGCTCGGTAGCTCTTCAAAATAGTTATCTGCGAGTGCAATTCAGCCCCTCCAGCGCGTTTACCCAGCAGCACAGCCTGCCGTTACTGTGGATTTATCTTGCCGCCGGCGCCGGGTTGCTGCTAACCCTACTGCTGTTAATTCGCTTCCTGCCCCGCGACCGCCGCGCGCCCTGGGAACGCAGCCAACGCGATGCAAAAGCCAGCGGCGAAAAACTTCCAGTGCCCAGCGACCCGCTGGAGGGAGAAGCCCTGCCCGAGGGCCTGGCTTCAGCGCCCAGCATCGCCCCAGAGGCCCCGCCGCAGGGTGTTGACAGCCGTGCCGCTGAAAACGCCCCCGAGGCCTCGGGCAAGCCACGGCATCCTCTCACCCCCGAGTTTCCCCTGCAGGTTTTTCGCGCATACGATATTCGCGGCATCGCCGGTGATGAGCTCGACGAGCCCTTTGCCTACCAACTGGGGCGCGCCCTCGGCACGCTGGCGCAACACGCCGGCGAAAAAATTCTGCTGGTGGGGCGAGACGGCCGCAACAGCAGTGCACTGCTCAGCAGCTGCTTGAAGGAGGGGATTCTCGATAGCGGCTGCAACAGCATCGATTTGGGCCTGGTACCGTCTCCGCTGCTCTACTACGCCTGCGCCAAAGGAAAGAACACCAGCAGCGGCGTCATGGTAACCGCGAGCCACAACCCAGCCGAGTACAATGGCTTCAAGATCGTACTCAAAGGCCGCCCACTGGCTGAGGAAAAGCTCCAGGGCCTGCACCAGCTGATGCAGCAGGGGCCCTTCCAGAGTGGTGAAGGCAGTAATCGCGAACAGGATATTACCGACAAGTATATCGATGAGATCTTCAACAACGTAGCCCTGGCCGGGCAACCGCACCTGGTGGTGGATGCGGGCAACGGTGCCACCTCGGCACTGGCGCCGCGCCTGTTCGAGCAACTAGGCTGCGCGGTAACACCACTCTTTTGCGAAGTGGACGGGGACTTTCCCAATCACCCACCCGACCCTTCGCGCCCAGAAAATCTTAAGGCGCTGATCGACAAGGTGGCCGAAACCGGTGCGGACCTCGGCGTAGCCCTGGATGGCGATGGCGATCGCGTGACTCTGATCTCCTGTAGTGGGCGCATCGCCTGGGCAGATCAACTGGTCATGCTGCTGGCACGGGATATCCTGGGGCGCCACCCCGGAGAAAATATTGTCTTCGATGTGAAGAGCAGCCGCAGCCTCGAGCAACTGGTGAGCCAATACGGTGGCCGCCCGGTAATGTGGAAAACCGGCCACGCTCCAATGAAAACCAAAATGCTCGAAACCAAAGCAATCCTCGGCGGCGAGCTTTCCGGGCACATTTTTATCCGCGACCGCTGGTTTGGTTTTGACGATGGCATTTACGCAGCTGCGCGCCTTCTCGAAATCATGGCCCTACGCGAACAGAGCCTGGATGAACTCCTCGACTCCCTACCAACAATGGAGAGCACTCCGGAAATACTGCTACCGGTCGACGAGCAGGAGAAATTTTCACTGATTGAGCAGCTGCGCGAGCAGGGCGATTTCGCCAATGCGGATATCAATACCATTGATGGTCTGCGCATCGAATTTTCCGATGGCTGGGGGCTGGTTCGCGCCTCCAACACCACTAGCGCCCTGACGCTACGCTTCGAGGCAGAGAATAAAGAAGCCCTGGAGCGCATTCGCCAAATAGTCATGGAACAATTAAAGAAAATTGCTCCAACGGTTGTGGTTCCCAACTGGGAATTGCTCGACTAGCGAGTGCTTTTTCAATCCCACGCGGCACAGGCAGGTGCCGCCACCGGTTCAACATCGGTGTATTTTGCTCAAGAAAATCCGCACAGCTGCGCGGTATCTTTACGTCGAGTCGGTGGCAGGGAGAGTCCACCCATTCGCACTCCACCAGAAAGGAATTGCCATGTCCCTCGATAAGAAGTCCGCACTGCGCGTCGCCCAGGTCTTGAACGAGGCCCTGCCCTATATCCAGCAATTTACCAATAAAACCGTAGTGGTGAAGTTTGGTGGTAACGCCATGGTGGATTCCGAGCTGCAAAACAGTTTTGCCCGCGACATTATCCTGATGAAGCTGGTTGGTATGAATCCTGTGGTGGTACATGGGGGCGGCCCACAAATTGGACAACTGTTGAACAAGCTCAATATCGAATCTCGCTTTGTCGACGGCATGCGGGTGACGGACAGCGAGACGATGGACGTGGTGGAAATGGTTCTGGGAGGCACCGTCAACAAGCAAATCGTCAATCTGATCAACAAAAATGGTGGCCGCGCTGTGGGCGTGACCGGTAAAGACGGCTTGTTGATTGAGGCGCGCAAGCTCTCCCGAAAAAATGAGAGCGCAGGTCTACACGCCTCTGAAATTATTGATATCGGCCAGGTCGGCGAAGTGGAAAAGGTCAATACCGACGTAATCAACATGCTCACCCGAGGTGACTTTATTCCGGTGATCGCTCCCATTGGCGTCGACAAAGAGGGAGTTTCCTACAACATTAATGCCGATTTGGTGGCCGGCAAGATTGCCGAGTGCCTGCAAGCTGAAAAGTTGATGCTGCTGACCAACGTGGCAGGGCTGCAAGACAAAGAGGGGGAGGTTCTCACCGGCCTGACCACGCCCCAGGTAGAGGGCCTGATTGAAGACGGGACCATTTACGGTGGCATGTTACCCAAGATTACCTGTGCTTTGGATGCCGTTAAAGGCGGGGTTACTTCTGCCCACATCATTGACGGGCGGGTACCCCACGCAGTGCTGCTGGAAATATTTACCGATACCGGGGTCGGCACATTGATTACCAATAGTGAGACATAAAGCCGCCGCGTATTTGCGCTTGGCAATTGAAGACAGACGTACGAATGGGTAGGATTCCGCCGCCGTAATATTAAGGCGACAAGAGCAAAAACCACCGTCCGCCCCCCCAAGTGGACTAAAGGCAGTCAATGAGCAGCGAAAAAATCAATCGGCGTCAACAAATACTGGAAGCTCTGGCACATATGCTGGAGGCCAGTCCCGGCGCACGTATTACAACTGCAGCCCTAGCCAAGGAAGTTGGCTTTTCTGAAGCGGCGCTATACCGCCACTTCCCCAGTAAATCAAAAATGTTTGAAGGTCTAATAGAATTTATCGAGGAGACCATTTTCAGCCGTATCGCACTGATCCTACAGGAGGAGCCCTCGGCGCTGGAGCGTTGCCAGAAAATCCTGCACCTTCTCTTGGCATTCTGTGAGCGCAATCCGGGCATTACTCGCCTGCTGACGGGCGATGCGTTAACCGGCGAGACCGAGCGCCTGCACGGGCGTATCCTGCAACTATTCGATCGTCTGGAAACCCAGATTCGCCAGATTCTGCGCGAGGCGGAACTGCGCGAGCACCTGCGCCCGACACTGCCCCTGGGTGGTGCCGCCAACCTGTTGCTGGCCAGCGCTGAGGGTCGCATCGTGCAATATGTGCGCAGCGGTTTTAAACGCAAACCCACCGAGTACTGGGCCGAGCAGTGGCCGGTACTGACCTCCGGCTTTTTCCGCGAAACCGTCGCTGCAGCCAGGTAACATAACTGGCTGCGCGACTGCACTCGTTAACAATTCAGTGGGATAGGGATAAGCGGACACGCACTTGTGCAATGCAAGGGAAAGTCCGCAAATACTCAGGTCCTGGAGGTGATTTCCGCGTAGCGGGCCGCGGCCTTGTCGAACTCCGCCGCGATGGAACTCTCCTCCTCAGCCCTCCGCTGGAGTCTCTCACGCAAAACGGAAACTTCTTTTTGCAAATCGGCGATACGCTGTAGAAGCTCAGGGGCCACCTCGCGGCCCCCGCGCTGAGTGCGTGCTGCCTGCGCCTCTTCCTGGGCGACCTGGCGACTGAGGCTGGTGATATTTGAGTGCATAATTGCCATATCCTGCTCGACAATTGCCAGCTTGCGTTTGCGCGCACTCTCTATGTCGGCAAGGCTGTTGTAGCGCTTGAGCAACTTGCGATCCGCTTCTTCACGCGCTTGCTGTTGGCGCTGCGCCTCGTACTCTTCCGGACTCAGTTGCGGCGGAACCACCTCGATCACCCGGCCAGAGAAATTGAGAATCTCGTAGCCCCGGGCCACATACCCCGGTGGGATCGCTTCATTGAGCACCGTAATGCCCTGCTCATCGGTATAGCGGTAGAGCACCTGCCCACTACCCGCGGCATTCGCCAGGGTGCTAAGCAGCAGAGTAACGGTGAACAGTAAGCGCGCTATAGGGGCGATTCGCATCGCTCTTCTCACTAAGTGGTGCGGCCCGTTAGGACGGTGGACTATTTTATTAACCCGTTACGCCGTAACGCTGCCGATAATTCACAATTTTTTGCAGAGTCTCGCTGTCTTGAGATTCCTGCTCGAGGAAACTGATAATGTTGTCCAGCTGCACAATGCTGACTACCGGGATATTAAACTGTCGCTCGACCTGCTGAATAGCGGAGAATTCACAATCCTCACTGGCTTTTTCCTGGCGGTTCAAACCAATCACCACTCCGGCCGCCTCGGCACTATGGGATTCGATAATTTGCATTACTTCACGCACGGCAGTGCCCGCGGTAATTACATCGTCGATAATCAAAACCTTGCCATTAAGCGGCGCACCCACTAAGGTTCCGCCTTCGCCGTGATCCTTGGCCTCTTTGCGGTTGTAACAGAAAGGCTTATCAATGCCCTTTTGTGCCAATGCCACGGCAGTCACCGCACCCAGCGGGATACCCTTGTAAGCCGGCCCAAAAATGACGTCAAATTCCACTCCCGAAGCGATAATCGCCTCGGCATAGGCCTGCCCAAGTGCGGCCAATGCCGCACCGGTGTGGAAACGGCCGGCATTGAAAAAATAAGGGCTTTGACGGCCTGACTTCAGAGTGAAGTCACCAAAACACAACACCTGATGATCCAGGGCCAGTTGGATAAAATTGCGCTGATATTGCTGCATGGAAAATTGTTAACTATTAGCTAAGGTGAAGGGAGACCTCCCCGTAGCATTTCCGGGGATAGGCATGCAAATAATGTTTCTAATGATACACAGTCCGCTGGTAAGGGGCTAATAATGCGAATAGTGAGCTTGTCTGTTGACGGCATTCATCAGGCCGCACAACGCGGCCTTTACGATTGGTTGGCCGAGCAGGATGCAGATATCATCTGCCTACAGGACCTCCGTGCCCTGGAGCCCGATCTCGACCACCCGATATTCCACCCCGATGGCTATTACAGCTATTTCTTCGACTCGGGAACGCCCCATGAAAACGGCGTGGCGATCTATACTCGCAGCCAACCCAAAGCGATTATTTTCGGCATGGGTTTTGCCAATGGCGAGGATATGTACGGGCGTTATTTACAGGCGGACTTTGAGCGCTTGAGTGTCGGATCCCTACTCGCCCCAGTGGCCACCGACGAGGCATCGCTGGAGAAAAAAGTTCAGTTTTTCGACGATATGCAGGCGCATCTCCATAAAATCAGTCGCAAGCGCCGGGATTTTATTTTCTGCGGTAACTGGGGCATGGCACACCGCCGCGCCGATGTGCAGAACTGGTCCGATCACCAGGACAATCCCGGCTTTATGCGCCATGAACAACGCTGGCTGGACCAACTGTTCAATGAAATCGGCTATGTCGATGCCTTCCGCCGCGTAGTCAAAGACACTGATGAATTTAGCTGGTGGCCCAGCGGTGTGGTGGGCGAGGGCGATGGCTGGCGCACCGATATGCAGATCGTGTCACACGGCCTGAAAAACCGTATCGAATACGGCGCGATCAATAAAAACGTAAATTTTTCAAGTCACCTGCCAGTGATGATGGATTACGATATCGAAGTGTAACTATTCTGGGGTCAGGGCGCTCCGGGCGCCTTCAATCCGCTGATTCGCAGAGCCAATCAGCGGATTGTGTTATCCCCAAAGGGGTAATGGCGTACCGCCAACTTACTATTGATCCAGCGCCTCTTGCTGAAGGGCGATCAATTCATCAATACCCGCCTTGCCCAGCCCCAGCATCTGCGCAAATTCCTTCTCGGTGAAAGGCTTGCCCTCCGCCGTCCCCTGAACCTCGATCATGCCACCGTCCGCCGCCATCACCAGATTCATGTCGGTATCGGCCGTGCTGTCCTCCGGATAATCCAAATCCAGCACCGGCTCGCCATCGTAAATACCTACAGAAACAGCAGCGACCAGATTGAGTAATGGATCTTTATCGAGGGATTTTTCCCTTTGCATGTGTCGCAGCGCATCTACCAGTGCCACACAAGCGCCCGTGATCGCCGCAGTACGAGTACCGCCATCGGCCTGGATCACATCGCAGTCTATGGTGATCTGGTTTTCGCCGAGTTTTTCCAAGTCCACCGCCGCACGCAGAGAGCGGCCAATCAGGCGCTGAATTTCTACGGTGCGGCCACTCTGTTTGCCCTTGGCAGCTTCACGGGGCATTCGCGAGCCCGTAGAGCGCGGTAACATGCCGTACTCAGCGGTGATCCAGCCGCTGCCCTGACCGCGTAAAAAGCGCGGCACTTCACTCGATACTGAGGCATTGCAAAGGACTTTAGTATCGCCGAACTCCACCAGCACAGAGCCTTCGGCGTGGCGGGTATAGTTTCGGGTTATTTTAATCGGACGCAATTGCGCGGCTGCGCGACCACTGGGACGCTGCATAGCTCACCTCAGACAATGAATGAAAGCCCAGCATTATATACCCCCACATAGATATCCGAACGCTGTGCTATCATGCCGGGCCGATAAATACGCCTGCAGGGGATCAGCAATGGCCAATAACCGGGAACAGAACAAGGTGCGAAGCATGACAGCTTTCGGCCGCGCCGAAGCCACCTATGCCACTGGAACCGCCATTTGGGAGCTGCGCTCGGTTAACCACCGCTACCTGGAACCCCATTTTCGCCTACCCGAAGTCGCGCGTCCCCTGGAAGCTCAGCTGCGCGATATTTTGCGCAAAAATTTATCCCGCGGAAAATTGGAACTCACCCTTACGGTAAAAGCCAACAGCGTGGAAAGCACTGGCCTCGAAATCAACCAGCCACTGGCACAGGCACTGGTTCACGCCGCCAAACAGGTGGCCGCCAGTGAGGACACCCAACCACTCAACCCTTTACAAATCCTGCAGTGGCCCGGCGTGATCAGCGAACCGGAAGCCGATACCAAGCAACAGTCCGCCACAATATTGCACGCCTTTCGCGAGGCGCTGGAACAGCTGCGTGCAAACCGCGAGCGCGAGGGCGCAGAACTGGCCAAGTTTATCGAAGCCCGCCTCAAAGGTATCGAGGAGCAGGTTGCCCTGGTGCGCCAGCTGTTGCCACAAATTTTGGAAGCTCAGCGGGAAAAACTGCGCACCCGCCTGGAGGAACTCTCTGTCGACCTGGACAAAGACCGCCTGGAGCAGGAGATTGTACTTCTCGCGCAAAAGGCCGATGTGGATGAGGAGCTGGATCGTCTCAGTGCCCACACAGCAGAAACCCGCCGTGTACTCGCCGGTGGCGGCGCCATTGGTCGCCGCCTGGATTTCCTGATGCAGGAATTTAATCGCGAGGCCAATACCCTTTCGTCAAAATCCATTGTGACTGACACGACCCAAGCCGCCGTAGAGCTGAAAGTGCTGATTGAGCAGATGCGCGAGCAAGTGCAGAATATTGAGTAAGAAAGTAATAGGGGCTTTCAGAATACAAATGAAAGCCCCAAACTCACACTCTTCGAGAGAACCTTTCCACTATCTATCCCGCCTCTAAATAAATAGCAAAACGTATGCGAAAGAATATTAAATGGGTTGGGGCTATATTTTTAGTATTAGCCACGATTGAAATAGTCAATATACTGACTGGCCGATCGCTAAACTATTTTGGTCTGATCCCAAGATCTCTCAATCATCTACCCCATATTTTTTCCGCTCCCTTGCTGCACGGTAGTATTTGGCACTTTCTATCAAACATATTTACCCTGTGTGTTTTTAGCTTTTTAGTATTACAGTACGGAGTTAAAACCTACCTGAAAGTGACACTGACCATTATTGTTGCCACCGGGCTTGCCGTTTGGCTTTTTGCTAGAGGCGGAAACCACTTGGGATCAAGTTCCGTAGTCTATGGCTACTTAGGGTTTTTACTACTGGCCGGATTTATCAGTAAGCACTTCAGTCGATTAATCATATCGATTTTTGTAGGATTGGTTTATGGCGGCCTTATTTTTGGCGTGCTACCGCAAGGAAATTATATCTCTTGGGAATCGCACCTCTTTGGTTTTATTTTCGGCGTATTAGCTGCGAAATTTTGGGCACACGCCCCTAGTTACAGCATGGCCCGGTAAATTGAACCCAAACCTGAATCACGAGCTATTCAACATTTAGGGTCGTCACACGCAGCGGGCACTCCGTAGAATTCATATAATTTTCCAACAGAAAAAATATGAATGCTCCAATGGCATTTTTAAGAAACATCCAAACGCCCTTTATCTCCTGATGAAAAGCTCATCCTCTCTCCGCCAGGCACCGATGCAGAAAAAAAGGCCTTGATCCCGTAGATCGAAACATCCAGGGTTACAAAGCCCCCAAAGACAAAACGTGAATTCCTACCTAAAAGAAAAATTTTGATCGTTTTCTTTTAGGGTTTTTCACGCTCCCCTCAACACGTCCCCTGCGAACTACGACACATTTTTCCGATAGATAAATTTTCAATATCGGACTTATTTCTCAAATTTTATAAATTTGTCGCTTTAAGACACATAAGTTGTCGTGTCTCGGCTGAGGACAATGATTTCGACATCGTTATACATTCGTACCAGATTGAAATTCTGGTACCAAAATTGCTTTCTTTAGCTGCCAATTCCCCATTTTGGGTTTATTTGGAGCGCTCGGTTGATAGATTTTTTTCTGTTACCCGGAAGGCTACTCAGGAGTGACCGGTTTGCCGCAATAGCGGCCGACAACCGGTTAACAACAATTTTGGAGAAATAACAATAATGACATCACCACTGAAAGGTTTGCTGCAAAAGACGGCCCTAGCGAGCATATTCTCACTGTTGTGTACGACCCCCTTCGCCGCCCAGGCTCAGGAAACCGACAATCAGCTGTTCACCGATCGGATCATCGTCAAATATAAAGAGAGCGCCAAGGCCGGTCGGACCGCGACCATGGCCAAGGAGACGGTGGACAAGGCCTCACGTCGTGCCGGTCACAAGATGCGCCACCTGCGCCGCATGGCCACTGGAGCACAAGTAATGCGCCTGGAAGGACGCAAAAATAAGGCGGAAATCAACGCGATTATTAGCCGCCTCAAACAGGACCCGGATGTGGAGTATGCCGAGCCGGACCGGATTATGCGCGCTATGGCGGTGCCTAACGACCCCAGCTACCTCAATCAATGGCATTACTTCGAATCCACCGGTGGCTTGAACCTACCCGCCGCCTGGGATGTAACCCAGGGCGAAGGTGCTGTTGTCGCTGTCCTCGATACTGGTTACCGCCCTCACCCCGATCTGGTAGGCAATATACTGCCGGGCTACGACATGATTTCCGACACCTTTGTCTCCGTGGATGGCGACGGTCGCGATAGCGATGCCACCGATCCGGGCGACTGGTACACCGATAAGGCCTGTGGCGACGATCCGCGTATCCCCTCTGAAAGTGACAGCAGCTGGCACGGCACCCATGTAGCCGGCACTATCGCAGGGGTCTCCAACAATAATATGGGCATTGCAGGCGTCGCCTACAAAGCTAAGATTGTCCCCATTCGCGTGCTCGGCCGCTGCGGTGGCTATACCTCGGATATCGCCGACGGCATCATCTGGGGTGCCGGCGGTTCTGTCAGTGGTCTGCCAACCAACACCAACCCAGCCCAGGTACTCAACCTGAGCCTCGGCGGTGGCGGTAGCTGCGACACCACCACGCAAAATGCCATTAATACCGCGCGCGGTCTCGGCGCTACCGTAGTTGTTGCCGCTGGTAATGAAACGGATAACGCGAGCCAATACAGCCCCGCGAGCTGTAATGGGGTGATTACAATTGCGTCCACCAATCGTAATGGCGGTCGCTCTTACTTCTCTAATTACGGCAGCGTGGTTGACATTGCGGCACCGGGGGGGGCACAGAGTTTTTCTAACGACCCCGATGGGATCCTCTCCACGCACAATAGCGGTGCTACCGTCGCCGGTAGCGATAGCTACGTTTACATGCAGGGCACCAGTATGGCCGCGCCTCACGTGGCCGGTGCCGCCGCGCTGCTCTATTCAGTGAATTCCAGCCTCACCCCGGACGACGTCGAGTCTATTCTGACCACCACAGCACGTAGCTTCCCGGCCTCCTGCAGCGGCTGCGGTGCAGGTATTGTCGATGCCGCAGCGGCAGTGGCCATGGCCACTGGCGGCAATAGTGGTGGTGATGGTGACGGTGATGGCGGTGATGGCACTGGTGCCAGCTGGACGGAAACCAACCTCTCCGGCGGCTGGCGCAGCCGGAGGGACTTCACTATCGAAGTGGGATCAGGCACCTCCTCCCTGAACGTGCAGATGTACGGTGGCGAGGGTGATGCAGACTTGTACGTGGGGCATAGCAATTCTTCACAATGGGCATGCACTTCCGGGAATTCGAACAATAATGAGAGCTGCACCATCAGTAATCCTCAGTCAGGTACCTGGACTATCACCGTATACGGCTACAGATCCTATACAGGTGCAACTCTAGAAGCCGAAGCCGCACCTTAAGTGGCAAACTGAACTTACCGCCATAGAAAAAGGCCGGCATAGGCCGGCCTTTTTCTCACTCTCCCACAACAGCACCAGCCAAATTAACGTACAAAAGAAACAAATTGGGCATCTACCGGTGTATCGGCAAGGTGATTGATGTAATTGCTCATCACTTTCTGCGCAACGCCGACAATAATGTCCAGCATATTTTGCCGGTTATAACCGGCACCATAAAAGCGCTCCAATACCTGATCAGATACCACTCCGCGCTCACGTACAATCGCCAAAGTAGTATCTCTCAACACCTCGAGCTTTTTGGTAGGTAGAGGAGTTTTGTTACGCAACGCTTCGTTAATTGCATCATCCACTTTCATAGCCTTGGCAATTGCACTATGCGCCGGAACACAGTAATGGCAATTGTGTTCAACATTGATGGTTTGCCACACCACCGTCATCTCCTCAGCATTAAATGAACTATCAATGAAGTGCTGATGCAGGTCCTGGTAGGCCGCCAGGGCCTGGGGCGACTCCGCCATCACCCCGTGCAGGTTGGGGATAGACCCAAAAGCTTTGATGGATTTCTGTAACAAGGGTTTACTGCCTTCTGGCGCACTGTCGAGATCATAAACTTGGAACTCTTTCATCGCTAAACCTACCTTCTCTCTCTGGGTTAAATAATTGAGCGATCGATCAACTAAGCTCAGGCTATAGAATTTTGAGCGGTCGTTCAATAACAAATGGTAATTGGCGTATTACCCCCAGCAGGGTAGAATTTGAGCAGTCGCTCAATTGGAGGCAGTATGGCCAATACCGCGAAATTCAATCGTCAGGAGGTTCTACAAAAGGCAACCTGGCTATTCTGGCAAAGGGGATTTCACGCCACCTCAACCCGTGACTTACAGCAGGCCACCAACCTGCGTCCCGGCAGCATTTATGCTGCTTTCGGCAGTAAGTCGGGACTTTTCAAAGAAGCTCTTCGCTTTTATGCCCAGAATCGCACTGAACTTCTTCAGCAGTGTATGGACGGAGGAAAAACCACCATAGGTGGCTTGCGCACTTATTTTCGTCACATACTATTGGACGGCGACGCTGATACCCCGAATGAGCTCTGCTTGCTGGCCAAGGCCATCTCTGAACTGGACGAGAGTGAGGAGGAGCTACTGGGCGAAGCTCGCACCCTCTTGGCTGCACATGGGGCCAAATTCCGCCAATATGTAGAAGAGGCGATGGCCAATGGGGAGCTGTCGGAAGATACAGATTCAGACCTGCTTGCCCGACAATTGCAGGTCCAGATGATCGGGCTGCGCACCTTTCTCCGTGCCACTGCTGACCGTGCAGCAGTTGAACACATGATCTTGAAGTTGTTCGATTCGGCCACTGCACGAACAACAGGTTAAAGAGATTTATGGCGGGGAGACTGATTTTTGCGAGCGAACACTGACGGATTTCGGAATCCAGCTCCTGTGAATATTTGTCCGAGTGGATCTGTGTGGCACAGTTCGAGGTAGACCAAAGCGCAATAACAATAAGAGGTCGCCGTGGATCTAATTACCTTCGCTATCCCTTTTTTTCTGATCGCCGTGCTCACAGAGCTCGCCCTGGACCGCTGGAAAGGGTGGGGGGTTTATCGCCTCAATGACGCCCTGGGTAATTTAAGTACGGGTATCCTCAGCCGCACACTCGGACTGACTTACAAAAGCCTATTTCTGATAATTTACCTTCCGCTTTTTCAACTGTTACAGCCCTATTATCAAGCCGTCGGCTTCAACTGGTCCCTGAACAATGGATGGCATCTGTTACTGGCCGTCCTGGCCTACGATTTTTGCTATTACTGGAAGCATCGCCTCTGTCACGAAGTGAATGTATTCTGGGCAGAACACTTAGTGCATCATCAGAGCGAGGACTACAACCTGACCACCGCTCTGCGCCAATCCAGCGGTGGTTTGCAACTGGATTGGGTTTTCTACCTGCCCCTCCTACTCATTGGCCTACCCGCGGAGATGGTGATCGCGGCCGGTGCCATCGATCTGATCTACCAGTTCTGGGTACATACGCAAAAAATCCCCAAGATTCGCTGGATGGAATGGCTGCTGATTACCCCTTCCAACCACCGTGTGCATCACGCACAAAACCAAGTATATGTGGATAAAAACTACGGCGGCATCCTGATTTTATGGGACCGGCTGTTTGGCACCTACCAGGAAGAATTGGAGCAGGAACCCTGTATTTATGGTGTGCGCAAACCCCTCAACACTTTCGATCCGCTTGCAGCCAACCTGCAGCATCTGAAACGTATGGCCCAGGACGCCTGGTACACAAAAAACTGGTGGGACAAATTTACCCTTTGGTTCCGCCCCACCGGTTACCGGCCCGCCGACGCCGAGGCGGCAATGCCGGTACCCTCCACCGACCTGGCGCACTTCCAGCGCTTTGATCCGCAGATCCGCCGGGGCCTGCGCTTTTACGCCTTTGCTCAACATCTATGCTATTCCACCGCCACCCTGGCTCTATTGTGGTACTACCAAAGCCTAGCCTCAGGCGCGCTGCTGACAATTGTTGCCCTCTTGGTTTTTAGCTTGGTGATCAACGGCCGTATCCTCGACAACCACCCACTGACAAAGTACCTGGAGCCTCTGCGATTGGCACTCTATGCCGGGGGGCTGACACTGTTAAATGCACAATTTGTCCCAATTTTGGCCACCTATATCACTATCAGTGCTCTGGCCTGGGGGTGGTTGGCAATCAGTGGTAAAGAGGATACAGTCGCTGTCGTTTGCGATTAGCAACAAGGGGTGAGTCTCAGCCGCAGATTTTTGGTGGTGGCTGAACAAACTCCCGCTGGGCGATCCCGGCCGGGTTCAGGTGGCAGTTTGTAGCGCCTCCTGAAACTCCCAACACCTACCCCCCAACTCCGGCCGGGGTTTAGCCTTTCACCCAATCTTCCGCGACTGCTAGCCTCCGCTCGGGTAGCCGCTTCGGTTATAATGCACGCTTTGCCCTCGAACAGGATCAGTTGTGCAAACAGGAACCCTCTATACCGTATCCGCTCCCTCCGGTGCGGGGAAAACCAGCCTTGTGAAAGCGCTGGTGGATAGCGACACCCAGGTCACCGTTTCTATTTCCCACACCACTCGGCCCATGCGCCCTGGCGAGGTAAATGGTGTCGACTATCACTTCGTGGGGCGGGAAGAGTTTCTGGCGATGCTTGATCAAAATGCTTTTTTCGAGCATGCCCAGGTGTATGGTGATAACTACTACGGAACGTCCAAGGGCAGTATCGAAGAAATTCTCGCCAGCGGCCGCGATGTAATCCTGGAAATCGACTGGCAGGGCGCTACACAAGTGCGCCGGCTGCACCCGGAAACCATCGGTATCTTTATTTTACCGCCTTCCCAGGAGGCCCTGCGCGATCGCCTCACCGGCCGCGGTCAGGATGATGAAATGGTCATCGAACGCCGTATGGACCAGGCCATCGATGAAATGGCACACTACGTAGAAGCTGATTATCTGGTCATCAACGACGACTTCGAACAAGCCTTGACCGAACTGCGCTCCATCTTCACCGCCCAGCGCCAGCGCCTGCTACAGCAACAAAAGCGCCACGGTGCGCTCTTGCAGGCACTGCTACGCCATTGAGGCGGTTGATCGAATTGCGTACACTCCGCGGTCCGGTAAAATAACCGGCCCTCCGAACAGAATTCGCCCTCCCCGGGCACAGTGAATGGAACCGAAAGTTTATGGCACGTATTACTGTTGAAGATTGCCTGGAGCACGTAGACAACCGCTTCGAACTCGTTATCGTGGGCAGCAAGCGCGCCCGCCAGATCGCTACCGGCGGCCACGATCCGATGGTTCCAGAAGAGAACGACAAGCCCACGGTACTCGCACTGCGCGAAATCGAGGAGGGCTTGGTGGATGCGAGCATCCTCGACCAACCAGATCGCGAAGAGGCCCCCGCACCAATGGCAGCTCCGGCCTATCTGTCCGACCAGGATATTTGATTTCAGTCCGTTCTGACTGAGAGTTTTGTGAGTTATATGAGAGGCGCACGCGGCATTGCACACCATCGATAGTCTGGCCCACCGCCTCTCCTCATACCTGCCTCCCGAGCAAATTCAGATAGTCCGTCGCGCCTATTTCTATGCGGAGCAAGCCCACGACGGCCAACAGCGCCGTTCGGGTGAGCCCTATGTGACCCACCCATTGGCAGTGGCCACTATCCTCGCGGGCATGCATATGGATCACGAGAGCCTGGCGGCGGCCATGCTCCACGATGTGATCGAAGACACCGGTATACCCAAGGCCGCGCTGGAAGAACAGTTTGGTGGTGAGGTTGCCGAGATCGTCGACGGCGTCTCCAAACTGACCCAGTTTGAAACCGATAGCGCCGCGGAGAAGCAAGCAGAGAACTTCCAGAAAATGGCACTGGCCATGGCGCGCGATATCCGCGTGATTCTGGTTAAACTGGCCGATCGTCTGCACAATATGCGCACTCTCGGCGCGCTAAAGCCGCAAAAACGCCAGCGCATCGCCCGCGAAACCCTGGAAATCTACGCCCCTATCGCTCACCGCCTGGGCATGAACGATGTACGTATCGAATTTGAAGATCGCGCCTTTTTTGCCACCCATCCACTGCGTGCCAGTCGCCTGCGTGCCGCACTTGTGGCCGCGCGCGGTAATCGCAAAGAGCTGCTGGAAAAAATCCAAAACGCCATAGAACTGCGTCTGCAGCGGGAGGGCATCAGCTCCCTGGTGATCGGCCGCGAGAAACACCTGTTCAGCATCTACCAAAAGATGCGCACCAAGAAGAAGTCCTTTAAGGAAATTATGGATGTGTACGCCTTCCGCATTATTGTGGATAGCGTGGACACCTGTTACCGGGTACTCGGTGTGATGCACAGCTTATACAAGCCGGTCATTTCCGAGTTCAAGGACTATGTCGCCATCCCCAAATCCAACGGCTACCAGTCGCTGCACACCGTGTTACTGGGTATGCACGGGGTACCCATCGAAGTGCAGATCCGCACCAAGGAAATGGACGAGATGGCCAACAGCGGCATCGCCGCCCACTGGCTGTACAAGGCCTCTGGTGACGAGGTAATCAACACCGGCGGCACCAGCCAGGTACGCGCACGCCGCTGGGTGCAGGGGCTGCTGGAGATGCAACAGCGCGCCGGCGATTCCCTCGAGTTTATCGAAAACGTCAAAATTGATCTGTTCCCTGACGAAGTCTATGTCTTCACCCCCAAGGGACAGATTGTCGACCTGCCCGCCGGCGCCACCGCGGTAGATTTCGCCTACTCGGTGCATACAGACATCGGTAATTCCTGTGTTGCAGTGCGTATCAACCAGCGCCTGGCACCGCTTTCGCAACCGCTCGCCAGTGGGCAAAAAGTGGAAATTCTCACCCGCAGAAACGCCCAGCCAAATCCCAACTGGCTCAACTTTGTCGTCACCGCCAAGGCGCGCAGCGCCATTCGCCACTTCCTCAAGCACCAGCGCCACCACGACTCCATTGCCCTCGGGCGGCGCCTGCTGGAAAAGGCCCTGGGTAAGTTCAATACACGCCTCGAAGAGCTGACGCCAGAACAGATTGAGCAGGGCCTGCAGGAAGCCAAGTGTGCAACCCTGGAAAAACTGCTGGAGGAGATAGGCTTAGGCAACAAGGTTGCCTTCTCCGCAGCCAAACTGCTGGCACCTGTACACAGCGAAGAGGCGGAAGCGAGCAATATCTCCTCACCGCTGACCATCGACGCCCAGGAGGGCATGATGATCAGCTTTGCACGCTGCTGTCGGCCAATTCCCGGGGATACGATTATCGGCCATATCAGCTCGGGCAAAGGTGTCGTGGTACATCGGGATACCTGTCGCAATACCAATGAATTCCGCGAACACCCGGAAAACCTGATGCTGGTGAACTGGTCGCCAGATGTACGCGGGGAGTTCCTCGGTGACGTGCGCGTGGAGGTGGAATCCGAGCGCGGCATTATCGCGCGTCTGGCCACCCGTATCACCGAAGAGGGTGCGAGTATTGAACAGATCAACGTGGACGAGAAGGACGCGCACAACAGCGTGATTTCTCTGACCCTGGAAGTCAGCGGCCGTGTTCACCTGGCGCGGGTGATGAAAAGGCTGCGCAATCTGCCGTCGGTCATCCGCATCTCGCGACCGTAACCGGCCGAAACTAGCTACCCACATTTACCCGGCTCTACTGCTGCTGTCATCTGCCGCAAAGCAGGCTATATTTACCCGCTTTCCTTCCGCAAATAGTAATAAGTAATGGAGTGCCTCATGCCAAACCGCGCGATCATCAAAACAGACAAGGCTCCGGCGGCAGCCGGAACCTACTCACAGGCGGTAAAGGTCAACAATACGGTGTATCTGTCCGGGCAGATAGGACTGGACCCTAAGACCCAGCAGATGATTTCCGGCAGCTTCGCCGATGAGGCACATCAGGTATTCCGCAACCTTAATGCCGTCTGTGAGGCCGCAGATGGCTCCCTGCAGCATATTGTGAAACTCAACCTCTACATTACCGACAGCAAGAATTTTGCCGCGGTTAATGAAGTGATGGCAGAACTTTTTCAAGAACCCTACCCGGCACGCGCCACCGTGGTGGTCAAAGAGTTGCCACTGGGGGCCCAATTTGAGGCCGAAGGGGTCATGGTGCCTTAACCAGCAACTAAAGCCGGGCCGGCGCCCGGCTCCTCTGTCGGACTACGCTTTTTCTCTCACCCCTCCGCCTCCAGCAGCGCGCTGTAACCCACTTTGTAATCGGGATATTTGAGCTGGTAGCCACTGGCGAGCATGCGCTGGTTACTGAGTTTTTTCGAGCGGCGCTCACTGGTTTGTACGATTTCGCGCAAATGGGCACTGGTGTACCCCATCGCTTTAACCAACCACTGCTGCAATTCATACATGGGCACCGGCTTGCTGTCGGCACCGATATACAGGGGCTCTGGTGCCCAGCCCTGCTTGTGCCGCTCAACCAAGTGCAGCAGGAAACCAATGCAGTCATCCACGTGTATACGATTGCTGAATTGCGGTGGCTGGGGCGGCGCGCAGCGCCCGGCACGCACCTGGGAGAGTAGGCGGTCGCGCCCAGGCCCATAGATTCCGGCAAAGCGCACAATGCACGCCGCGGGTAGGGCGGAGCGGATAATATCCTCCGCCGCGAGCAGAGCCTCCCCTTGAAAACCGCTCGGGGCAGGTGGCGTCTGTTCATCCAGGAAATCGTCACCACTTTGACCATACACCCGGGTCGAGGATGCCCAAATCACCAGGCGCGGTGGCTTCGGCAGGCGGGGAATGGCCTCACTCAGCGCCCGAGCTGTCTCCACATAGGCGCGCTGGTAACCGCCGGGAGTGTGCTCATCGGGGGTGAATGTGGCGAGAACAATATCTGCACCATCCGCCAACAAACGCTCGATATCCCCCACTCGGGTAGCATCCCCTCGACGCCAGTTGACCGCATCTGCGCGACGTTTACTGGCCAGCGCTACAAGCGGGTTGCGGCGCATTCCATACACGCTGTATTGCTTGCGATCTATATTCAGCGCCAAACGCGCCCCGAGGTCACCACACCCAAGGATCCAAAGCTTCTCTTTTTCTGTCATATAGTTCCCGGCAATCCGACGCCTGGGATAGCGTCAATTACCATATTCCCTTGATTTTATGCTGTTGAGTCCCACTGGAGAAACCCAGCCAGAGGAACCCTGATCCTGTTCACTCAAGGATTGAGCGACACCCCAAAATTGATCCGCAAACGATTGCGGCATAACCATCCATGAATACTGGTGCGGGGCAACTTGTGCCTCGCCATTTCATTCTGCCTCTCTGGTGTTGAACTAATTACCGCGTCGTTTGAGTAGGCGGTAGACAGCGAGAAAGATAATCGCACCAATGGTGGCTGTTATTATGTCGCCAAACCCGAAACCGGTCACGGGTCCACCGAACCCGATCAGAGCACCCAGCCAACCGCCAATAAAGGCACCGATAATGCCAATCACCATGGTCACTATCCAACCACCGGGATCTTTACCCGGCATAATCCATTTTGCTAAGGCGCCGGCTATCAGTCCAAGGATAATCCAGGATAAAACTCCCATGGCGTTTCTCCATTCTGTTGCCCCCCATAAGATATAGCAAAATTTTGCGCCTCAATCCCATATGCGCGCCCACAATTGGTATTTTTTTCCAACTTTGTGCTTTAGGAGACAGGTTCAAGCGCACTATTGGCCAGAGGCTATTATTTATGAATAATAGCTATCAAATCAGACCAGCTAATTGTCTTTACCATGACTCTCAATGAACTGCGCTATATCGTTACCCTCGCTCAGGAACAACACTTTGGCCGCGCGGCCGAGCGCTGTTTCGTCAGCCAACCAACCCTATCTATCGCGGTAAAAAAGCTGGAAAAAGAGCTAGGTGTAGCTCTCTTCGAACGCTCCAAGACCCGGGTACAGGCCACCCCACTGGGGGAACGCATCGTGGCCCAGGCCCAATTGGTCCTGGAGCAGTCCGCGACCATCAAAGATATCGCCAGCGAGGGCAGGGACCAGTTGGCGAGCCCCCTTTCGGTCGGGGCCATCTTTACCATCGGACCCTATTTATTCCCACACTTTATCCCGCAGTTACAGCACTTGGCGCCCGATATGCCCCTGTACGTGGAAGAGGGGTACACGGCAATTCTGCGCCAGCGACTGCGCAAGGGAGAGCTGGATGCCATTATTATCGCGCTTCCTTTTACCGAGCCCGATGTCGTCACCCAGCCCCTGTATGACGAGCCCTTCGTAGTGTTGATGCCGGCGGGACACCCTCTCGCCCAATATGAACATATCGACCCCAAACAACTCACCGAAGACAATGTACTCCTGCTCGGTGAGGGCCACTGTTTCCGCGACCAGGTGCTAGAGGCCTGCCCGCATTTGCAGGTAACCATGGAGAAAGAGAGTGGTGGTGGCGGTATTCGCACGGCGGCCGACGGCAGCTCACTGGAGACCCTGAGACACATGGTGGCATCTGGGCTCGGCATCACGATACTACCCTTCTCCGCAGCCAATGCCTCACAATACGCCAGCGGTCTACTGGAGACTCGCCCCTTTACTGCGCCCGGCCCACGCCGCACCGTTGCCCTGGCCTGGCGCGCCAGTTTTCCACGCCACCGTGCTATTGATATATTGCGTGAGGCTATCAGCCAGTGTCATCTGATCGAGCCATAAGCAGTCTTGCGGATCAGTCGGTCACCGCCCTCAAAGGGGTGGGGGACAAGTTTGCCCAGGTGCTGGCCAAGCTGCAGATCCACTCCCTGCAGGACCTGCTGTTTCACCTGCCTCTGCGCTACCAGGATCGCACACGCGTAGTACCGATTGCCGGATTGACCGCCGGCATGGACGCGGTAATTGAGGGGGAGGTGAGCGCGGCGGATATCGTCTTTGGCCGCCGACGCAGCTTGGTCGTGAAACTGCAGGATATGAGCGGCTCTATCACCCTGCGTTTTTTCCATTTTTCTGCGGCACAGAAAAATCGGTTTGTGCGCGGTGTGCGCCTTCGCTGCTTCGGCGAAGCCCGCCGCGGCGCCGCCGGGCTGGAACTCTACCACCCGGAAACCGAAGTGGTCGGTAGTGAAAACGCGACCACGGAGGAAACCCTGACCCCGATCTACCCCTTAACCGAAGGGGTAAGCCAGGGGCGCATGCGCGGGCTGATGCAACAAGCCATCAAACTTTTACAGGGCGGAGCAGTTACCGAACTCCTCCCCGCAGAGTTATTGCCCAAGACATTGCGCTACCCCCTCAGAGACGCCCTGATATACCTGCATTCCCCCCCTGCTGGGACCCAGCTCGAACAACTCGCCGCTGGCATACACCCAGCCCAACAGCGCCTGGCACTGGAAGAGTTACTCGCCCACCACTTAAGCCTGCTGGAGCTGCGTCGCAACAGCGCCAGGGTTGCGGCACCCGCACTACCCGCGAATGAGTCCCTGGAGAGGGATTTTCTCTCACGACTGCCATTCTCACTTACCGGCGCGCAGCAGCGCGTTTGCAAAGAAATCGCCGAAGATCTCGCCCAGAGCACCCCTATGATGCGTCTTTTACAAGGGGATGTCGGTGCAGGCAAAACCCTGGTGGCCGCTATGGCGGCGCTGAAGGGCATCGGCGCGGGGGCCCAGGTAGCGGTTATGGCACCCACAGAAATTCTCGCCGAGCAGCACAGGATCAATTTCTATAACTGGCTCGAGCCCCTTGGTGTAGAGGTGGCCCAGCTCACCGGCAGCCTGAAGGTTGCGGAGCGGCGCGAGCAGCTGGCAAAGATTGCCAGTGGCGAAGCCCAGTTGGTGGTGGGCACCCATGCGCTGTTTCAGGAAGAGGTGGTTTTCCATAACCTGGTCCTGGTGGTTATCGACGAACAACACCGCTTCGGCGTGCGCCAGCGCCTGGAACTGCGCGAGAAGGGCGCCGCCAGCGGTGTCACCGGCAGGCTGCAACCCCACCAGCTCATCATGACCGCAACGCCTATCCCGCGTACTCTGGCCATGTCGGCCTTTGCCGACCTGGATTGCTCCATCATCGATGAGCTCCCCCCGGGGCGCCAGCCCATCAACACCGTGGCAATCTCCAACGACCGGCGCGATCAGGTAATGGAAAGGGTGCACAGTGCCATCGCCGAGGGGCGCCAGGCCTACTGGGTCTGCACCCTGATCGAGGAGTCCGAAAGCCTGCAGGCCCAGGCGGCAGAATCCACCGCCGAGGAATTGGCGGAGATGCTCGAAGGCGCAAGCGTGGCACTGGTACACGGGCGCCTCAAAGGGAAGCAGAAAGAGCAGGTAATGAGCGCCTTCAAGGCGGGAGAAATCGACCTGTTGGTGGCCACCACCGTAATCGAAGTGGGGGTTGATGTACCCAATGCCAGCCTGATGATTATCGAGAATCCGGAGCGACTCGGCCTGGCGCAATTACACCAGCTGCGCGGTCGGGTGGGGCGCGGCTCTATCGCCAGCCACTGCGTGCTGCTCTACGGTACGCCGCTGTCGCAAAACGGGCGCGCGCGCTTGCAGGCGCTGCGCGAGCACAGCGACGGCTTCGCCATCGCCGAAGAAGATCTGCGCCTGCGCGGCCCCGGTGAGATTCTCGGCACCCGCCAGACCGGCGAAATCCAGCACCGTATCGCCGACCTGCAGCGAGACGCCGAGCTGTTGCCACTGGTACAGAGAATTGCCGCATCCCCGGTGCTCGATCAGGAGATGCAACGCCTGCTGATCAAACGCTGGCTGCAAAACAAGCCCCGTTTCGCCGAGGCTTGATGGCGTCGCCCTGTTCGCAGGGCACTATTGAGCGGAGTCAATGGGCGCCAATCGTACTCTGTGGATCATTGGCATTTACGCTGTTGTAGTTGGAGTCATAGTACACTTCCTCATTTAGCGCGCCCTCACTCTTCGCCACCACACTGCTCACCACCGCATCGCCGGTGATATTCACCGCGGTGCGCACCATATCCAGCAGGCGGTCGACCCCGATAATAATGGCGATACCTTCTAATGGCAGCCCCACTTGCTGCAGCACCATACCGAGCATAATCAGACCCACACCCGGTACACCCGCGGTGCCAATGGAGGCCAGGGTTGCGGTCAAAATAACAGTGAGATAACCCGTCAGACCGATATCGATGCCATAGAACTGGGCGATAAATACGGTGGCCACACCCTGCATAATTGCCGTGCCATCCATATTAATTGTCGCGCCCAGGGGAACGGTAAAAGCGGCTATCTTGTTATCCACTCCGAGACGCTTCTCCACTGTCGACAAGGTCACCGGAATGGTCGCCGCAGAAGAGGCCGTGCTGAAAGCGAACACCATGGTGGACCACATTTTCTTAAACAGCTCCAACGGATTCAGCCCGCTCAACAGCTTCAGAAGAATGGAGTAAGCGCCCAGCGCATGAAGTAGGAGGGCGCACAATACCACCAAGAAGTACTTGCCCAACTGTAGTAAGCCACTGAACCCAAGGTCTGCAAAGGTCTTCGCCAACAGCGCAAAAACGCCATAGGGAGCAAACACCATCAGTACCCCCACCATGCGCAAAACAACCGTATTGAGGTCGTTAAAGAAAGCGGCTATACGCTGACCCGGCTCACCACAGCGGGAGATTGCGTAGCCCATCAGCAGGGCGAACACAATAATCTGCAACATATTGCCCTCGGCCATAGCCGCTACCGGATTGGTAGGGAAGATATTGACCAGTACTTCGGAAAGGGGCGGGGATTCCTTCGGCTGGAAACTGGAGTTCACCGTGGCCGCCGCCTCGCTCACTCCAACACCTGGCTGGAAGATCAGTGCCAAACACAGCGCCAAAGTGATGGCGATTGCAGTAGTCAGCATATAGAGCAGGACCGTTTTTCCGGCCAGTGGCCCGATTCGACTGCCCTCCGATAGGGCACAGGCGCCACTAATCAGGGAAACCAGTACCAGTGGCACTACCATCAATTTCAACGAGGCGATAAAGATACGGCCAATAATATCGAGCAGGCCTTCGGTGAGGTAGAGATTAATGGCGCTGGTTATACCCTCGCCAAGCAACTGGCTCATGTTCAAGAAATTGAACAGGCACCCTAGTAAGATGCCCGCAATCATCCCCAGGAGAATTTTGGTCGTAAGCCCCATAACAAGCTTCTCTTTTTATGCATTCATTGTTTTCATTAAAGGCAGCACTATATCCATTGCCGCCCCAGTGAGCAAAAATCCAACGGGGAGGCGCCAGCCGTCAGCGGGCAGGGTACAATGCGGCTTTTCCAGACTACGGAGTTATCGTTGCACCAATCTCCATTTGTACCTGCGGGTGATTGGCGTGGGCAGCCCTTCGAGCCGGCCCAACCCCAGCCACCGCAATACCTGCTGCCATGGCTGGCGTACACCGGCTCACTCACGGCTGCACTGAAGCACTTAAGCGGAGGGGATTTTAGTGTGCAGGTGCTCGGCCAGAGCTGGCAACTGCCTCGCCCCGAGGAGTGCCATGCATTGCATTTAAGGCGCCGCAGCCGCGCCCTGGTGCGGGAAGTATTACTGTTGGGCTGCGGCCAACCCTGGGTCTACGCCCGCAGTGTCCTACCCCTGCGCAGCTTGCAGGGGAAGTCCCGCAATCTGCGCAGCCTGGATAACCGCCCCCTGGGCGAGCTGCTTTTCAGTGAGCCGGGTATCCGCCGCGGCGAGATAGAATTGAACCAGTTGCGACGTAACACCGACCTGCAACTGAAGGGGCTCTGCGACAAGGACAACTGTGCCTGGGGACGCCGCTCGACTTTCTGGCTGCGGGATAAACCCCTGCTGGTCGCCGAAGCTTTCCTCTCGCATTTCCGCCCCGAAGGTCCGCCCATAGTTTCCAATAACCAATAAACGACACAGAGAGAGAAGCCACCGTGATCAGCCAACAAATCGCCACACGCTGGCCCGCCGCCATGCCTTACTGGCAGCTGGCGCGCATGGATAGGCCCATCGGTTCCCTGCTGTTGCTGTGGCCCACTTGGGCAGCGCTGTGGCTCGCCGCAGGTGGCTGGCCTGGAATCCACCTCTTTGCGGTATTCACCCTGGGGGTGATCCTGATGCGTGCGGCCGGCTGCGCGGTGAATGACTTCGCCGACCGGGAGATTGACGGTCATGTAAAGCGCACCGTGACGCGCCCCTTAGCTACCGGCCAGATCACACCCAAAGCGGCCCTGGGCTTATTTGGCGGGCTCAGCCTGGCAGCCTTCCTGCTGGTGCTCACGACTAATCCGCTCACAATTTTATTGTCGCTGCCAGCATTGTTACTGGCCTTTTGCTACCCCTTCGCCAAGCGCCATACGCACCTGCCACAGGTGGTATTAGGGGCGGCGTTCAGTATGGGGATTCCTATGGCATTTGCCGCGGTCACCGGCGAAGTGCCGCCCCAGGCCTGGCTGCTCTATACCGCCAACCTGTTATGGACCCTGTGTTACGACACCTTTTACGCCATGGTGGACCGGGATGATGATCTTAAAATCGGCGTTAAATCCACGGCAATCCTGTTCGGCGAAATGGATAGAGCCATGACGGCGGCCCTGCAACTGCTGGTGTTGCTGGCATTGCTGTTGATCGGTCAGCGCTTCGACCTTAGCGCCGTTTACTACTTGGCCATGGCTGTAGTAGCAGTACTTTTCGCCCAGCAACAGTGGATGATCCGCAATCGCGACCGAGATGCCTGTTTCAAGGCATTTCTCCACAACAATTGGGTTGGGTTGGCGCTGTTTGCCGGAATATCTTTGCATTATGTCCTGAGTTGATCCCGGTCTGGGGGTTCAGACGAGACCGTCATATATTTGTCATATAAATCCCGTTTAATCCCCGCCCATAAATGGGAAATTCTGACAACAGAACGGGTATGGCAGCCAAATGCACAGTAAAACGATCCTGATTGTCGACGACGAAACCGCAGTACGCGATATGTTGCGTGTGGCACTGGAAATGGCGGATTACCGCTGCCTGGAAGCGGAAAACGCCCAGGAGGCCCACGCCCTGGTCATCGATGAAAAGCCAGACCTGATTCTTCTCGACTGGATGCTGCCCGATGTATCCGGCGTCGAGCTCGCTCGGCGCCTTAAGCGCGACGAGCTGACCACCTCAATCCCCATTATCATGCTCACCGCCAAAGGCGAAGAAGATAATAAAATCAAAGGGTTAGAGACGGGAGCCGACGATTACATCACCAAGCCCTTCTCCCCCCGCGAGCTGGTCGCACGCCTTAAGGCGGTGCTGCGCCGCGCGGGTCCGGCCACCCCGGAAGACCCCCTCGGCGCCGGCGAATTACTGCTCGATCCACTGAGTCACAGAGTCACCATTAAAGGACAGCCGGTGGAGATGGGTCCTACCGAGTTTCGCCTACTGACTTTTTTCCTCTCTCACCAAGAGCGCGCCTATACCCGCACCCAGTTGCTGGATCACGTCTGGGGCGGCAATGTCTATGTGGAGGAGCGCACCGTAGATGTGCATATTCGGCGTCTGCGCAAAGCTTTGGCACTGGATGGTCACGACCGATATATCCAAACAGTACGCGGCACCGGCTATCGGTTTTCTGTGCAAACTGTCGAAAAAGTGTGACAATCCCTCAGGATCGACACTGACTCTCGCGACAACCCTTGGTCATTTACTCACAGTAGGCCGGGTTTCTAAGATGTACTGAGTGCGGGGGGTTGACTTCAGCCCTCCCGACGACCGCCAGGTAACACAGCAAGCCTATGTTGGATCGCAGTATTGGCGAATTTTCGCGCTTTTTAATCATTACTCTGGGCTGCTTGACCCTCGGCTTCAGTACCGCTGAGTGGACGCTCGCCTTGATTACGGGGCTGGCAATCTACCTGATCTCTGTGCTCTTGCAACAGCACCGCTTCAATCGCTGGTTGGCCAATGGCCGCCGCGGCCCAGCCCCCACCGCTTTTGGTATCTGGGGCGACATCTACGACGACTTCTACCGCATGCAGCGCCGCCATCGCCGCGAAAGGCAGAAGCTACACGTCATGCTGCGCCGGGTTCAGGACAGTACCAGTGCCCTGCGCGAAGGTATTGTGGCACTGGAAAATGGCGACCACTTGGCCTGGTGGAATCCCGCCGCCGGCGAACTGCTCGGCCTGCAATCCAGCGATCAGGGACAATCCCTGGTGAACTTTGTGCGCGATCCCGGCTTTGTCAGCTATATGCACAGCGAGGACAGCAACCCCCGCGAACCACTGACTTTGCCCTCACCGGGCAATGAAGCCCTGCACCTGCAGCTGGAAGTCACCCGTTACGGTAAGGACGAAGCGCTGGTGATCGTCCGCGACATCACCCGATTACACAACCTTGAGCAGATGCGCCGAGACTTCGTTGCCAACGTCTCCCATGAACTGCGCACCCCCCTGACCGTGATCGCGGGTTATCTGGAGACTCTGCAAAGCAGCGATATGGCGCCCCCCGCTTGGCGGCGCCCCCTGGAACAGATGGAAGAGCAAGCCGCGCGCATGACTACCCTGGTCAACGATCTGCTGTTACTCGCACGACTGGAGACTTCAGAGCGTAAAAGCGGTGATGTCTCTGTGAATGTGCGCGAATTGATGGAGCGAGTTGCGCGGGAGGCGCGCAGCTTTAGTGGCGATCGCCACCAGATCAGTGTGGACTGCAAAGGGGATTGCAGCCTCCGCGGCGATGCCAGCGAATTACACAGCGCCTTTGCTAATCTGGCCCAAAATGCGGTGAAATACAGTCCGGGACAAGGGGAGATCCAGCTGTGCTGGTGGCTGGACGATCGCGGCGGGCACTTCAGTGTGCGGGATCAGGGCATCGGTATAGACCCGATTCATATTCCGCGCCTGACGGAGCGCTTCTACCGGGTGGATCCCGGTCGTTCGCGGGACAGCGGTGGCACCGGACTGGGCCTCGCCATCGTCAAGCATGTGCTGATACGCCACGGCGCAGAGATGAGTGTGCAGAGCGTCCCCGCCCAGGGCAGTACTTTCACCCTGCACTTTCCCTACGGGAAGCTAGAAAAAACGCCTGCACTGGTACAGGAAATGGCGGCGGATTCCTGATCCGCTCCCCACTCCCCTGAAACTATTCAAACTCCGATAGTTTTACCGGCTCACCATTTTTAAGGTAAGTAGCCTCTTCTTCATCGTGCACCGGTGTGCTCTCCCGGCGCAGAATCAAATGGTGCAACTGCAAATCGCCATCCCGCAACAACAGATGCTCATTGCCATCATCATCTATGGGCAGGGGCTTAGCGCCCAACAGCGCCTCGCGCAGAGCGCGCAGGCGCGGCACGTCCTTGTAGCGATTCAGGTCATTGGAGAGGCGCGTTTTCATACGCTCACTCTCGTGTAGAGCGGCCGCGGTTTCGCGGTATTTAGCGAAAAAGAACACTGCCCCTATGGCAAATGCCACAACAACGGATACTTCAAACCACACCGGCATAATCACTCCTTATTATCATCTTTGCGCCAAACGGCCAGTTGATTGTTGGCGGGCAAGTAATTGAATTCTTCACGACACATACCCGCCTCAGCTGCCAGTTGATCGAGCCACTCCAGATCGCGTAGACCGCTGTTTGGGTTGCGCGCCTTAAGCTGCGCATCAAAATCGGCATTTGTGGGCCCAATAAAGCCACCACCTATCTTGAAGGGGCCATACACAACCAGTAATCCAGCGGGCTGCAGTATCCTGGCCAGCTTGCGGAAAAAAAGCTGCACTGACTCCCGCGACATGATGTGCAAAGTATTCGCGGTAAAGACACTATCGAAACTGAGCTCGGGCCATTCCGCATCGACATCCAAGGTCAGGGGTTGACGCAGGTTTGGTGCGGGTTCGCTATCCAGCCAGGCGCGCACACCGGGCAATATCTCAGCCCGCTCCGAGGTCTGCCAAATCAAATGGGGAAGGCGCGGGGCAAAATAGACTGCATGTTGGCCCGTACCGCTACCGACCTCCAACACCTGGCGGCTATTGGCCAACAAGCGACGCAGGTGGGATAAAATTGGATCACGATTGCGCGCACAGGCCGGCGCATCCGGCAAGCTCGCGTCACTCATTGCGCTTCATCCCGAGTGAAAACCCAATCGCGCTCACTCGACATGTCCGGGTTGAATTGATAGCCCGCCACATCAAAGCCCTTGAGTTCCTGCGCTTTCTTTACTCGCTGATCAATAGCCCAGCGACTCATCATACCCCGCGCTTTTTTGGCGAAGAAGCTGATCATTTTGTACTGGCCATTTTTTAGGTCTTTAAAGTGAGGCGTGATCACCTCAGCATTGAGTACCTTGGGTTTGACAGACTTGAAATACTCATTGGACGCGAGGTTAACTAGTTCGCGGCTCTTTAACTTGTGCAGCTGTTCATTGAGTTCCTCTGTGATCTCCTCGCCCCAAAATTCGTACAGATTCTTACCGCGGCTATTGGCAAACCTCGTACCCATTTCCAGGCGATAGGGCTGCATCAAGTCCAGCGGGCGCAGCAGACCGTAGAGTCCGGAAAGCATCCGCAAGTGCTTTTGCGCATAGCTGAAATCCCGCTTCCCCATAGTCTCAGCGGCCAACCCCGTATAGACATCCCCCTTAAAGGCAAGCAGGGCCGGTCGTGCGTTCTTATCGGTGAAAGGGCGCCTCCAAGTCTGGAAGCGGTCGTAATTCAAAACACCGAGTTTGTCGGAAACCTTCATCAAACTGGAGATCTGTTGTGGGCTCAGTGCGCGCAATTCCTGAATTAACGCGGCAGACTCCTTGAGGAAGTTCGGCTGGGTAGTTTCCAGCGCGGGAATATCGCTCTCATAATCCAGCGTCTTGGCTGGAGAAATCACTATTAACATCGGATGCCTTACTTATCGCTGCTTTGCTACCGGTTTTAACTCTACTGGCCCGTTCTGTTTCTACTCGGGTTTCAAGATGTCTTGCCACCAATTGAGCGGTGTCTGGCCATCCTTAGGATCATAAACATTACCGTAGTACCAGACGCTATTGGCCCCATCGCAGATACTATTGAGAATCTTCTCAATCTTATCGAAACCACAGCTGACATGGATGCTGTATACCAGCATACGCGGAACTTCCAGATCCAGCTCTCCTCCAAGTTTCTCCAATTGCGGGCTCAAGCGGTCAGAGAGTTCGGCACTGTCTCCGCGACAAAAGATGCGGATTGCCAAATTGCCGGAACGCTTTACCAGTTCAAACTGCTGTGTATCCTTATCGACTTTAATGCTATCGCCACTGGCGATGCCTTTTATAAATGCAGGAGAACGCACCAACTGGCAGCTGTCATCCTCGTTGACACGCACCTGTAAGCGCTCCACCACCGGCTCGCCATCGGGGTTGTTGCCTGCAAATAATTCGATTACCTGAAGTGCCGTCATAACCTCTATTCCCGGACTGTGTACAATGGGTGATCGTTGAATAACCGGCATTATACAGGGAGGCAAGCAATGATCTCGCGCAACCAGGCTTTCTTCGCGGCTATGGCGCTGACAGCAACCTCAGTTCTCAATGGTTGTGTCACTAATCCAGTTACCGGGGAGCAACAGCTCTCCCTCCTATCAACTCAGCAAGAGTTGAACTTAGGACAGCAGCAATACCCGATAAACCAACAGCAACAGGGCGGCCAATACACCATAGACCCCAGCTTGCAGGAATATGTGAACCGAGTCGGGCAAAAATTGGCAAAGGTCTCCGACCAGCCGCAACTCCCTTACGAATTTGTGGTGCTGAACAATTCCGTGCCCAACGCCTGGGCACTGCCAGGAGGCAAAATCGCGATAAACCGGGGCTTATTGGTATTGCTGGAGGATGAGGCCGAACTCGCCGCAGTGCTCGGCCATGAGATAGTGCATGCCGCCGCGCGCCACTCCGCCACTGCCATGTCCCAACAACAGGTGCTCGGTGCTGGACTTGCAGTCCTAGGCGTCGCCGCCAAAGATTCCGCCTATGCAGATCTGATCTCTACCGGTAGCCAACTGGGGGGATCCGCCTACATCGCCCGCTACGGCCGCGGCAACGAGCTGGAGTCGGATAAATACGGCATGAAATATATGACCGCAGCGGGTTACGACTCCCAGGGCGCCGTGCGCCTGCAACGCAAGTTCGTCGAACTTTCCAAAGGGCGTCAAAGCAATAGCCTGGAAGCCCTCTTCGCCAGCCACCCGCCATCACAATCTCGCGTGAGTGCGAATATTGAACACAGTAAATCACTGCCCAAGGGCGGCGTCACCAATCGCGCTGCCTATCAAAAAGCGATAGCCCAGCTGAAGCGCGATGCCGACGCCTACAAAAATTACGATGATGCATTAAAGGCGGCGAACAAAAAACAATTCGACACGGCATTACACTTGGCACGCAAGGCCCAAAAGCAACAGCCGAAAGAAGCTCATTTTTTCGCCCTGGAAGGGGATCTACTCGCCCATAAAAATCAGTTCGATAAGGCGCATCAAGCCTACGACCGTGCGGTACAAAAAAATCCAGCACTGTTTTCCCATTGGTTAAAGCGCGGCATGGCCAGTGCGCAGTTAAAAGACTACACCGCGGCGGAGAGAGACTTAAACCGCTCGCTGCGCTACCTGGATACCGCCTATGCGCACTACTACTTGGGTGAGGTCTACGAAAAACAGGGAAACAAGCAAAGTGCTTTCAAACACTACCAAACTGCAGCTGGGGCGGGAGGGGAGATTGGTTCTAAGGCGCAGGCAAGAATTCAGACCCTGACAGGAAAGGGTTAGCTAGGGATTTTAAAAAACTTGAATGATTTACTTAGGGAGACTCTGAAAAATAGCTTTCTAACTCTGCATTAGGTTTCACACAGCAAAAAAATGAATGTTTTTTAGTCAAAAATCAGGTTTCCATACGTATTTATCCCCATTTTCATTCCCTGAAATCTGCGT
>NZ_CANMKV010000017.1 GCF_947498635.1 uncultured Microbulbifer sp. | reverse complement strand
TTAGCAGGGTGTTGCAGAAAAGTAGCGTCGACAGTCGCTTATGCCATGTACCCAACGTTTATCGAGTTGCCTGCAAGCGTGTCGTACGGCCTCAGCAGATCCTACCAAACCTTTAAAGCGACTTTCAAAGTTGTGGTTGAGATAGAGCCAGTGTTTAGGTGAAATACCCAGCCGTTTAAGTATGGGAGGAGTATTTTCGGCAATGGCTCCGCGCTTTCTAGGGGCTAGATGTCGGCCACTCCAGTCCACTAACTCCAAATAGTGATCTAACTGAAAGGGTAAACCCTTTGGCATATTTAGACGTTCGCCACCCACAAACGGCAACAAACTTTTGGGCTGCTCGCCTGAGATTGCTGCGCGAATACGCTGCCGAATGGAGGTGTGATCAGAATCTTCTGGGGTTTTTGCCATATTGGCGCGGATGGGGTTGAGGTCGACATAGGCCATACAGGCGGCAAGGGCCTTTTCATCCAATAAAGCTTGGGATTTAAAGCGTCCTTCCCAGAAGCGACCTGTGCACTTGTCTTCAGCGTTAGCTTGGCGAGCGATAGACTCATTTAAACAGCGCATAAACCAGCTGATATCCGTTAAGCGTTCTCGCCATATCGAAGCGACACCTTCTAGTGCCTTAAACTCGCAGGGATCAAGAGTATCGCCGTTTAGATAGCGCTGGGCCAAATTAGAGGCTCTGAATATTTTTTGCCAGCGATCAATCACCTCGAAAAGAGACCACTTATCAGCAGATTTTTTGTCAATGTAGAGTACCACATGGTAGTGATTGCTCATTACTGCATAGGCGGCAAGATCCAGGGCAAAAACCTCAGACAAATCATGCATACGATTTTCAATCCACTCACGCCGATGCTCATAATCTTTCGCGGATACACTATCCCGACCACAAAGGAATGCTCGCCGTACACAGCGGGATACGCAGTGGTAATAAGGTGTTGCGTCAAGAGATATCTGGGTACTTCGCGGTAGAGTCATTGATTGTAGGCGCATTGATATGTATGAATATCCAGTGTTTTGTGGGTTTGCGCTCTTTTGTCAATGGTGTTGGCGGTTTATACTTTATGTTTGATGGCTGTCCAGTATGTTTCCAGTTTCATTAACCGGCGGCTTCCGAGGCTCTGTCGAGATTCAGAAAATAAGGCTTTCAAACGATGGCATAGTTTCCATGTCTGGCTATCTATTGAGCTATCACTGCGCTGACACCACTCGTAATAGCTACTCTTATTTACCCGCATCACTCGGCAGAACGTCCTAACTGGAAAGCTGCCTTGCTGTTCTTTGATAAAGTTGTACTTTACTTCATTTCTTTCGCAAAGAAGGCACTGGCCTTTTTTAGGATTTCTTTCTCCATCCGCAACTGCTTGTTTTCGTGTCGTAACCGATCCAATTCAGCGCGCTCGCCGGCATCAAGCCTTACACCGCTCTCTTCCTGCTTCAGCTCCTTTATCCAGCGTCGCAGGTTGTTGGCAGTGGTTCCTGCAGCCTCTGCAGCCTTGGAAATCGAATACCCTTGCTCAGAGACTAGGGCTACGGCGTCTTTTTTGAACTCCGGCTTGAATTTCCGGCGTGTAACTTTTGTTGTCATACTTCACCTCGCTTGGCAGTTTTACAATCTTAGCGAAGTGTCCGGAAGTATTAGACCACTACAATTATTGCGATTGATGCTATGGGTTGCCAGAAATCTATCATCCAGAAGATTATAGAGCGTGGCGGTGACTGCGTAATCGCTGTGAAGGTTAACCAGGAAAAACTATACCGACAAATTTGTGCACATTTTAATAATATATTCGATATGCAGCATCACAAGCATGTCAACACCGATTGTGTTGTAGAGGTGAACCGAGGGCGAAAGAATCCCGTAAATGCCTCTCTACTAGCAGTATTGGATGGCTAGAAGGTAAAGAGCAATGGCACGGCCTGAAAAGCGTTATCGCAGTCCAAGCGAAGCGTTCTGCAGCGGAGTGCTCCAGCTGCGAAACACGCCATTATATAAGTAGTTTAGAAGCACACTCAGCAGAACTGAATTATATTATTCGATCTCAATGGGGGGCTGAAAACTCGCTGCACTGGATTTTAGATGTGGTTTTTTGTGAGGATTATAGTCGCTTTAGATCGGGTAACGCACCTGAAAATATGGCGATTTTGAGGCACTCTGCACTAAATCAGTTGCAAGCGGCAAAGCCCGCTTTTAAAAAAGATATGAGCATTAAAAGGCTTCGGAAAAAGGCCGGATGGGATAGCGAGACTTTGGACAGGATAATTACAGCAACGATTTAGGATGATTTATATGGGACAGCCCTGCCTCACTGGCCAACTCCCTCGTCAGGCGGGGGGCGCCACTACGTTCATTACTGGCTATAAAGCGCTGCTGTACCAAACCATCAGGCTGCATTCGGTACTGCTGGCGCTTGGATTGATCGGCCGATCTTGACACCCAGTCGTAAAACCCACTGCGAGATACGCTCAACACCTTGGCCATCACTTTGATGCTGAACTCATGCCTGTGCTTTTGCATGAAGGCGTACCTCATTTCAGGCTCTTTGCAAAGTACGCTGCGGCCTTTTTTAAGATCGCCAGCTCCTCTGCCTGCTCAGCCAGCTGCCGCTTAAGGCGAGCATTCTCTGTGGCCAGCTCTCTCTCGGCATCCCCTCGGCTCTGATGTAACTTAGCCTTGCTTCGCCATCCGTAAATCTGGGAAGGATGTAACCCAAGCTGTTTAGCGGCAACGCTTACCCCAACTTTGACCGCCAGTGCTAGGGCATCTTTTCTATATTCCTCTGAGTATTGTTTACGAGTGGTTTTGGTTGATTTACTTGATCGTGTCATAGGGCACCTCTGCTGCGTAGTTTATCGCTTAAGAGAGTGTCCGTCTTTTGTGGGTAGGATCAGTAGGAACCACTGCCAATAAACTGCGACACTGGATAAAAGAGCTGAAACTGGAAGAGGGTGGAGTAAGGCTGGATATCAACGAGCGCGCTGAACTGGATCGATTGCGACGCAAAAACAAGCCGTTGCGTATGGAGAGGGAAATCCTAAAAAAGGCCAGCGCCTTCTTTGCGAAATAAATGAAATAAAGTACAGATTTATCAAGAAGCAGAAAGGCAGCTTTCCAGTTAGGGTGCTCTGCCGGGTAATGCAGGCAAATAAGAGTAGCTATTACGATTGGTGTTGCCGTAGGGATAGCTCAATAGATAGCCAAACGATGGCAACTAAGCCATCGTTTGAAGGCCTTATTGGAAGAGTTTCGGAATCTGTCGATTAATGAAATTATTACGCAAAGAAGGCCTTTAATTCGGGCGCTGTCGAGTCCGCAAGCTAATTAAAAATCTAGGCTTGGCAGTAAAGCGCAAGAAACGATTTAGACTAACAACAGACAGTAAACATCAACTAGCGGTCGCAGAGAACCTTTTGAATAGGGAATTTTCACCAGGTGCTAAAAATCTAGTTTAGACTACTGATATTACGTATATTTGGACTTTGCAGGGTTGGTTGTACTTGGCGGTAGTGGTTGATCTCTATTCGCGCCAGATTTTTGGTTGGCATCTAAATCGTCAGCTGAAAACAGCTTTAGTAAGTCGTACGTTGATGATGGCTGTTAATTTACGCACGCCCTAAAAGGTCCTCTGCATCACTTTGATCGAGGTAGTCAGTATGCCAGTCATACCTACCAAGCGTTATTACAGCAGCATGTAATGGTGTGCTCAATGAGCGGTAAGGAAAATTGTTGGGACAACGTACCGACTGAACGTTTCTTTAGCAGCTTGAAGCGGAAGTGGTTAACTTGAAATCTCTACTCGACAAGGAAGAATGAAATAACAGGTGTGAGAAAATATATCTCTTACTATAACTCACGCCGAATCCATACAACTCTGGGGAATATAGCTCCCATCGAGTTTGAAAAATGTGCTTAGAGAGATGTCCGGTTAAGGTTGACCACAACACTTTTATTCCTATGTCTTTCGGTCAATCAGCAACCGCACGATAGTTCTCAAGAATATTCTTTTGGGTGTGGTGAGTACGAATCAAGTTGCGATTTATCTGAGCTATACCCGATCAGTAGAGGATAAAGGTCCGGCCACAATTGATGTAGTGGACCTTTTTGATTTAACTGATGATCTTAGTGGTTTTTCGTCTGTGAACATTATCTATGATACTGCTCCAATTCATGGAGCCTTTATAGACGCAAAGGATTGTCCTCAGTAATTTGAGTTTGCTTCTAGGCTAGAATCACCATTTGAGTGTTGGTATTAATGTGCTGAAACTGCAGCAAGCGCCCGAAGTAATCCTGTATTAGGGGGGGAAGCGGGAACTGGGCAGTTAAAGCTTTCAGAATGTCCATAGTTGTAACCATAGAGCAGGTTACAGGCCATTATCCTATGTCCGAGTGTTGTCGGGTGCACAGCGTCACCAGTGGGTACAATATTGCCCTGATCGGTAAGAAAAATCCTCTCGCTGGCCCCTATTCTGGTAAGAGTATTTTTAATTTTTGCATTGTAATAGTCGGTACAGTGATTGGAGGGATCCTGGCCATCCAGGTTGGTCCTGCGAGGTATGGTGGAGATCATAAAGGCGATATTGCTATCAGGTATTCCCTGTGCATTGAGATGGTTGTATATCTTACCCACCAAGGTCGTGTTGTCCCGTATATCTTCGGTGGACACAATACTGGCGACTACTTCATCAAGCCGTTTGGCCGTTGCACTTTCGCCTTCTGGTATTGCGTTACACTGGGTCGCGACGTTCATATTGAGGAAGGTGATATCGTTCGTCCCCAATTGAATGGGCACAATAATGGCATCAGAAGCTGACAGGTTTTGGTTTAATTGGCAGGCTTGGTTACCTAGCCATCCGGAACTATTGCCATTCTCGCGGCACAATTCGGTAACAACTGAATTAAAGTTGGCAATGGACTCTGTGCAGTTGGTAAAACTGTAACCCGTTGGCACCCGGTGCCTGGTAGGGTTGAGGAAGCACTGCATATCACTTGTCGTGGCCCCTGGGATACCGGAATGCCAGTAATTTTCGGTCTTTTTTTCTACACCATTGGGTTCGGTAGGTCCACTGATCGTACCAATGCTTTCTATGGGCTGGCCGTTATAGCTAATGGTCATCACCCGATTGGTATCGCTACTGCTCAATGGGAAACTAGACTGCCCATCTGCAGCCTTGCGAATTTGTTGCCAGATTTGAGAGCGGAAGCCCATAGAGTTATAGGGCAGGGTTGTCATACCGTAGGTGATGGAGTCGCCGATAAACCAAAGCTTGATTTTATCAGCCCCGCCTTGGGTTGGATTACCTGGATTGTTGGGCTGGGTTCCGGCTGTTGGCGGAGTATTCGTGTCGGGTGTACTGGTTTGGGGTGTGCCACTGGTCTGGCAAGCGGTGTTAATGTCAGGTTTAGCATTGACTCCGCGGTATTCTCCGTTGAATCCAAAAGCTCGTGCCTCTCCCGGTGGGATAGTGTCCTGGGCGCTGGCGGTTACAGAGCCTGCATGATCGATGACCTCCGCATTCCAAGAATGCGTTACTTTTTGATCACCGGGCCACTGCCATTGAACCTGCCAAGCCTCTAAGGGCTGGTCACCAGTATTGCGAATCACAACGTTAGCCATAAATCCACTGCCCCAGTCATTTTGAATGGTGTACTCAGCCGTACATTTTTCTGTGGCTTGAGGTTGAGGGATCGGTGTTACCGGCGTGGGCTTTGAATCAGCAATCGGATCCGTTGTGGGAGGTACCGGTGTAGGCACGGTAGGGTTTGTCGGCGGGTTAGTGTCGGGAGTGCTGCCTGTTGAAGATTCAAACCATTTCAGGGCATAAGCGCGAAATTCCGATTCGGAGGGTAGGGTACCCTGTTTGGCTTGATAGTCGCTGAGATAACTCTTGGCATCTTTGAAGAAGTTTTCGTGGGTGTGATAAATCTCTTTTTTATTTCCCTCGTTGTCGATCAGCCAATAACCGACAAATTCGTTAATCCAGCTATCGTACTCATTGCCATACATTTGCCAGTAAAGAATAAAGGGTGCTCCCCACTCTAGTGCGGTTTTAATGACATTGCGTGAAAGCATGTCCTGGGCTTCACCCGAGCGGGTCCCCCAGTCTTTAAACCAGGATTCGCCGTAGCCGTATTCGCCAATAAATACGCGCTTTTCAAAGGGGAGCCCAGGTTTAGGCGGAAGCTTTTCGTCAATAAAATCTAATGCTTTGGTTAACTCTGTGTGTAGGGTGGCAAAATCTGAATGTTTTTCCTGGGTGGTCAAGTCGTAGGCGGAATAGGAAACCAGGTCGACATTAGTATGCGGGAGTACAGCATTGGTGATGCGCTCTTTACCCTGCATCGCCGACTCTACCCGGTTCACTTCGACATAGTGATACAAGTGGATATTGGCGTGGGGGATATTGGCTTTTGCATCATCGATGGCCTTTTGGCGAATATTGAGCCAGTCGATTAGTCCCTGGATACGCAAGGGATCGAGTTTTTCCTGATTATCATCCCGTGTCCCATCGGCTTTTTGCACAAGGTTCCAGTCTCCCTCCCAGTGGCCGATCATAAAAGTTTTACCGGAGCCGTTATATTGGGTTAACAGATATTCTGCCATCGCATAAATCTTATCGTACTGCCATACAATTTCCTCTTGTGACATTCCTTTATTGTCCATCCAGGAACCAGAGTCCTCAACCCAGAACATATAGTGAGAAAAATCCATCTCCAAGACTTCACGGTAAGCTGGGACTTCTTCCAGCATCCGCTTGAATTGGTAGTCCAGTCCTGCGCCCTTCAATTCATCATATAACCCCGTGGAAAGGGCGATCTTAAGGAGGTTTGAGCCCATCGAGCGTATCGCTTTGGCAGACTCCACCAGAGAGCCTTCGCCAGTAAAGTGGTATTTGGGACTAATAGTCTGGGTGCCCAGAATGTAGTTGTAGCTGTCCAGTGCTGATAAGGGGCTATTGGCTTTTGGTGGCTCGCTAGGTGTTGGCGAGGGCGATTGTGGGATATTGCAGCTTGCATTGAGTTCGCTTGGAACCTGCATGCCGCCGGAATAGGTAATGTTGAATCCGAAGGCGCGGGCCTCACCGGCCGGAATATTGGCAAAGTCACCGTTGCCTTCTGCGCTTGCGGCGTTGCCGCTTTGGGTGACTTTAGCGTTCCAGGTATGGCCAATCTCCTGGTCCCCAGGCCACTGCCAGTTAACGGTCCAGCCATTAATGGGCTCTTTGCCGGTGTTACGCACCACCACTGAGGCCATATAACCCTTATCCCATACGCTCTGAACAACCATGCTGACATCACAGTTTGTGGCTGCCATCGCCAGGGGTGCTGAGCCAAGTAAAAGCAAGCTGAGGGAGTAAATACCCGCTCTGATGAATCGTTTGCTCATCTAAAAACCACTATTTATTCATTTTGTACAGTGTTCTAAGGCCCCGCTGCGCCAGGAAAGTTTCTCTCAAGAGGATGTGCCAGTTTTTGACCAGAGAGTCGAATATTCCCGTTGAGTGGGCTTGGGGAGGGTCACGGGATAGTGAGTAAGGAATGAATATTTAGTCATGTTTTTCGATGGCCTGCTTGCGCGCTTTCGCGGACTGGCTGTGAACCAGGCCAAGTTTTCTTGGGGTTCGAGTCATCTTATAAAACCCGATTAAAGAGAAGAGTCATTGCATGAAATTCACCAAATAAAAATAATTTTCATTTTGAGGGGCCTGCATAGGATTGTTTTAACGCTGCCATTTACTGGCTGTTGCAAACTTTGGCGGGCACAGGGCTTTTTGAAACATACCCGCTGAAAATAATCAGGTATGCTGGCACTTTCGTGCCAGCATAAATAATTAACGTTTGATGTGTTCAAGGGTAATAACCCTGCCTTCCATTCTCCACAGGTTGCTGGGAGTGATTGGGGGGAGATAAAAGTGGTGTTGTTGGGGTGTTTCACTTCGCGGCTATCTGTTGGCCAAGCCAGCTTTCCCCGCGCAGTACGAAGGTGACTTTTGAGGATATGACTGGCTTTCCAGTATTTACTGTCATGGGCACTTTACTTAAAAAAATGGAGAAAAAATGAAGATAATAATAATCCGATGTTATACCGCATTTTTTATACTGCTTGGATATGCGCCTTTCGCCTTGAGTGCAGACTGGTTATTGGGGGCGGGCAAGTTTGATATTACTGGCCCGGCCGCGGATGTGGGTATGGTTGGATACGGTGAGACCAGCCAGACCACTAAAGGAATTCATAGTCGCTTATGGTCCCGTGCCTTTGTCACTGCCAACACAGCGGACAGTCAGCGTTTGGTATTTGTTTCCGCCGATTTACAGGGCATTCCTCAGGGGGTTAAGCAGGGGGTGATGGCCAAGCTTAAAAGTAAGTATGGCGACAGTCGCTATACCGATAGCAATGTCATGCTGACAGCTACGCACACTCATGTTGGGCCCGGTGGCTACGACCATTATGTCATGCTTAATATGAGTGCACTTGGTTATGCGGAAGATAACTATAATGCGATCATTGATGGGATTTATCAGTCAATAGTCTTGGCGAATAACGGCCTAGTCGAAGGCGATATTTTTCTGGAGCAGGGTACACTGCTTGATACCAGTATTAACCGCAATCCGGAGCCCTATGTACAAAACCCGGATGCCGGTGATTACCAATACGATACCAATAAGACGATGACTCAGCTCAAGCTGGTCAGTTCAAATAATGATGTGTTGGGTATTATTAATTGGTTTGCGGTACACAATGTCTCACTCGGCACAAGTCAGCGTCAGCTGAGTAGCGATCATAAAGGCGCTGCCAGCTATCTATTTGAGCAGTGGGCAGCGAGCCAAGTAGATACAGCGGGGAATTTTGTTGCCGCTTTTGCCAATAGCAATTTGGGTGATGCTTCCCCCAATATTTGTGGCCCAGGAGATGGCTGTGGTTCTTCCGAATATGGCAGCCTTACCTTGGCGGCGGAAAAGCAAGTCGGCAAGGCAAAGTCTCTCTACGGGGCTTCTGGCACAAAGTTGTCAGCCGATCTCGATTACCGGCATCAATATATTTATTTTCCCGGCTATAGCGTAGCGGGGGAATATACCGGTGTAGGCCAGCAGAATATTTGTGAAGGTGCGGTCGGTTGGTCGTTTACCGCCGGTTCTTCTTGGGATGGCCCTTCTGGGATAGAGGGTATTTTTGAGGGTATGTCTGTTGAAAATGAGGGTACAGACTGGGATCGAAGTGAAAGCCTGTTTGAATCAGTGATTGGTGGCTTTCCACTTTTCGGGCTTATGAATGCATTCTCTGCGGCCGCGGTCTATGAGGATACACAGGATGACCCCTGCCAATATCCCAAACCTACTTTTGTTGAGCGTAAAGTTCTGGGGCAGGAATTGTATACGCCCTACCTACCATTCCAGTTGTTTCGCATCGGGTCCTTTGCTTTGGTTGCCGCGCCTAGTGAAATGACCACCATGGCTGGACGCCGACTGGAAGCACAGGTGCGGTCGGTAATGCAAGACCACGGTATTTCCACGGTGGTCATTGCTGGCTTGGCGAATGCCTATACCGGCTATGTGACCACCCACGAAGAATTTGATAGACAGCATTATGAGGGCGGGCACACAATCTATGGCCCGAACACACTAGCGGCTTACCAGCAAATTTATACTGAAATGGCTCATGCCATGAACAATGACCTGGTTGTGGATGCTGGTCCCACACCGGCGGATTTATCCGATGATCAGGTTATTCCTGTGATTGGGGTCGTCTACGATGACAAGCGGCTGTGGGAGTCTTTCGGCCAGGTTTGGAATGATGTGGGCAACAGTTATTCTGTCGGGGATACGGTGTCTGCAAGCTTCCGTTCCGGTCATCCACGCAATGATTTTAGAACTGGGGACACCTTTATCGAAGTACAGCGTAAGGTGAATGGTAACTGGGAAACTTATCTCACGGATAATGACCTGGATACCCGCTTTATCTGGACGCGGGATACGTCAGTGGATTGCCTGGCTTGCTCGTTTGCTGAGGGACGGTGGGTGATCGGTGAGGATACTCCCGCGGGCACCTACCGTATTAAACACAAAGGAAACTGGAAAAGTGGCTGGACTGGTAAAATTTCCAGCTACAGTGGAAAATCCACTAGTTTTACGGTCAAAAATTAAGCTTGGCTAGGGGGAGGAATTCCGCCTCACGCCGTTCCATTATGACAAGGGTAAGCTATATTTCTTTCTTTCGCAGTGAAATATAAGGACGTTCTAGATTCGTATTGAGCGTACGATAAGGTAAAAGATCGGGATATATCTTTTTTATTATAGGTTTGTTTAATTTATGTGAACAACCATCAGGCCACTTTAGTGGCCTGATGGTTGCGAAATTTTTCATTCAGAGGGTAACTGAAAATACCCACTTTTCTGTTTAAGAGCTAAGTAACCTCTGAATAATTCAGCAATATTAGCGCGATCGCTAAGGTGCCAGATCTTAGGCTCAGCAAGCTGTTAGTAATTTTCGTCCTTTGCAAGATTATCCCCAAAGCCTTTTTCAGTGACAAAATATATAAGTAAGAGGTTGGGAGTCCCTGCTCATAATCCTGTTCTGCCGGGTGGTTATCTTTGTAGTTGAAAGTGGGCTAAGGCCTTTTCAGCAATCTCTCTACCATATTCCTGTACAAAATGACCGGCCTCTTCAATTTTAAGGGGCTCTGGGCAATTTTTGATGATCTTCCTCATAGCTTCCATCACTTTTTCGCCGAGTACAGCATCTCTCATTCCAATTGCCATAAAACTATCGCCATCCCAGGTCTTGGACCAAAAGTCCCTAGCCCTTAACCCCAGTTCAGCACCTTCCATACCTGGATCAACCGGCACTATGGAGGGAAAGCGACGAACACCGGCTTTATAGCGGTTATCGGGATAAGGGGCATCATAAGCCACTATATCGAAGAGGTTGACTTCAGACCTGGCATCGTTGGCAATCAACCCGCCTACTGGAATTTCTGGCACTCCGACAGAGAAGTTACGCCAGTGATAGAAACCCTCAGAAGCACCATCTCCCGCGGCAATAGCGGTATTCATTACCAGCAGCCGTGTGAACCTTTTAGGCATATCCATCGGAAGCGTGAGGCCCAGTAGCCCCCCCCAATCCTGGCAAACCAAAGTGATATTTTTAAGGTCTAGGGATTCGATAAAACGCATTAGGCTGTTGCGGTGAAAATCAAAGGTGTAGACGTTGTCATCCACTGGCTTGTCCGAACGGCCAAAGCCAAAGAGATCCGGTGCAATAACTCTGTGACCGGCTTCAGTAAAAACGGGAATCATTTTTCGGTATAAATAGCTCCAGCTTGGCTCTCCGTGTAGACACAGGAAGGTTGTTTCTGCATCAGGAACTCCCTCATCAATGTAAGCCATGCGCATTGAATCGAAGCCATCCAGACTATTGATATAATTGGGCTGATAGGTAAAGCCTGGCAATACAGAAAAGCGCTCCTCAGGATTCCTTAATCGCTCAATAGACATAGTAACCCTCTCTTGTTTTAAAAGTAGGCAAATGGCCTTGCCTGGTTTTTTATGAATATAGGTGCTTCACATCTGAAATCGAAACTATAGGCCAAAATATAGTCTGTATTCAGTAATGAAGTGTATCAATTGATCATATGGGAAAGAACGGCCAGTTGGAGGTAGCATTTACTGCTTCCTTTCTGAGAGGAGATTAAGTGACGGCAGGAAGCTACAGGCAATTGATGGATAAGCAAAAGTGCCAGATTTTAACTCTAAAGAAAATTGTCGGACTTATATAACTTGGGAGCTATGATAAAACAGTTCAGGGTTCAATCACTAACGATGGGCCACTGGAGCAGCTGATCCTACCTACCAACGACGGACACTCTCTTAAGGGATGAACACCGCTAAAGAGGTACCCAATGGCAAGCCGAAGTAAATCAACCAAAACCATTCGTAAACACTACTCAGAGGAATTGATCCTACCCACTAACGACGGACAGAAGAAGGCTGGTTATACCTGACTGTAATGATAGACCTCTATAGTCGACTGGTTATGTGTTGGGCGATGTCGGAAACGATGACGGATACATTAGTCTGTGACGTCCTTCAGATGGCTCTATGATGACATAAGAAACCTACGAATGTTATCGTACATACTGACAGGAGAATTCAGTATTGCTCTAGAGATTATCAGTCTTTAATTACAGCGTATGATTTTTGATGTGGCATGAGTGTTAAGGGTAATTTAAACATAAGATATCGGGTTAATCTCCTGATCGCTGGTGCCTGCCAGATGCTTAATAATGCGAAAAAAGTGGTCTTTTTTCATGCTTCAAGTGATTGTATTGGCTATGTTTGCTGATTAATTTTAGCTTCCCAGTTTTTATTTCTATGATATTGCAATAAAACTAATCTATTTATTTAATGGGAATAGCGCGTTGGATTAATGCTAGCTGTCTTTTATGTAAGTCGGGTTAGATCTCATAAAAATCAGAGGGCTTTTTCTAAGCCCATATCCGAAAATAGATTATGGGTTATATTTTAGTGTGTTGGCTTGTTGTGCAAGAAATTCAGCTGTTTCTTTAGGTATATTTCCAATAGGTGGGGCATTTAACTGTGGTGATTTGAGCAGGTGGGAAACAAAGATTGCTGCAGATAGATATACACCATTCTGATTAGGGTGGCTTCCGTCAGGATCGTACAGATCAATAGCTTTATCTGTGGAGGTGATTTCCTCCCAAGCAAGACCAACTGGTATGATTTCTGAAGAAGTGGACAGAGCTATATTTTGATAGCCCTCTAGCAGGCGAGCTTGCATTTTGCTACGAGTGTCATCCGGAATATTTTGAATGTCACCATATTTTCGCCCCCAGGTGAGAAAAAGGAGGGGAATAGCTCCTGTCTCTCTGATTTCATTGACAAGTTTTATGGCATAGGGATAAATATCTTCACGCCTTTGCTCTTCTGAGAAGGACGGTAGCTGGCTTTGCTCCTGAAGTACTACATAATCCCATGTTCTCTCATGAATAGCTTTTAGACTCTCTTCAGACTTTGAGTGCTTGTGTAAGGTCCAGCCTCCTGGAGTTATGGATCGATAGGTGATTTTCAAGTTATTATTTTCAGCAATTGATTGAATCACCTCTGGCAGCGGTCTTGTGTAGCTATTGCCAATGAAAAGTATAGAAAGATCCTTTTTGGATCCCTGGTCGATCTGTTTTTTTGATGCTGCTAAAAAATAGCCCCCGACGATGGACAGAATTATAAATAAAAATATTTGAGCTTTCATATGGTTTTTGAGTTTTCTCATTATTTGGATTCGGCTCTGAAGAATATTATTTGTCGAGGGGGGAGGGGAATCGTTTTCAGATAAATTTGATTTTTTTCTAAAATAAAAATATGAAGTGATTATCAAAAGAACTGATTTGTAGTGGTCTAAACCCTCTGGAGACCTCGCCAAGTTGATAAACCTACCAGCCCAGACGAAGTATGACAACATAAAATAAATGTCGGCACTTCTATCTCGAGTTCAATATAGATGCCGTGTCGCTAGTTGTGTGCGAGATGTTTACGATATCTCAGGCTGTCGAGGCCGCTGGCGCCAAAGTAAATAATCTGCGTGGCTGGAAGAAAGAGCAGAGGCTGGGAAGGTAGAATTTGATTCAATTTTGATAAATACGCTGAGCTGGCTTGGCTTATAAGAACAGTCAAATAGCTGAGGATAGAGAGGGAAGACCTAATAAAAACCAGTATTTTCTTGTGCAAGATAAATGAAATAAAGTTTTCTTCATTCAGAAAAACTGCTTTCCTCTCAATGCTCCCTTCAGAATGATACAAGAAATTAAGAGTAACTACTATGGTTTGCGTCACGGTAGAGATAAGTCTTTGGATAGCCAAACATGGGAGTTGTGCCTGCTCGGCGGCCTTATTTCCAGAGCCTGGCAAAGCTTTAGAAACCGTCGGCTAATCAAGTTGCTAAACAAAGAAGGATTTAAAATTGGATGCTATCGAGTCTGTAAGCAAGCGAAAAATCTGGGTTTGATAGTAAGGAACAATGCGTGTTTCACACTGATGATCGGCAGTTAATGCCAGTTACCAGTCATGGAAAATTCCTTAAACCGGAAGTTTTTTATAACAACTGATAACCAAGTTTGGGAAACTGATATTACGTATATTTGGAGCTTGTAGGGTAGTTTATATCAATGGTGATAATCAACCTCTATTCGCATCAGTTTGCTGGCCGGTACTCAGATCGCTAGATGGAATCCGTATTGCTGAGTCGTACATTGATGATAGTCATAGTTCCACGTACACAACAAAGAGGCATAATTTATCACTCAGACCGAGGCAGTAAGTATGGAAGCCATAACTACTAAGGCTAATGAAGTAGAATACTGGGTGGCGTGCTCAATGAGTTGAAAAGGGAATTTTGGGGAGAAAGCACCGATTGAGTGTTTGTTTATTAGTCAAAATGGGAACGGTTAACCGAAAATTAATATCTGAGAAAAGAAGGTTCATAAATAGATATGAGAACCACTACCACTACCGCTTACGACACCACAGGTCGAATCTATAAGATGATGGTGATGAAACCCCCATCGAATTTGAGAAATGCGCTTAACTATGGCGTCTAGTTAGTTTGAGGACAACATCTTAGATGTGCTTTGTTCGGTCAGGTCCTGGACTTGAAAGTGCCCTAAGTGCTCATCAGTTACCCCTTGTTACTCGTAGTCACTCGGGTCAATTGACCTGATAGGTCTGATTATCTGGCTGGAGTGTTGGATGTTGTATAGTGCGCCCACAGCTGTCGTCCTGATCGGACGCTTATCAGATCATTATTAAGGTAGTAAGACGAGATGGAATATCAACCCTCGAAAAGTCCAGTATTACAACTTTGGAAGAAATTCGGAGGCTCGGCATTGGGGCGCTGGTCGGTTTCTAAGGTTGTCGCTTTCAAGGCGCCCTATTTCAGGTCTATCAAACCCTGCTTTGCCGAAGTGTCCCCTGGGCGTGTGGAAGTATTGTTGAAAAAGCGCTGGAGCGTAACGAATCATATCGGCACCGTACATGCGATTGCAATGTGTAATGCCGCTGAACTTGCCGGCGGAGTTTGTCTGGATGTCTCCCTGGATCGCCGCTTTCGCTGGATTCCAGTGGGTATGGAGGTTAAGTATCTGAAGATGGCAAAAACCAATCTGCGCGCGGTATGTGAGTATCCTGATTTTGTATCCATTGAAGGGGGGGATGTGGTGATGCCGGTGGGTGCCTTCGATACCAATGGGGAAGAGGTATTTCATGCGGATATTACTATGCGAGTATCCCAGCGCCCCGCGGCTCAGTAACCGCTGTTTGTCTGGTGAGCTTGCGATTGTCAAAAAATGCTGAATCAGAGAGTTACTTTAGCCCTCGTCGGTATTATGTCCACCGTTCAATGATATCTGGACCAAGCCATTATTGGGGTGGGTGGGCATAATTTATACAGCTTTTGAAGCCATATTAATGGATGTGCAGTGATCGCCAAAGTCGTAAAATAGTCAAACGCAGAGAAGTGATCGATCAACAGCCTGGAGGCGTTATGGATTTAGTTTGGACCTTGAATCAATCGTCAACCCCGTTTGGTTCTACTACAGGAGAAGGCCGTGAGCATGAGATACACTATGCGGAGAGCACGGCACTGACGAATGATGCGATCTATCAGGACCTTGCCGCGAGCCTGAATCTGGCCATCTCGTTGCTAGATAAAAATGTCAATGACAGCTCCCGCTATTTCTTAATTCATTGGGAATCTCAAGAGGCGACCCTAACCTTATCGGTCACAGATGATTGTAAGAAGAAGGATTCCAGGGCAGTTACTTGCTGTCACTTTGCGGAATTGGAGAAGAGGATGCTAGACACGCAATATTCCTCTGAAGAAGAAAAGCAACACTTTCTGGCCGAGTTTTCTGAAAATCTCAGATTCTGGTGTAAGGAGTTTCTATCTACAGACCAAGGATTTAGTCACTTTTCTTTAGTTGCACTTTTCACGGATACAACCAGGGATAGTGCGGTTATTTTATAGTAGCCGATTTCATTGTATTCTAAATAGAGGTGGGTATTTTTTACTACATGGAGGTAAAAATAGCCCCCACTCTCAAACTAAGTTTCTTTATAGGCGTAAGCCGTGTTGCTTGCACCAAGTGAGGCTTGGCTCTGGGAGTGTCACAAGTATTGTCTTTTCCTATATATTCGGTTGATATTCAGTATACCAATTATTAGTCTCCCAAACCTTTATCTTTTCAAATTTAACTTCAAAGGTCGGATTGATATTGGTCATTTTATTATTAATGCTCTCGTACCAAGCTTTGGCAAGGTTTTCTGAGCTAGGTTTGAAAGGAGTGATGCACAACTTACCGATTTTTGAATTTTTTATAAGAAATTGTTTTCTTTTCTGTTCTTCACCAATTACTTCGGTGTAATCAGTGGGATTGATGATTTGTTTTAGGAAGGGGTCCTGATAGTCAATGATCGTGGCATGATCACAAAAATCCAGAATCTCAGCCTTGAATATGCCTTTTAAGAAAGACATATCCAGTGGCGGGTCCTGATATTTTACTTTACATGTGCATTCCACTCGATATCTATATCCAACAAAGCCTTCTTCGAGTCGGTTCTCTTCTATATAGGTATAGTTTACTTTCTTGGTGATATTGAGATCGACGCAGTATGTGATGTTGAAATATTGAACCATATCAATAATCTCTTTATGAGTAGGCTTTCTGCTGGTTAGAGATTAGTACATTAGGGACACTATCAGTTATTGATACAGGTTAAACTTTAGGAATTTGGCGTATTAATAGCTTCGGAAGGCAGTACATGTCAGGATGTCTTTTCATATAGTGAGTAATTATTCTGTAGATGAAAAACAGTGATTAGTGGATCTGCCACCGCAAGAATAATAGGTCCTTTGGAGGTGCGTGAGCTTAACTTGCCTGCTGAGCCCACTCAATATCATCGTGTGAGCGGGGATGGATATAGCAGTCAATATACCAATCATAGGGATGATCGCTAAGAAGAAAATCAAAATTAAAGCAAGTGCTGATATACCTAGCCTGTCGCTATACTTTTGCGCCCAGTTACTATTAGAAGTGCAGAGAAAGACAATGGCCTCGAGAAAAGAAACTAAACCAGGGACTCCAGCCCAGCAGAAAAGTAGCAAAAAATCCCTCACCACGGTCCCAAGTAAAATCCATGTATACTGAATATTCCCAGGAATATGGCTAAGTTGTAATTTTCTTAATGAGGGCCATATTTACAAGGGACCTGATTGAATCCGGTAAGATTTAAGATGCGAGGCAATACTGATCTCTGTGGAAGTTTTCTGCAAGAGGCGGTAGCTTCAGATTGATTCCATGCTATGTCAGTCGTTAGGTAAGGCTTGAGCTGCCCGTCCAGCTTTAGCTTAAGCGCGACGTCCACTTTGCCCAGTGATCACTGCCGAGCCAATCAGATGGGCTAAGCGTAGGGCTTCCGGAACATTGCCGTTATCGGTAGCTTGCACCAATACCCCTGCGGCAATCTTTGGAGGGCAGCCGTGTACCTGGAAGTGAAAATCATTGTGGGTGTAAATCTTACCAGCTCTGTAAAGGGTTTCCCTGCGCATTTGGTAATCGGGGAGGTGCCGTAGGGCTTTGTCTATAGCGATCATATTCGGTGGCTTGCGCATTACAGCAATACAAGGACGCTGTAAGGCTTCAGCCAGTTTAGGTAGGTCAATAATATTGAAGCCTCCTACGGCGACACCATCCGTGAGCACCACATTTATTTGGTGGTAAAATTTGCTACCTTGAACTAATTGCGCAATAACCCCCGTGGCTTCCATACCATCTTTTCGAATTTCACCCCACAGCATTCCTTCGAAACGGGTATCCGTGCAGACAATGCCGCTGATTTTTACTGGCGAGCCTCGCTCTTTTTGAAAGGGGGCATCGTCAAATCCAATAATACGGAGCTTTTTTTTCAGGCGTAGCAGCTCTTCGAGAGATTTCATCAATTATTTTTTTAGCTGCTGGAAAAGGTAAGGAAAGAGTTGCAGTTTTTCCTCCTGGCTTAGGGACTCAACCCGGCGGATATTATTTTCTGGAATAGTTTCTGGATCAGGGTAGAGGCCAATCATATTTTCCAGGTTTTCCTCCCGCAGAAGGTGCAGGATTGGGTAGGGCGCACGATTGGTCAGGTTTTCTGCATCCTCCGGCGTTGTTCCTGCGAACTGATAGTGTGGATGGAAGCTGGCTAGCTGGTAGGTGCCGATGTAACTGTTGCGTTCCATAATCCATTCAGCTTGGTCCAGAAACTGGTTGTAGTCAGAAAAGTCGTGCAAATGTTTGGGGATAATCAGTAGGGTAGTCAGTAGCTCGTTTTCCGGGGTGGTATCGAGTAACTGAAATTCAGCGAGGAGATCCTCGAGCAGGGTCTTATCCTCATTTGCGGTACTAACCCTGTAGCGGATCTGGCCTGCGCGCAGGGGTTTGCGCGCAAAAGGGCAGAGGTTTAAACCCACCACTACATCGGTGAGCCACTGTTCCACTGCCTGTGTAACTTCTTGTTCCATGAATCGGTTTACCACATCAGATCATCGGGAATCTGGAAGTCTGCGTAGGGATCGTCTTCATCCACTGCGACGGAAATCTCTGCGGGTTTTACGATGATATCGGCATTGCGCTCAGCAATTTTGTCGGCGATCACCCGTGGTACCAGCTCAAAGCGCTCACCCTGGGCGACAATGACCAGGCGACCGGCTATCAAGTGATCACGCAGTTTTTCGCTTACATAGAGGGTTTTGATCTTTTTATCGAAGGTAAAGTTGTAAGCGGTATCACCGGAGTAGGGCTGTCGGTTATTGCTCACCAGCTGTTTGATCTGTGCGGCGATGGCCTTTTGCTGAGCTGCCGCTTCGCGCTCTGCATTCAGGGCGCGGTCCCGAGCTGTTTTCTCAGCGCGGGCCTGTTGGGCGGCCAGCTTGGTTTCATCAACTTGTGGTTGTGCCGATTTCTTTGCAACTTTTTTCTGCTTACGTTTTTCCTTATCGATTTCTTTAGCTTTCTTTTTGTCGACGAGTCCCGCTTGCAGCAGTTGGTCTTGCAGTGAGGCCATGGTGTATTTCCTGCAACAGTAAGTTGGATTAAGTGCCGCCAGTCTATTTAGTGGCCGCATGGTCAAATAGTAATCAGGGAGATGCCCCAATAGTTAATAAAGGGCATTTTACCTGAAGATAACCCCAGAGCTGTCACAGAATTTGATTTAGGGCGTCCAGGGCCTGCCGGAGGTGGCTGTGGCAATAATCTCATCGGGCTCTTTGCCATCGCTCAGCATCTGTGCGCCACCGGGAATGACCAGTGCCGAACCCGTAGCAATCGCTACACGCTTACCGCTGGGCGTATCAATATTGCACGAAGATACGCGAAGCTGGCGGCCGCGGTGGAGTACTTGGGCCTCGAGGATGAGCTCCCCGCTATTGAGCTTGGCTGGCCTGGCAAAGCGAATATGCATATCGAGGGTGGCGAAAATTGATCCCGCCGGCAGGGTGGAGTAAACCGCGCCGCCCATGGTGAAGTCTGCTGCCCAGGCCAATAGCCCTCCGTAAATGGACAGGGTGCCGTTGGAGAACCATGGGGAGGAAGGCATCGTCGAGATACAGCGGCCATTTTCTATCTCGATCGCACGGTAACCGGTGAGCATCCAGACGGGGTGAATACGGCCTTCCCCGATTGTGGTGCGCTGAAGCTCTATGGGTACTTGTTCTGGTAGATGCTGCATGTCGCAAAAGTAGGGTTTTGGTGGTGGTCGCAGGTAGGGGTCTGGAGGGTCCGTAGGTCCTAGATCTGGTAAAGGTAACTCCTGGTCAGGGTTGACTGGAAAGTCAGAAATTAGGCAGCGTGTGCTGCCATAGGCCAAGGTTCTGCCATCCTGGTCATTGATTTGAATACTGGAGAGCCCAACCTGACTGCCTGAGTGCACGGTGGTAGCCCTGCCAACGATATTTTGTGTGCTGCTAGTAATGGGCCGAATAAAGCACATATTCAATTCTGAAGTACTGAGTACCTTACCGGCGGGAAGGGTAGTCCAAATTGCGGAGGCGAGGGGCGCGTCGGCAAACATCGCGTAGATACCACCCCAGTAAATCCCAGTGCCATCTGCTAACCAGGGTGTAATGGGCATAGAGTAAGTGGCTTTACCCAGCCCTGCTTCCGTTGGCTGCATACCTGTGAGCCGCCAAAAGGGCGGGCCCGGCAAGCTTCCGCGAATGTATCGCTTGAAGGTCTGTAGACCAGGCTGTTGTAGTGCTCGCAGGTCACAAATGGCACCGCGATGAACTTCATCGGTGATATTGGTCATCCCCCGCCTCCAAACTCATGTATAGCAAGACTAATGTGTGGAAGAGGCGTAGACGAGAAATTGTGTGGTTGGCTTAGTGGCAAGTGGTTCAGGCTTGCCACTGTGTGGGGGGGGAGGGCACTATTCTGGTGAAAAATCTGGCAGAGTCAAAGTGAGGGTGGTTTTTTCTAGCGGGCGCTCCTCGATAAACTGATTAATGGTGTTCTGTATCTCGGGAGAGGCCATAAATAAATTGTGGCCAGCATTATTGACGGTTACCAGGGTGGCATTTTTCAGCCCTGAGATCACCTCGCGCTGGCTCTCTATGTAAGTTCTACCGTCTAGAGTGCCGCTCAATAGTAAAACGGGGGTATCACTACGGGGGTTGCTGCGAAAGGTATCACCCAGATCCAGCTCCTCGGCTAAGCCATCGTAATGGTAGGAAAAGTTGAGGTAGTTACCCAGCAAGGCATTTTCAGCCTGGGCCTTCACCTTTAACTTACGTTGCTTGCTTATACCTGAGGCAATATCCATTGCAGTGGGCATGGCGCTTAGGGTGATCGGGGACCCTGGATTTAAGAATCCAGCGGGAAAGTAGCGTCTGGGCGCTTGCTCAAAAGCGGGCGTCTGCCCCAAATCAATCGCGCGGTAGAAGTGCAATAAATGGGCTGCACTCTTTGGGTCAGCGATAAAAGCGGAAGCGATTTGCTGCATGTCCCTGCGTTGCAATAGGTAATCCAGATTGCCCCCCTCTCGCTGAGGAATCTGAATTTTAATTGGATTTTGTTCCAGCTTGTTATGCACTCTTTTTATCAGTGCCTTGATATCCGGGTAGGCAGCTTTGGCGGCAGGCTGTTGATCTACGGCTAGTTGCAGGCGTTCCAAGTAAGACTCAGTACGAGCTGGTAACTTAATGGTTTGGTCAAGGCCTTCTGCGCTGGATAGAATAATCCGGTCGATAGCGCCTTCCATTTGTCTCAGAGCGGCCAATGCCAGGTGGCTCCCATAGGAAGTGCCCCAGAGTACTATTTTTTCTGAATCGAGGTGTTGTCGCAGGGCCTCTAAGTCCCAGGCATTTTCCCGAGTGTTATAGCCTGCGAGATCCACGCCTTCCTCTTTCCAAAAAGAAAGACATTCCTGCAGGGCCTTGCGATGTTTTTCGATGTACTGCGTATCAGAGATTTTTTCCAGTGGTGGAATAATCTGGTGGGATTCACAGTTAGGTAGATCGTTGGAGCGACCGGTGCCTCGCTGGTCAAGGGCTATCACATCGCCGTACTCTCGCAGAGCCATAAACATCTCGAAGCGATAGTTAATCGCCATAATACCGGACCCACCGGGTCCGCCAGCTAGATAGACGATAGGTGGACCGGGTTTTTTACCGGTTGCAGGAAAGCGTACATAGTGAATTGTAAGGTGACGACTTTCCTGGAGACTGCGGTTTTCGGGCACTTGAAAAGAGCCCTTGTAGCCCTTCGCGGTCTGATTACTCCAGGTTATAAAGGTGAAAGGTTCCTCATTATGTGCCGGTTGTGCCTGAGATACTCCTGTGCTCATGAAGAGGTTGCAAAGTAAAAAGCCAGAAATCAGGTGATGTCTACGGAATAAATGCATAGATAGCTGCCCTTCCTTTGAGCGATTTTTTTGTATTTTAATTGAGGGTAATATCTGAAGAGTCCGTTGACAATATGGCGGGAAATTTATTTAGTGGAATCGGTATAGCCGAACACTTGAGGTGCTTAAATAAAGATAACAACAAAGATACCCCTATCGCATTAGGCCCAGAGAAAGCAGACCCTAGGGGGGGCTATAACCGGTAAAGTTTCGGTCAGAGTAATACCATTGCTTGTGTTAGCAAGTAATAAAAGGAAGTTCGGCTCTTTGGTGTTGGGGATGGTGCCACCACTTGACTGTTCTAAATTCATCATAAGAGGGGTGAGGAGACTTCCTGCTTGTGAATGGCGCTAATTTCTTCAGGAACATCGCTCTGTGAAAGCCAAGCGCTAGAAGTTACTTGAAAATGTCAGCGTTTGTTCCCTAACATTTTTATATGATGTTATTGAAAGTCAAGTTATCACAAAAAATCAAAATAATAGTAAGTATATAGAAATTATTTTTTGCGTGTCTTCAGGTTTCAGCAGCAGATCGTCATCTGTACCAATTTCTGGCTGGAGAATCAAGATTAATGGAAGAAAATGAAGCTAGTGTCCCTAGGTCAGCAGTTTAAGAGTTGCCTATCTCATTTATCGGGTAGTTGTAGTGATTGTTTTATTTGAATGGTCAGTAAAGGAGAAAAATATTTGCTTACTGGTGATTTCGGGGCTTTATATTAAAGTGACGTTCTGGGTCTGAATCTTCTTGCCTACTACTAGCGATACTTTTGTGAGTTCTGATCCCTGCTGCAAGAAAGGCGTACTATTCTGCTTGAATAAGCAATCTAAGCGTTTATCAATTTCCGTGGTGCGGTTATTCTGATTTTATTGATCTTTCCCAGGGTTGGTATTTTTGTAGCGTTGGTAGTTGAAGAAAATCCAGTTTAATTATGACCGAGCGGTTTTTGTCCTTTGCTTGTTATTTTCCACAAGTATTACTGATAAGAATAATAAATACTTTTATCTCTTGCCCTTGATTTAGTTATCTGTCCGGATTTTCGGCTTGTCTTGGCTTGTTAAGTTGAGCCAAGAGGGGGTCGAACAACTGCCGAACTATGTGTGTTTCACTATGGATAAATTATGCCAAAGGAATATCTCTCTCTGGGTGGATGAGTATCTCCCTGGGTTGAGACGATACTTTGCCTGCCGGGCTCATCCTGCTGATGTCGATGACCTGGTACAAGAGGTTTTTGCTCACCTATATTGGCACCTGGGACGCTCTGGAGTCGAAGTTAAAAATCCAAGGAATTACATCTACACGGTTGCTAAAAATCTACTGGTCAGCCATAGCCGTTACCAGAAAGCGCGATGTAGAGCCTATCACGATTCACTTTCGAGTGATTTTGATATTCCCGATATGATTACGCCTGAGCGCACAGTGATAGGTATTCAGGATTGCCGGTGTGTATTTAAAGCGATTTTGGGGTTGCCTCCACGTGCACGAACAGCGTTCAAATTTCATCGCTTTGAAGGTATGACCTATCAGGACATTGCTGAGCGTATGGAAATTTCCAAAGAGTCTGTAAAGGAGCTCATTCAGCGGGCGTTGATAAAAGTTAGGCGGGCACTGGAAGAAGCGTCATAGGCTTTCAAACAGTAAAAATTTCGCGGGAAAAAATAATCGATCTGTCTGGATAGAGTTTCTCTAGGTATATTTGCCCTGAAACAGTGCGCACTGGAAGGGTGGGGTAGTGCTCATGCTTTTTATTGCCGGTGTAAAAGTTATACCTTTTGATGGCTAACTCTATTGTGGAGCTGTGTTGTTCTTCTTGTGGGGTGTTGGTTTTTCTTTTCAAATTGAAAATATTGTGTTGTGTGCTTGAACTACACTGCCTAAGAGTTTTTGTATTCTCTTGCGATCATTTATTTATGACTGCTACAGGATCCCGGAAGGAGGGCTTTCCTAGTTTTGGTTTGCTTTAGAGAAGGAAGGGGTGAGGACTCTAATCTTAAGTGTAAGTTTTGGTCACTGTGTTTGGTTATTTTTAACCGTTCGAGTATAAGAATATTTTTGGTTTTGATGTTTAAGGAGGGGTCTATGTAAATAAAGATTTCTTTGCAAAGTTGAGGGGGATCCCCCCGATTATGCTGTTAATGCGTCTTTAACTTGGTTAGGCCTGAGATAAGGTGGTGTTTGGCTGACTTAAAAATAATAGAGAAAATAATATAGAGAGACTCAGTATGATGATGAGCCTTTGTAAGCAGGAAAAATTGATTGCACAAGCAATTCGTACCACTAATCCAGTCAATAATCATACCCCTTGGTATAGCGTTGCGATTGCCTGTCTGGTAATGACAGCTACGCCATTGACGGCCATATCCCAGGATGAGCAAAACGACGAGAAGGGTAATCGTTCAAGACAAGCCATTGAAGAGGTGACTGTAACAGCCCAGAAGATAGAGCAGAGCATTCAGGATGTTCCTATTGCAGTCTCTGCCCTTTCTGGAGACAACATGGATGCCTTAAAGATTGAGCGCGGAGAAGAGTTGCTGCGTGCAGTGCCGAATGTTAATTTTTCAAAATCTAACTTTAGTACTTATAACTTCTCCATTCGTGGCGTTGGTACCAAAGCAGTTTCTGCCGCCACCGATCCCGCAGTGGCAGTGAGCTTCAATAATGCACCTTTGATTCGTAACCGCCTGTTTGAGCAGGAATTTTTTGATGTGCAGAGGGTGGAAGTGCTGCGTGGCCCTCAAGGTACACTGTATGGCCGTAATGCCACAGCCGGTGTGGTTAATATGTTACCGATCATGCCGGAGGATGAATTCGCATCGGAAATTAAGGCGGAGATAGGCAGCTTTAATTCCAAACGTACCAGTGGCATGTTTAATCTGCCCCTGGGGGAAGCAATGGCATTTCGCTTGTCCGGAGCTTTGACCAAGCGCGATGGTTTCGATACCAATACTTATACCGGTAACGATGTCAACGACCGCGACCTCTATTCCACTCGTGCCATTTTTGAGTGGGAGCCTAGTGAGACTTTTAGTGCAAATTTTATTTGGCAGCACTTCGAGGAGGATGACAAGCGTTCGCGTACGGGTAAACAACTTTGTAGCACCGATCCAGGACCGTCGACAATAGGTGATACTGAGCTAACAGAAATCACCTCTATATTCTTCAGTCAGGGCTGTTTGCCTGCGTCAATTTACAGTGATGACGCTTATAATACACCGAATGGAAGGGGATTTGCATTTGTGCTGGTTCCCCAGTTTATATATTTAGACACTGGGGAGCCTGTCATTAATTATTACGGCAATCCCTACGGAAATGCAGAGCAGTCCAGAGATTTGCGTGAAATTGCCACTAGTTATGATCCGGTTTTCCGTGCTGAGAATGATTTGGTGCAGTTAAATCTTGAGTGGGAGATTGGCAATTCTTTCACTTTGTTCTCCCAGTCAACTTATGCAAAGGATGATTACTACTCCTCTCAGGATTACAATCGATATATATCCGATCCTATTTTTAATGACTCTGCAGAATTTGTTCCTACACCTGGAGGAATTTATACTGATCCACAGTTAGGTCCCTCGGATGGGATATTGGCGGTGGATGTCAGTCGTTCCGATAATAAACAGTGGAGCCAAGAGTTCCGATTGCAAACCTCTTTTGATGGCCCCTGGAATTTTTCTGTGGGCGCTAATTACTTAGATTTTAAAACCCAGGATGATTACTTCGTTTTTAATAATATGTTCAGCCTGATCGCTGAATATTTTTATAATGGTACAAGAGATCCTGATACAGGTTTATTAGTCTCTGAAAAATGTGTTGACCCGGAAGTTGGTGCAGGCGACATGGATTGTATCTATGTAGATCCAAATTCGCTCGAGAATATTGATGAGGAGGGACACAACTATTTTCTTAGCCGTAACCTGGTAGAAACTAGCTCATGGGCTTTATTCGGTGAGGCTTATTGGCAGATTACCGAAGATGTAAAACTCACTACAGGTTTGCGCTATACCGATGACCGCAAGCGTTCAACGCCGGTACCCAGTCAGTTACTGTTAGGGACAAGTTTTGATAGTGAAACAGGCGAGATAATATCAGGTCGGCGCTCTGGTGGGCTTGTCCATAGAGGGTATCCAGAGGGAGATCAGGTTACTCAGGAGTGGCAGGAATATACGGGTCGTGCCGTGCTCGACTGGCATACGGAGACGCCCTTTACGGATGACACTATGTTTTATCTATCCTTTGCCCATGGGTATAAGGGGGGTGGTACAAACCCTCCTCGAGCAAAGATTGATTCGACTGTAGTTCAGTACCAACCCCTTGAGGATTCATTCGAGCCAGAATTTGTAAATGCGATTGAAATTGGTACTAAGAACGTAATGCTAGATGGAAGTCTGACATTCAATGCAAACGCTTTCTATTATGATTATAGTGACTATCAGGTTTCCCAGATTGTTGACCGTATTTCATTAAATGAAAATTTTGATGCAGAGAACATGGGTCTTGAGTTTGAACTGGCCTGGCAGTTTACAGATAGTACCAGGGTGGATATGAATATAGGGTACTTGAAGACCCGTATTGCAGATGGAGAGAAGTCTATTGATGTGATGAATCGTACCCAAGGAAATGAAGACTGGATGTTGGTAAGGCCCAGTATTCAAGTTCCTTCAAACTGTATTGCACCCGTAGATTTGGTTGAAACAATTGCTGCTTCTGGCAATGTACTTGCGATTTGGTCGCTTTGTGCAGGTTCAGCCCTGTATGGCTCATTTACCCCAGAGATAGAGGGCTTTGCACGTTGGGATATTCTCTATGGGGTAGATCCCTACAACCCGCTTACCGATGCTCCAAATGGAGGACGTGGCTTTGCCGCTGATTTGAGTGGTAATGAACTACCAAATGCACCCCGTTTTACGTTCAACTTTGGTGTTGAGCATGTTATTCCTATCGAAGATTGGGATCTAACTTTGCGTGCAGATTACTATCGCCAATCGGAGAGTTATGCGCGGGTTTACAATACGGAGTATGACCGCTTGAAAGCATGGAGCAATCTCAATGCCTCAGTGAGTTTGAGTAACCCCAATTCTGAGCTGTATATGCAGCTGTACGTGAAAAATATCTTTGATGATGCACCTATCACGGATATGTTTACCAATAGTGATGATTCTGGTCTTACCACCAATGTCTTTACTTTAGAGCCGCGTATTTTGGGCTTTAGTATCAGTAAGGGGTTCTAAATTTTACTCACTAGAGTATTGCAAATTTTAATATTTATTTTCTCAAGTAAGCCACAGTAAGTTAGTGGGATAAGATTTCCACTGCTAACTTACTGTGGTGCTGTCGCACCTCCTGATAACCACCATTTTTGCTAGCAGTGTTCAATTTTATTCTCGGTTAAATAAAGTTGCTTGTGTAAACGCTCACAACCTTATAAGAGTGCTTAGATGCTATAAATAGAGAGAGCAAATATAGCCAGAAGAAAGGAGGTCGATTGTAGCTCAGGAGTGGGTACCGGCTTAAACCCAAATACCACCAGTGTTGCTAGTGGTATTTGGGGCTATCTATTTAGCTAGGGTTGGTTTAGGGCACAGTATAGGATGATTGGGGGTTAGTTGAGATGACACCGTTAATTTCACAATCGCTGCCTGATCCTACACTTGAAATTACAGCATTATTAAAAGTAATTCTTCCATTTGACTGATTAAAAGAACCTGTTAGGTCTCCAGCACAATCACCAGTTACTGCCTTTACTGACACATTTTTCAGGACCACGGTGTTATTGGCATTTCCTATCAGATCATATGGTAGGTTATTAAAAGTCACTCTATTGCACATGTTGAGGAAGCCACCGGACAGAGACAAGCTTCCTACCGAGGCATCTGCCCCCGTTGAATTCACACTACCAGATAATGAGCAGTTGAGGGAAATCCCTTTTTTAACGGTTAATGTGCCGACATTAGCAAGACCAATGGCACCTGCTGGTGACCAGGTTTCTGCACTCGCCAACCCGGAAAACCCTAGAGAGGCGAGACAGATAGAAGCAGCGGTAAGGATCTTTTTCATAATAATAGTATTCCTAATATCTCTGTAAATTATTAATGCAGGCGTACTACTTGTCTTGGACATTTTGTACGCCGCCCTAAGAAACATTCTTCATCGCTGGGAGATAGAGCAACTTAGACGTCCGTATTAAGGAGGTCGACTAAGTATCAATACCTTCCATTACTAAAGACGAAATGAGACGTTTGTTGGGGGGAGAGGTAGAGCCTAAATAGACGCAATTTTAGTTATGGGGCGAATATCTCATCCTCAAAAACAATCGATTATGCGTTTTTTTTCACTGGTTCGCCTTAATGTCCCCATGACTCGGCTTTTACTGGCACAAAAAAATAATTTACAGAGGTACCCAAAATCTGAACTGTTTCTGGTGTCGTTACCGGTAATGTCCGGTGAGAAGGTTAGTATCCTATTTTCTATAGCACCTATTTCATAAGTGTTGCTGCAATTCTAGCTTGGGTTAACCCTGCAAGGTATTGTGCGATTAAGGCAGCTCCCTTGCCACTTTTCAGATAGCAGATAGCAGATAGCAGATAGCAGATAGCAGATAGCAGATAGCAGATAGCAGATAGCAGATAGCAGATACTAGGTGCGGAGAAGTGCTTTTGGTTTACTTGGTTCCAGCATTTTAAGGCCTTTAAATACCACTATCGCCGAAAGCGGGTACAGCTAAGAATTTCTTTATCATAAGTTTTTTCTATGAATAGAATGCAGTCGGTAAGGTTTCTGAGACGTGAGTTTGCAGCGTCTAATGGCTACGGCTGGTGATCGCTTTTTGGAGGTTGGGTCCTCCTTCCCCGTTTGCACCAGTTAAAGCGCTATTTAACTTGAAATCTGTTTTAGGAAGTTACAGAGCAGGAGTGGATGATAAAGTGCCATCACGCTACGCCTTAGTTAGAACCCTCGAGTTAATTGAAGGATGGTGGGTAATAATTCACTGTGCTCGAAGATCCTATGAGGCATAGATATCGATCCCAATCATATAGGGATGTCTTCACTGCGTGTTTCAAGAGCCCTGTATGTATTGCTTCCGGCCCAGTCGATATAGGTTAAATCAGGTTGGGTAGGCCCGCAGGTGCTCTAGGTGGGGGGCTACTCAAGGCGAGACCCCTACCGCTGCTTTGGACTTTTGCAGGTTGTTTTAAGGTATCCAGGATGGATTTTGTTGGGTTTTTGCTCTCCCGGCTCTGGATTCATATTGCTATACTCCGCGCCCCTGAAAGCCCCCTATCTTTATACGGAGAACTTGATGTCTGATTCACAGTGCGATATTGGCTTTATCGGCGCCGGTGTGATGGGTAAGAACCTGATCATGAACCTGGCGGATAACGGCTACAGGGTCTGTGCTTTCGACCTGGATCACAATCGGCTCAATGCACTGCTGGAGCAGGACAAGAAAGAACGCGGCGAACAGCCCGCGCGGGTGGAAACTTGTAATTCGTACACCGAGCTGTTGGCAAAGGTAAAAGCACCGCACCTGATTATTCTGTCAGTGCCGGCGGGGGCGCCCGTGGATGATGTCTGTGGCAAGCTGCTGGATGCGGGCCTAAAAGCCGATGATATCGTGGTGGATACTGGCAATAGCTTATGGACCGATTCAGTTGAGCGTGCCAAACGCTATGAAGGCAAACTGATTTTCTTTACCACGGCCGTATCCGGTGGCGAGGTGGGGGCGCGCTTCGGGCCGTCATTAATGCCTAGCGGAGATCGCTACGCCTGGAGCCGGATCGAGCCTGTTTGGCATGCCATCGCAGCCAAGGTAGACAAGGCCAGCGGCCAGCCCATTGAGCGTTTTGAGCCGGGTAATCCTGTGCGTGAAGGGGAGCCCTGCGCCGCTTATATTGGTCCAATCGGCTCCGGTCACTACGTAAAGATGGTGCACAACGGCATCGAGTATGCCGATATGCAGATGATCTGCGAGGCTTATCATGTCATGCGCAGTGCACTGGCGATGTCTCCGGCAGAAATTGCCGAGGTGTTTTGCGAGTGGAATCGAGGGCCGCTGAATAGCTACCTGATTAGTATCAGTGCGGAAGTCCTGTCTACCCTGGATTCGGTCACTGAGCAGCCGCTGGTGGATGTAATCCTGGATCGTGCCGGCCAAAAAGGTACCGGGTTGTGGACGGCAATAAGCAGTCTCGAGGTTGGCTGCCCTGCGCCGAGTATTGCCGAGGCGGTCTATGCCCGTTCACTATCTACTCGCAAAGCCCTACGAACTCGCGCGGCACAAAAACTGAAAGGCCCGGAAATTTCCCCGGTGGCTGCGGAGCAGCGCGAGGAAGTGATTCAGCAGCTACATGATGCGCTGTACTGCGCCAAGATTTGTGTGTATGCACAGGGATTTGATTTGATGAAGCTGGCTGCACGGGAGCAGGGCTGGCAGCTGAACTTCTCTGAGATTGCCCGTATCTGGCGTGCCGGCTGTATTATCCGAGCGGTATTTCTGCAGTCGATTAGCGATGCTTATGAACGCGATGCCAAGCTCTCCAATCTGTTGCTGGATGACTTCTTTACCCAGCAAATAGCTGAGCACCAGGCTAACTGGCGTCAGGCGGTGGCGAGTGCGACGCTGAATGGTATACCGGTGCCGGCGCTATCCTCTGCATTGAGCTACTACGATGCTTTCCGCACAGAATCACTGCCGGCGAATTTGTTGCAGGGGCAACGGGATTTCTTTGGTGCCCACACATTCTCCCGAGTGGACCAGCCAGAGCAGCGCAAGTATCACGTCCAGTGGAGTGAGCCGGGTCGCCCCATTACTGAAATATAAGGCTCTGATCAAGCCGGGTTCCCCGGCCCCGATCTGGGAGAATCCCCGCAGGGAGAGTTGATATAGTGCTCTCCCTGGCGGGCTTACCTGGCACATCGTGCCGGGTAAGTGATCAAAACACCACTTCTTCCACTTCTCGTGCCAAGTTATCGACTTCTGCACGGGAGGCTTTGGCCACGATTTCCTCTACGCTGACTGACTCAGTGTTTACTCCACCGAAAGCAGCAAGTAAGTCCTTGAGCAGGGCAGAGATTTCCAGGGTCATTACGGCAAAATCCGCATCGAAGCGCAGAGCTGCGTTATCCGCATCGGCGCTGTCAGCCTTTTCCAGCAACTCATCGCTGAATTTTACCCGCTTCAGGGATAGCTGGTCGTCGACCAGGAATTCCACTCCTCCGCGCCAGACGAGGCCCAGTTTGTGTACCTGCATTCCAGCCACCAAGTGGTTGTGGATTTCTTCCGCACACAGATCCTGGTTTTTACAGCGAATCACACTGCCGCTGTCTTTAGGGTCACGCAGTTCACATTCGTGGCCAAATTCGAACTGTGCGGGGGCCTCGGGTGCGGTAAGCCAATGGGTCATGGTGTGCTGTGGCAGATTCTTGGCAGAAAGCGGTATTACCGCAAGGCTGCTGATCGCTTCGCGCAGATTTTCCAGTAATTCCTCCGCGGCAGAGGCTGAGGAAGCATCCACTACTACCCAGCCATCCTGCGGGGCGATGTAGGCGTAGTGCAGTCGCGAACGGGCGAAGGCTTTTGGGCGCATCTCTAGTAGCACTTCATCCTTGAGGTTTTGCCGCTCCTTGCGGCCAACCTGGCGGGCTTCCTTTTCGGAGATGGCTTGGGCAAGCTCCTCCACTTTTTCATTCACGACCGTTGCAGGCAGTACCTTTTCCTGCTTTTTTGCACAGATCATTAAGTGGCCATTGGTGGCGTGCACCAGTTGGCTGCCATGGCGCCCCAATGGAGGGACCCAGCCGTAGCGGGCGGAATCCTGGCTACCACAGGGTACAAAAGCCTGTGTCTCCAGCAATTCGTTCAATTTTTCGGCGTCCAGGCTAAATTCTTTGGTTAAGCGGTAAATACGAAGGTTTTTAAACCACATACATCAGGCCATTTATATTCAGTTGCGTGTGCGGCCGTCAATTATGCGGAAACTGAGGCGAAGCAGCTAGTGAGCTGTTTCCAAATGCCAGATTGTCTTCTCTCAGGTTGCTTCTTTTAGGAGATGATTTGGGAGTTTTGAATAGAGATCTCCCAAGCTTTGCGTCACTTCAGATGGTAGGATCCGGCTACCTTGACAAAATCGGCGGGAGTCAGGTCCTGGAACTGTCATGCAACAGTAATCTGCTTCATTGAATAAAGCAGCACCGTTCGGATACGTCACTGCGTCTTTTGAAAGCTAGGCCCAGGAGGGTAATCAAGATCTCATCGGAGTGGGATGCCTGTGCGTTGTGGCGGTAGCTTCCCTTGCCGAAGAATCGGGTCGGAGTTCTATAGCTGGTGCGATGTGTTCAGAAACCAACAGTCTAACCTCGCAATGGTAATTAAGTTGAGGTTGTCCGAGCGGTCACTCATTGACTGGGGAGCGTTCGATCGTAGTGCAGAGAGAATAGGTATCAGGTATTTGCGGTGTTACTTATTGTTGGGAAGGTCATCACATCAAGCGGGAAAACCAGCAAGTTAGCGGCTTAATGTGGCACGAGGGTTTGCTGCTACAGTCCATTGGGCGGCATTGGTGGTAATGAAATTGATAAGGGCTGACAGATTGCATTCTTAAGTGAATATGAGGATGCCAAAAATGCCGATTCAAACAAAAATGACCACCGGACCAGGACTTTGTGCCTCCATTCTATAAGGTCCAAAGACGCCATGCCTCTGATGTTAAGTGTAGGAATTTTTAAAATTAACTGTTTCTAAAACAAGAACATTAAGTTTCAAAATGCAAGATTGTGCCTCTTTTGCCAACACTTACAATGGAACCCACGTTTCAAATGTACTTAAAGAGGTTTTTAAGATGAAAATTAAACAGGTGATAGCGGCTGCAGCCCTGCTATTTAGTCCGGTAGCATTCGCCGACAATATTTTGGTGGTTATGTCTGATGCATCTGAGATGATGTTAAAAGGAGGCACCAAATATGAAACTGGTTTTTACAGTAATGAGTTAATGGAACCGGTTAAGATTTTTCTGGATGAGGGACACACCCTGACCTTTGCGTCCCCAAAGGGAATGGCGCCCACTCTCGATGTAAACTCTGATATTCTCGATCATTATAAAAAGGATCAAGAATATTATGACGCGCATAACTCATTGCTTGAGGAATTAAAGATAACTGACCCGAACAACTCTCCAGTTGTTAGTTTCTCACGTATTGAACAAATTGGTATTGAGAATTTTGATGCGATATTTGTTCCCGGTGGACATGCCCCTCTGGCTGATCTTGTCGCCAATGAAAAACTGGGTAAATTCCTGATCCACTTTAACAAAAAGGGAAAGCCAACAGGACTGGTTTGTCATGGTCCAGCCGCATTATTGTCGGCACTGCCTAATAGTAAAGAATTTGAAGCCAGTATGAAACGCGGTGAAGAACCGAAGTCTGTGACTGGCTGGATTTACGAAAACTACGATCTTACGTCTTTCAGCAATACTGAAGAGGCAACGGCAACTAAATATTACTTGAAGGGAGATGAGTTATTCTATACCCCGGAAGATGCGCTGACTTATGCCGGCGGCGATTACAAGCGCTCAAAAGCTGACTGGGGTGAGAAAGTTGTTGTTGATCGCGAGCTGATCACTGGTCAAAACCCTGCATCAGCAGTGGGTGTGGCTAATAAAATGCTAAAAATGCTGAAATAACCTGCATACAGGTTTATATTTTAACCTTCTGTAAGCCCAGCCTTAATGATTGGGCTTATTTTTAGGTTGTACTATGTATGACCTCTGCATTTTATCCTCCCCATTCACGATATTTGTTTTGTAGTTTTGTAGTTTTGTAGTTTTGTAGTTTGGGGGTTGATCAAAAAATTTCTGGTGAAGCTTTATTCATCGGAAATTTGGGGTCCATAAGGGGTTTTCCAGGTTTGAGGTATTACTGTTTTTTTGCTAAGACAGTAGATCTTTCCCATACTTCTTTTACTGCTAAATTTATCGCTTGGTGATGCTATGAATGGCTCAATATTTCAGGAAGGTCATGTTGCAATTATTAGTGGCGGCGCTGATGGAATTGGCTTGGCCGCGGCAAAGAAATTTGCATCCGTGGGGATGAAAATCGGTTTAATCGATCTGAATGAAGAAAAACTTTCGAAGGCTCTAAAGGACTTGCCTGACTCTACGCTTTCATTCGTTGTGGATGTCGGAAATGTTCAATCACTGGAGAAGGTTAAGGTTGAAGTTGTTGAGCAATTTGGTCGAATAGACCTTCTTATGAATAATGCTGGTGTTGGCTACCCAACCAAGAGTTGGGACAATTTAGACAGCTGGGAGAATATAATCAATACTAATTTTTGGGGTGTTGTTAATTCCATACATGTATTTGTACCACAGCTTATTTTACAGGAACATGCCTCTTTAGTGATTAATACAGGATCTAAACAGGGTATAACAACACCTCCAGGCAATCCCGCCTACAATGCGAGTAAAGCCGCAGTAAAAGTGGTAGCTGAAGCACTTGAATATCAGCTCAGAGAGCTATCTTATAAAGGTGGGCCTCGCAGTAAAAATAATAGGATTGCATCACACTTGTTAATACCAGGGTTTACCTATACGGGGATGATTAGCAGCCCGCAAAAACCCAAGTCGGCCTGGGCCCCAGATCAAGTTATTGATTTTATGTTAGAGCGAATTGAACAGGGCGATTTTTATATTCTTTGCCCTGATAATGACGTAACTCGTGAGGTGGATAATAAACGTATAGCTTGGGCCGCTGGTGATATCATTGAAGATAGGCCACCCTTATCCCGCTGGCACCCAGATTATGCCGATGCCTTTAAAAAATATATGGAGTCCTGATCGCCTAGTGGTAAAAATTGAGAGGTTTGATTTTTTCCTTAATGCAGATGAGCAGGGTAAGTCACATCAAACGAATAGGGATGAAAAGTTCTGTGTAGTGTCAATGAGAGTCGGTGATTTCCCTAATATTCCTATTGGCAGCCCCAAATTTTGAACAAAAATTTCCCTTAAAGAAATCAAGTTCAATAGAGTTGTAGACTACAAAGAAAGCCCGGTAGCACATTAGAGTGAGCTACCGGGGAGAGGCCTCGGTGATTAAGAGGCTACTTTTAGTGATATCCCCGTGCAGGCCTCTATTGCTGACCAAATGACCCCAATTATCGCATTCCAGACTTTCTCAATAGTGACTGCCAGCAGACCTCGTAAGGTCTTGGCAAAGTTCAGGGCCATATCCTCAAGGGAGTCCAGGAAATAGTCCCTTAAGTCTTCGTCTATTTCTTCCGTCACGATAGCTTTGGCGATGAGCTTTGCCTGAAGAGCCAAAGCAGACAGCTGACGTTCTGAGAAACCGCGTATCTCAGTAACATCGTGGCTGATAATTGAAGAGGCTGCATCTTTGATATTGGAAATCAGCTGGTTTACGTCAAGTGACATGTCGAAGTCCTTAGCGGTTCAAAAAAGTTTCGTAGGTCAGTGCCTGGTCCATGGAAATCACAATCTCATTCTTGAAAAGAGCAACAGCGGTAGCACGCAGCCCCTTATCCTCATCTTCTTCACGCATCCGATTGAGGCTGCTGGAAATTCTCTCTAGAGAGGCAACGCTGGGAGGCTCAGCTTCAAAGACAATATTGGTTCCTTTGGAATTCAGGTAGTTATTGATTTCCTCCAAAGTGTCTTTGTTGGGGATTGGGCGGGTATTGGATTGCAGGGCCATCGCATCAATTTTACCAATCAGGGAATGATAGTTTTGGTTCCTCTCTGTGTAGGAATCTCTGCTGGTGCCATGGGAAACTGAGGAAAAGAACTGCATGAGTTCTGCATTCACTTCGGTGAGGTCTGAGTAGAGCTCCGCATCATATCTGGGGGCCAGCTGGGTACAGCTACTGACTAGAATTGCCAGAAAAACACTTAGGGCCGAAATAACCTTCATTGGCTGGCTGGGCGACATCTCTATTCTCCTTGCTATTGGCGTATTGTTGATATTCGAAATGCTCCGCTATTTTCTCCGGAGCAATTAATTTACGTTATTAATGGATCAAGCTGTCTCCAGGGTGGCTTTGTCGCTGGGAATGTTTGCATTATTTTGCCGCTCAAAGTACGAAAGTAAAAGCCTTACCGCTTCTTGATTGTCGAAGTAGCGGGAGTGTACCTTAGCGGCAATTTTGTCTGGGAAAGTGCCGTAGGAGCCGATAATTCGCTCATAGCAATGGTGGGTCTCGGGCACAGCGGAACCACTGGCAAACCAGTCTGAGTCCGATTTAATATCGATCCACTCAATGAGATCTTCGCGCTGCGATAATGCCATAACTTCGTTTTGTAGCCAGGGCGCCTGTTTGCCCAGAACCTCGATCAGAGAGCCCATGGTCAGTATACGCACGGGGATCCCGAAGGAGGGCAAGTCGGCAAATAGGTCTACCGTCACCACGCTACCAAAGCTGTGACCAACGATAGTAACCGACTCATAGTCTCCCAGTGCCAGGCTGCTCACCAGTTGCTCGCGGACCCGTCGAATAATTTCAAAGCGTACAGCTGGTTTCCCGCGCGCAGCGGGTTCATTGGTAAGATAGCGCTTACAGAAATCGGAGATATCTACCAACAAGGAAACTGGTATTAGAGCCACAATAGCTGTGGCCACGGCCCAGATCCGCCAGCCACCGATATATTCTACTGATCTTTTAAGTTCCTTCACGAGAGGAAATAAGGGGTTATCAGCGGCGGGCTCAATGGCTTCCACGAACAATATAATAGTACCTAGGTACCAAACTAGAAATGCCAGTGCCGATAAAGTCAGTCCAAAAGTTAGGTACTTACGACCCAATACCCCCTTCCAGATATGCAGGTTCGCTAACCAAAACCAGATGAGTGAAAAGCCGCGGGTTAATCGGGTCTTCAGTGTCTGTTGGGTAATACTGGGTACCAGGTCATTCCAGTAGGCTTCAACGAGATCGAGTTCAAGCTCCTGCCCGGTGGCGGTTACGCGTAGGCGTTGTACACCTGGAGGAATCAAAGGGTCTGCAATAGGGGTAAGCGGCATACGTTCGCTTGCGGCGATCAGCCCTTCACTAAATTCAGATAATTGTGCGGTACTGGTAACCCTGGTAAGCCCAGGAACCAACATAATTAAGCTTCTTTTCATAGTATCTTCAAATGGTTGTGTCGAAGCGTGGGCTTCACCACCAGTGGAGCTGACGCCCATAGAGCTATTGCTATAAGGGGCTGGTTACTATTTCGACTGGTATTGCGGTAAGAAATAAACTTCCTTTTATGCGGTTACACGCCAGCGTTGAGCTGGCAGTGGCACATTCCATTGCTGAAAATTTGATCTGTGGTTAGATTTAACCGGATCAAGAGGCGTGATAGGTGTGTAATTTGGTACTCATATCGCGATTCTTATTCGATTTATATGTGATAGTCGGTGAGAAGTAAATACCATTTTTTCAAGAGTAGGATTTATTGCTTGGTAACAGAACGAGAAACTGATTTTGAATATTGAGATTGCAGATAAATGGTAATCGCCGGAGTAAACATAGGTTACACAGCGGATTTTTTTGAAGAGTGGTAGTAATCAGCAGCGACTGTTTTGAGTTCCACGAGTACAAATTCATTGCCATATAGATCTACAAAATGCCCAAATTCGGCATTTGTATCCGCGCAGCGTGGCTTAGTGAAGTGGACCCCATTCTCTGAAAGGCGCCTATAATCAAAATCAAAATTATTTGTATAAATCACGGCGCAGGGTTCACCTGCAGTCTGCCTGCCGACTTGATCCCGTTGTGCGCTAGATGAAGCTTTTAAAAGCCAAATTCCCATATTCTTTTGCTGAGGTAGGCGAAGGTGAACAAATCTTAATGATGATTCCTCTGAGTCAACAAAAACTTCAAAGCCGAGTTTGTCCCGATAAAATGTTATGGCCTCTTCGTAATCCCGAACAAGAATGACGAGCCTACCTATGGTATTCATATGAAATTCTCCTAACGATGAAGTCTCACTTTCTTTTTGGCATATGGATTCGCCTTGTTGGGTATGGATTCTACCTGAAATGCTGAAAGATTAAATTCCGAAAGCGTCTATAGCGCCAAGTTCTTAAGGAGATGCCCAGTATCTAAGGTCGGTGAGGGTGTAATGGCGCGATACTTTTTATTTAAAAGTAAAGATTGAGACTATCTGTGTGTTTTTGCCCAAAGTTAGCCGCAGCGTTTACCTAAGAATGAGTATTTAGGTGCCTTTCCTGGGGGGCACTCAATTAGTATCGCTTCCTTCTTTGTAAAATAGCTTTTTCTTTATCCCTAAAAGCTAAAGTTACCCCATACAGATACCCCAATATATAGCCTGTCGAGTTGTTTGGCGGGTTTGGGTATGCAAAGTGGTTAGTAAAAAAGCTCAAAAGGAAGCTTGAAAATGAACGTTCAGAAGCATACGAACACTATAAGGTTTATTCCCCGTCTCCTAGCTAGTACTTTGGTGATGATACTCATCCTGACTCAAGAGGAAGCTCGTGCTTGTACCCGGATTTTTTATGAGGCTGGCGACGGGTCATATATTACTGGCCGGAGTATGGATTGGAGTGATGCTAAAGCGGCAATGAATTTTTGGTTGTTTCCTAAAGGGATGCAGAGAAATGGTGGTGTAGGTGAGGGCTCCATAACCTGGACTTCGAAGTACGGCTCGGTAGTGATTAGTATTTATGAGGCGGCAACGTCAGATGGCCTCAATGAGGCTGGCTTGGCCGGGAACCTACTCTATTTAGCGGAAGCCGATTATGGAAATGCAAAAAAACGTGGTAAGCCAACGATATCTGTGGGGGGCTGGCTACAATATATCCTTGATAATTACGCAACTGTGGATGAAGTAGTTAAGGCAATGGAGGCGGATCCATTTACCGTAGTGAGCGCCAACCTTCCCGATGGTAAACCAGCAACGGCTCATATTGCGATTTCTGACCCAAGTGGAGATTCGGCAATATTTGAATATATCAATGGAAAGTTACAAGTGCACCATGGTAAGCAGTATAAGGTGATGACGAACTCACCCGTTTACAACCAGCAGCTTGCAATTAATACCTATTGGAGCCAAATAGGCGGGGATAATTTTTTACCAGGCACTATTAGTGCGGCAGATCGTTTTGTCCGCGCTAGTTATGCCCTTAAATCATCACCAAAATTTAAGGATCACAGGACCGCAATCGCTTCTGTGTTCTCCCAAGTGCGTGCAGTCAGTGTGCCTTTGGGGATGAGTAATCCGGCTAAGCCCAATATAGCCTCGACATTGTGGCGCTCGGTAATAGATCAAAAGAGGATGCGGTATTACTTTGACTCAGTTATTAATCCCTCAGTGGTATGGTTGGATTTTAATAATCTAAATTTTAAAGAAGGTTCAAAGGTTTTATCCATGAAAATGGATGCTCCCAATGATGCTGGGGGGGAAGTATCTTCGCAGCTTAAGCCTGCACAGCCTTTCAAATTTCTTGCAGCAAAAAATTAAAGAGTGCTTGTAAGGCATTCCTGTCGCTGAATGAGGAGGCTGACCTTTGATTTAGGCAGGGGAAGGTTTTTACTCTGCTGATCTTTTAAGTTGGGAGTGATGGTGAAAGATATACTTGCAATAAAAAATATGTGTCGATCAGAGATCGATATTCTAGTTGATTGGGCAGATCATGAAGGGTGGAATCCGGGAAGGCACGATGCGGAAGTGTTCTGGGAAACTGATCCTGAAGCATTTATAGCCGCCGAAGTTCAGCAAGGTTTGATTGGTGCAGGTTCTATTGCCTCTTATGGAGGTAACTATGGGTTTATGGGATTTTTTATTATAAAGCCTGAGTACCGCGGATTTGGATTTGGCCGTAAACTTTGGTATCTCAGGCGCGAGCGAATGCTTGAGCGGCTTAGGCCTGGGGCAAGTGTTGGTCTCGATGCCGCATTTCAGATGCAGAATTTCTATGCCAAGGGTGGTTTTGTATTTTCCCATCGTAATCTACGGTTTTGTATGGAAATACCGATTGAAAATAAATTAAATGATATCCGAAATCATGAAGTGCTGCCTCTTACTGAAATTCCTTTTACGCAATTGCTTGAATACGACACTACCTGCTTCTCAACACAAAGAGCGCGCTTCCTGAGAGCCTGGCTTTGCCAGAAAGACTCTCGTGCATTAGGCCTAGTGCAATCAGGAGAGTTGCGTGGTTACGCGTTGATTCGTCGCTGCAGAACAGGTTTTAAAGTGGGCCCCTTATTTGCGAACACTATTAAAGTGGCGGACTCTCTTCTGGTTGAACTGGCAAGCTTTGCTTCAGGTAACTCGATATTTCTGGATGTCCCGGAAAATAACCCGAAAGCTATGGAGTTGACACAAAGATATAATATGAAAGAGATTTTTGGTTGTGCGCGTATGTATCTTGGTTCTATACCTAATGTCGCTCATGAGCGAATCTTTGGTGTGACAACTTTTGAGTTAGGTTAATGACTTACCGCGCTCTAAAGGGTTGCGCTGGAAAACCGCCTGCACCTGAGTGGCCAAATGGAGCTCGGATAGCCGTACAGTTTGCCTTAAATGTTGAGGAAGGTGCAGAATCCTGCACTCTTAATGGCGATAATCAATCTGAAGCTTACTTGCATGAACCCTCTGGTCGAGGGGCACGGCTTGGGGAAAGAGACCTAACTGTTGAAAGTATATATGAGTAGGGCAGTAGGGCAGGGGGAGTGGCGTATTCTCGATATTTTTGCACCGAAAGGCTTACAGATAACTGTATTTGCAAGTGGATTGGCCTTGCGTTAAAACCCATTCTTGCTAAGGAGTTAGTCAACCGGGGGCATGAAATCGCTGGGCACGGCTATCGATGGTTAGATTATCAGAATATTTGTGAGGCGGTGGAGCGAGAACATATTCGAATTACCATTAACTCTATTGAGAGGTTAACAGGAAAAAAAGAAATTAGCTGGTACACAGGTCGAACCAGCAAAAATACTCGAAGTCTTTTAGATGAAGTGCCCGAATTGCTCTACAGCTCTACAGCTCTACAGCTCTACAGCTCTACAGCTCTACAGCTCTACAGCTCTGATGCCTATAATGGTGACCTTTCTTACTGGTGTTTGGAGTCGAGGTGGAGGTTGATTATCCCTTATGCACTGGTAAATAATGATATGCGTTACCATTCTCCCAAATGGTTGTGCTTGTGCTGAGGGTTTTTTCAGATTCTTAAGAATAGTTTTGATCTTCTTTGGGGTGAAGGTGGGGTCATGCAAAAATGATGACGGTTGGTTTGTAAGGCCGAATCAGTGGTCACCCTGCGTGAGCCATTGCATTAGTTCGATTTTTAGACTAATTCCAGAAGTACAGGCACGTATGGATTTACCGACGGGAGGAAATTGCCTGGTATTGGTGGTCCTACCATCCACAGCAGAGCTATAATTAGGTGGGGTAGGCTGTAAGATAGTTCTTGCTCAGAGAAATAACCTGCTGCAATCTAAGAGTTTACGTGTGTTAACACGCTTCAGGTCTATTTTATTTTCTGATACTTATGTCAGTGTAATTCTTATAAAGCTGTCGGGTTAATATTCTCTACCTCTGTTGTAGCGGATTTTCATCAAGAATTCTGAGGCTGCTAGACGTATATTGACACTGACATATCCCGAAGGCAGTCTTGAGACCTCCAGTTGATCAACGATTACCACTGTAACTACAGTGCCTATGGCTATTTTAAGGCACGGAGTATAGGCAGGGGCACGTGATTTTTTTAAAGGCTATGTAAGTCGTTGCAAGTAAGTTTCTGCCTATTTCTTCAGGTTTTTCCTAAACGATACCTGCATTTCCCATGCAGTTATGGCTCGAAGGGGGCTGGGAACTTTTTCGGAGGTGATTTGGCTGACCAGCCCACAATGTATGAATCCTGGGTCTATATATTGATACGTGATCCGCTAGTATTGGCTGGATCTGACCAGTATGTTTCCACTTTTGTGTTGCTCATAGATTGTAAAGGGAAGTACGGCTGTATCAGTTGCAGTCGACATGACGCTGTCGATGAGATAGATACCAAGGAGTAAGTCAGCATTTATTGATTCACTCGATGAATGCATTTTGCACATGTTGTAGGACAATCCGCTGTAAACTCGTGGGATAGACTCACAGCTGGATTTCTGTTTTTTCAGGTTTGCGGCAATTTCACGGTCTGTACTGGTAAGTGTGGTGAAGGTTCCGCAATTTGTTAATATGAAGGTGCAAAGGATTAAGGTTAATATTTTCATCGAGGTGATTTTCCTTATCTATTACGGTTGGTGGCTTAAATGTAGTTTTTGTTTTTCTATATTTTTGAATGAGTCATTTTTTGTTTAGAAGTGGGGGCTTGGCCAGGTTAAAAATTTATCTTTATCGGGGGTGTTAACATGATAGCTGAAACCCCTGCGGCTTTATGTCTAGATGTCCTTTGTGTTTGGTTGGTTTGGAAATGTGTTGCCGTTTTCTGAAGTAAAAAAGATTCACTCTTTTCAGGGGTACAATATTCTCACTCTAATTCTTATACTCCTAGCATCTGCCGTGTTAGTGCTCTAGGTAAAAGGCCCTTCTAATTTGGAAGGCTTCCATATTCGTCATCAATGTTGTTGGCTAACTTATTTCTAATATAAAAGTCGTTGAGCTCATTGATTGTTTAGCACTTAATCCTTATGTGGTGATCATGTTGCTCTTTTGGGATCGAGTGGTAACTCATTGAGATTGATGTGATGGGTGGGACAATATAAGTTGAGGTCACGCTTTTCATAATTTCCTCCGTGTTTGTATAAAGCGATTGTATTGACCCGTGAGTTTAAAATAAAGTTCCAGGCGCAGGGTGCTGTTTTGTGTGAATTAGTTCGCTTCTGCTTATTGGTTAAATATTTTTAATTAACCCCTTTTTACGATCGGTATGATCAATCTCAATAGGGCAACTCTGTATCTTGGGGGGGAGTAGCCCGCCCCCAGGCAACTCCTGGCAGACGGGATAAGCACTATTCTACAGACTGCACTGTTAAGGAATAGGAAGGAAAGTCGTTATGACTGAGTGGGAATTGCCTGCACTACCTGAATAAAATAATCCCAGAAATTGGCAACACTCTGGATATGAACTCTCTCTTCGGGGGAGTGGGCGCGGCGGATGGTGGGGCCAAAAGAGACCATGTCCCAGTTGGGGTATGGCTTGGCCAGAAGGCCACACTCGAGGCCAGCGTGGATCACTTTTACCTCGGCATCTTCGCCTGTCATTTCTCTATACACATTTTTCATCAGGGCAAGTAGTGGCGATGTCGGGTTTGGCGTCCAACCCGGATAAGCATTTTCGAGCTTGGCCTGGGCGCCAGCCAGCTCGAAAGTGGCAGCGACGTCCAGCCCGTGTTGGTCGCGGGCAGTGTCTGACAGGCTGCGCACCAGACACTGGATTTGAGCTTGATGCTGGCCATCTTTTTCTACAGTTACCACGCGAGCGAGGTTGTTGGAGGTGTCAGCGATGCCGTCTAGTGCCGTGCTCATACGCTCTACGCCGTTGGGACAAGAGCGAATAGCGCGGATCAACTTCAGCTGGCTCGCCGTGTCCATAGTGTTTGCGGGCGTTTCGCAGGTTTCCAGGCGTACTTCGAGCCCCACTTCATTATCAAACTCGCGAGCAATGTGAATGCTCTCGCGCTCGACAATTTCCTGTAGTTGTGTCTGTGCACTGCTAGGTACAACCAGGGTACTGAAGGACTCGCGGGGAATAGCATTGCGTAAGCTGCCGCCATCTAGGCTGGCGATACGCAATAGAGGAAGGGCCCTCAGGGCAGAGTCAATAATGCGATTAGCGATTTTATTGGCGTTGCCGCGGCCTTTGTCGATGTCCAGCCCGGAGTGTCCACCACGCAAGCCGCGCACTATGAGCTTAAAAGCTCGGTCGTTTGCCTCCAGGGGCTCTACAGAGTAAGGCAGAGTAACATTAACATCTACGCCACCGGCGCAACCAATATAGAGCTCGCCTTCATCCTCTGTGTCGAGGTTTAGCAGCAGATCTGCTTCGAAATAACCTGGCTTGAGGTTCTTGGCCCCGGTCATACCCGCTTCTTCATCTATGGTCAGCAACGCTTCCAGAGCCGGGTGGGGAATATCTCTAGATTCCAGTAGGGCGAGGATGGCAGCGACGCCGATACCATTGTCGGCACCGAGGGTAGTGCCTTCTGCGGTAACCCACTCGCCATCCACATAGGGTTTAATGGGGTCGATAAGGAAGTCGTGACTCGTGTCGGCATTTTTTTGCGGCACCATATCTACATGGCTTTGCAAGGCCAGGGTTTGACGGTCTTCCATGCCGGGTGTGGCCTGTTTTTTAAGAATCACATTACCGATTTGGTCGAGCTGTACTTCCAGACCGCGATTCTTGGCAAACTCCACGATGTATTCGACAACCCGGTCTTCGTGTTTGGAGGGGTGGGGGATTTCACAGAGTTTGGCGAAGTGTTTCCACAAGGGGCTAGGGTTCAGCTCAGCAATATTGCTCATTGGTGGCCTCGACTAATTATTACGGGTTGGCTGTTAGGCATTGTCCTGAGTTGGGACGGTTTGCGTGCAACAGTAAAGAGCCCGGCGAATGCCGGGCTCTTTGGGGGTCTCTAGCGACTTATTCTTTCGCCGCTTTTTCGCTTGGCGAATTCTTGGTTAATAACTCGAGAGATATGCGGCGTTTATCCACGTCCACGGATGAAACTTTGACGCCAATAGTCTGCTCCAGCTGGAAGCTATGCTCGTTGTAGATGAGGGTCAGGTGCTTGCCGTCAAAACTGGGCAGGTTCTTTTTGTCGCCGTTTAGGCGAATGAATCCATCGATTCCGAATTCATTAAGGCGCACGCCGAGCCCTGCACCATTGACCAGGGCGATTCTTCCCGTGAATTCCTGGCCAACTTTATCCTGCATAAATTGTGCGTAGAGCCATTGTTCGAGGGCGCGATTGGCTTGGCGGCCACGGATCAGGCTTTCCTGAAGGGATTCTATCTGTTCATCACTCAGGGACTTGGCGGTATCGCTCTCCAGTGCTGCGCGCAATACCCGGTGGTTGTGCAGGTCGTTGTACTTGCGAATTGGTGAGGTCACGGTGGCATAGGCTTCGAGCCCCAGCCCAAGGTGGGCACCGGCTTGGTTGTTGAGCTGGCCGGGACGCAACATGCGCTTCAGTACTGCCAGAAGGTTCTGCATCTGGGAGTCTTCATGCTGCTCCAGGTGTTTTACCAGGGCCAGGTAGTGCTGCAATTCACTGAGATCTTTCTCCGCGTGCTCTGGCAGCATCTCTTTGAGTAGGCTGCGCACTTCGCCCATACGCTCCTCGCGGAATCCCAAGTGTACTGAGAAGCAGCCCTGTTGTAGTTCAGCCAGTTTAGAGCCGATGCTGATATTGGTGGCGAGCATCGCCTCTTCTACCATGCGCTGGGCGATATTGCGTTCCTGTTTCTCGATACGTGCAATTTTACGTTTGTCGTCGAGGTGGATCTCGTAGTCAGGGCGGTCTTCCATCGCCAGGGAGTGGCTTGCACGATAGGTGGAACGGGCCTCAAAAACAGCAGCCAGGTTGCGTAGACTCTGTTTCTGTTCCTCTGGAACCGCGGATTCGTCGCCCTCGATAAACCGGCTGACCTGGATATAGCTCAACTTGTGCTGGGAGCGAATCGCGGCGAATTCATAGCGGCTCTCGCCAAGTTTGCCGTCGGTCTCGATATCGACATGTACCACCAGGGATGGGCGCAGTTCTCCGGGGACCAGCGAGAAAAGGTCTTCACACAGGCGGCGCGGCAGCATCGGAAGGGTTTCGCCCGGCAGATACTGGCTGTGGGCGCGCTCGAAGGCCTCTTTATCCAGAGCGCTGCCTTCGGTAATTACGCTGGAGGGATCGGCAATGGCGATGTGCAGAGTCCAGCCATCGTCGCGGGCAGTGACCGAGAGGGCATCATCCATATCGCGGGTGCTCTCCGCATCAATGGTGGCAAAGCCCAGCTCGGACAGGTCCTGACGCTCAGCCGCGATAGAGGCGAGTTGCTCGCTTATTTCTTGCGCTTGTGCTTGCGCCGCCTGACCAAATTGTTCCGGCAGCTTGAACTGGGCGACGACATAGGCGTGCTCAATCCCAGGAATATCGGGCTTGCCAATAACCGTCTCTACTTTTGCCTGGGCGCGACCGTCCTTAAAGGGATGTCGGTTAATCTTGCAGGCGATGAACTCGCCGGGTTGGGCCTTGCCGCGGGCTTTGGGGGGCAAGAAGATCCAGCGTGAGAGGCCGTTCTGGGTGGGCTGTATAAAATGCCCCTGGCCCCGTTGAACGTACTGTCCAACCAGGTAGTCGAGTTGACTGTCGATTAAGGAGTCCAATTCGGCACTGAGCTTGCCTTTTTTCTCTTCGGAGAGACTGACGCGAACCCGGTCGCCGGGGAATACCCGCTCCATTTCGTTGGGAGGCAAAAAGGCCTCGCGTCCATCTTCCAGCTCCACGAAGCCAAATTTGCCGTTGCTGCCGCGAATCCGGCCCTCGGCAAACTCCTTACTGGAGCGAATATCTGTTTTCAGTTGTGAAAGTTGTTTCAGAGCGTCGGCATTCAGCATCGAGTTTATCTCTCGGGTCGATTTAGGCGCGGATTCTACCAGACCAGGATGATGCGGGTAACGGGGTTCTGGCCGTGAAGAAACTATCCCCGTTTGATTAGGCGCAAAGGTGCCAGGTTGGAGCTGCCCCCAAGTTTACTGACCATATGGACTACAATATTTCCACGGGGCTTGCTGTCCTAAAAAAAAATATTTTGTGTGAAGATTTAGCTATTACTGCGCCGTTATGTGCAAAATATGCAAACTTTATCTGGCGAAGCTAGATATAATCTTACTCTTAAATAAAAACAGATAAGGGCTGTGGTTGTTCCCCAGCTGTAGAACCGGCTTTCCGGAGAGGAACAGTTAATGAGTATTTTTTCCCATTCCGCCTACGATAAACACGAACAAGTGGCGTTTTACCAAGATGCTAAGAGCGGTCTCAAGGCAATTATCGCGGTACACAATACGAATTTAGGTCCCTCCCTGGGTGGCTGCCGCATGTGGCCATACGCCGACGACGGCGAGGCGTTGAATGATGTCCTGCGCTTGTCCCGCGGTATGACTTATAAGTCTGCGATGGCCGGTTTGAAACTCGGCGGCGGTAAATCCGTGATTATCGGCGATCCGCGCAAAGAAAAGACCCCTGAGCTGCTGCGCGCTATGGGTGAGTTCATCAATACCCTGGGTGGTCGCTATATCACGGCAGAGGATTCCGGCACCAGTGTTGCCGATATGAGTGTTATCGGTGAGACCACCGAGTACGTATCCGGCCTGTTTGCGGGTTCTGAATTCGGAGGCGATCCCTCGCCCTCCACAGCTTACGGCGTGTTTGTGGGCCTCAAGGCGGCTGTAGAGCATCGCTGGGGCAAAACAGACCTCACGGGGCTGAAAGTCTCCATTCAGGGGGTTGGTAATGTGGGCTTCCGCCTGGGCAAACTCCTTAAAGAGGCCGGTGCGGAGCTATTTGTAACCGATATCTTCCAGGACAATATCGACCGCGCGGTAACCGAGCTGGGTGCAATCGCGGTTACCGCTGACGAGATTTTTGACCTCGATGTAGACCTCTTCGCCCCCTGCGCGATGGGCGCTATCCTCAATGACGATACGATTTCTCGCCTGAAAGTGGGCGCGGTGGCTGGTGCGGCCAACAATCAGCTGGCTGAGGAGCGCCATGCGGTGGCTCTGCGCGAGAAGGGCGTTCTTTACGCTCCAGACTATGTGATTAATGCCGGTGGCATCATCGATGTCTACTATCAGCAGAGGGGCGACTACGATGCCGCTGAGGTGCGTGCACATATTGAAGCGATTGGCAGCACCATGAAAGAAGTCTTTGAGCGAGCGGATGAGACCGGAGAAACCACGGCACATGTGGCGGACCGTATCGCTGAGGAGCGCTTTGGACACCACTCTGTGACTGGTGGTACGGAGAATAAGTCCGGCACTGTCGCGGCATAACCGAATTCGGCACGAGAGGCGTGCCGATGACCTGATCCCTGGCGATTGGTATCATCGCTTCTCTCTGTGATGTATTTATTTGGGCACTTTAGTGCCCATTTTTTTGTCTGAAGGTTATCTTAGTGGCCTGGCACCTCGCAGGTGCACTAGGTTTGTGGTTTGATCTTGCGGGTGGATATTGCCGATAAGGGGAATGGATCTTCCCCGAAACTTGCCATTCTGAATCCGCGGTTACTAATAGGGAGTGACAATATGGACTTGCGTCCAGTGCTCATCAGTGTCGTTATTGCTACCGCCGGTCTCGCCGGCTGTAACAAGTCTGCCGACAATACACCCCACGCACTTTCTGTGGACAAGGAGGCTGCCGCCAGCAGTAAAGATGCGGCGATTGATAAAAAAGCCTATGTGCCACCGCCCCAGCTGGATATTCCTTTTCACAAAGAGGTTTTACCTAATGGCCTGACGGTAATTGTGCACGAGGATGATAAGGCGCCGGTTGTCTCCACCAATATTTGGTACAAGGTGGGTTCCAAGGATGAACCGGAGGGTAAAACCGGCTTTGCGCATTTATTTGAGCACCTGATGTTTAACGGTAGTGAAAATTATTCGGGTGAGTATTTCGAACCCTTCCAGCGCTCCGGTGCCACCGATATGAACGGCACTACGAGTAACGACCGCACGAATTATTTCGCGACTGTGCCCAAAGGCGCCCTGGATATGGCTCTGTGGATGGAGTCTGATCGCATGGGTCACTTTAAGGGGGCTATCACCCAAGAAGTGCTTGATGAGCAACGCGGGGTTGTGAAAAACGAAAAACGGCAGGGTGAAAATGCGCCCTACGGTAAAGCTTTCGATATTATTGCCAAGAGTACATTCCCCACGGATCACCCCTATTCCTGGACCCCCATTGGCTCTATGGAGGACCTGGATAATGCCAGTCTGGAAGATGTTAAAAAGTGGTTTGCCGATCATTACCAGCCAGCCAATGCCACTTTGGTGATAGCCGGTGATGTTACTGTCGATGAAGCTATGGCCAAGGCCCGTAAATATTTTGGCGATATTCCCAGCACGGGGGTGCAGCCCCGAATCAAAAATTGGGAATTGCCCACGCAGGTGAAAAAGCGGGAAGTCGTGCGCGATCGGGTTCCACAAACCCGTATTTATAAGGTTTGGAATGTGCCGGCGGTTGGTAGTGAGGAGGAGCAGGCTCTGGAGTTGATGACCTCATTGCTGGCGAATCGCAAAAATTCCTTGCTCTATCGCCGCTTAGTGCGGGATGACAAGGTGGCGACCAGTGTGAGTGCCTTTTATTACGGGCGCCAGTTGGCCGGGCAATTGATTATTGTGGTCGATGTAAAACCCGGTCAATCTGTCGATAAAGTTGAAGAGCTTTTAAATAACGAATTGCGGCAGTTTGCCAAGAACGGTGTTAGCGCAGAAGAGTTACGCCGGGTTAAGCAAGGGGAATTTGCCGGACTGGTTAAAGGGCTGGAGAAAACCGGTGGCTTTGGTGGTAAGAGCGATATTCTCGCCCGCTCGGAATTTTACTTCGGTGATCCCGGCGCACTGTTGAAGGGCATTGATGATTACGCCAAGGTTTCTGCACGTGAGGTACAGGATGTTGCCGAGCAGTGGTTGAAAGACGACTCCTACACCTTGATTATCGAGCCTGAACAGCAGTATACGGCCGCGACAGAGGGTGCGGACCGCAGTAAATTGCCGGAGGTCGATAAAAAAGTAGAGTTGGAGCTGCCGAAACAGAAGACGTTCACCCTGAAAAATGGCCTCAGGGTGGTGATGGCGGAGCGCCACGATACACCGGTAGTGCTGATGAACTTACAGTTTCGCAGCGGCACAGCCGCAGATAGCACTAAGCCCGGTCTCGCCTCAGTGGCTGCACAGATGTTGAATGAAGGTGCTGGAAACTTGGACAGCCTCGAGTTTAGCGCTCGGGCTGAGGAGTTGGGCGTGAGTATCAGTGGCGGCAGCGGGTTGGATTACAACTCAATCAGTATGAGCGCACTCAAGTCACAACTTAAGCCCTCCCTGGAGTTATTTGCCAAAGTGGTGACTGAGCCCCGCTTCCCGGAATCCGACCTAGAGCGGGTGAAGTCCAACCGCCTGGATGCAATTGCGCAAGAAAAAGCGCAGCCCCAGGGGTTGGCTCTGCGTGAATTACCGCCATTGCTCTTTGGTGGAGAGCATCCTTATGGTGCGCCCCTGACGGGTTCTGGCACACCTGAGGGTATCAAGTCGATTACCCGCGAAGATCTGGTTAATTTTCAGAAAACCTGGGTGCGCCCGGATAACGCCACCCTAACCGTTGTTGGCGATGTGACCGAAAAAGAGATTGAGCCGCTGCTTAACGAAACGCTGGGAGGCTGGAAGGCACCAAAAGAGGAGTTGCCGAAGATCGATGTGGCTAAAGTGGAGCGACCAGAGAAGGCCCGGGTTTATCTCTTGGACCGCCCCGGAGCTCAGCAGAGCTATATTATGGCCGGGTTGGTAATGCCGCCTTGGCAGCCGAAGGGTGCCGAGGCCTTCGATGCCATGGCGAATACAATTGCTGGCAAGTTTACCTCCCGGGTCAATATGAATTTGCGCGAGGATAAGCACTGGTCTTATGGTGCCCGTGCGGTCTCTATGGATACCGAAGGGCAGCGCCCGTATATTCTTTTCGCACCGGTACAGACAGATAAGACTGCCCCGGCGATTAAAGAGCTGATCAAAGAATACCGGGAATATCTGGCTGGTCGGCCGATTACGGAAAAAGAGTTAGAAGATTACCGTAACGACGAGGTACTTAAGCAGAGTGCCCGCTTCCAGACGAAAGGACAGTTACTTTCCAGTATTAACTGGCAGGTGGAAAAAGGTCTTCCGGAAGATTACATTGCCGAGTACCCGCAGCGGGTAGCTGCACTCGATAAGGGTCAGGTCGAGGCTTCGGCACAGGAGTTTCTGGCTCCAGATCAATTTACCTGGGTCATTGTGGGTGACCTCGACAAGATTAAAGGTGAAGTTGAGGCTCTGGATATTGGTCCGGTAGAGGTTCTCCCTTCAAAAGATTAATACCGAATCAAAAACTGCCCCATATCCAGGCGGGTTGGGGCAGTTTTTAAGGTTACTTTCCGGTTCGGCATAAACTAACAGAGCTTTTCTAAAAAATTCGCCGTTCGCGTAGCCCTTTCAAAAATATACCGTTAGGCCTTGAAGCTGGGGCGCTGCTTAAGTTGTTCGCGCCAGCGAATCAAGTGGGGGTGTTTTTCGGTATCTGGGCGCAGGTTTTGTACCTTGCCAAAATCCAGACTGCAAACCATGCTGATATCGGCTGCTGAAAAGTAATCGCCCAGCAGATATTCGTGGTCTGAGAAATGATCGTTTAAGGCATCCATAAATTTCAGTGCATGTTTGCCGGAATCCTCACCGAACTCTGGATAGACGTTCATGCGGTCCTTGAAGAAACCAGAAACATGCTGAAAGCACATGCCCACAGGAAACATTAAATTGAAGTCTGCACGGCGGGTCCACATCTCGACTAACGCTTTTTCTTTAGCATCTCGACCGAAGAGTGCAGGCTCCGGATGTAGTTCTTCGAAGTAGCGTTGAATGGCTACGGATTCGGAGATGTAGGTACCGTCATCTAATTCCAGTATAGGCACTTTTTTGTTGATATCTTTGCTGCGGAACTCCGGGCTGAGGTTTTCTCCCTTGGTAATATCTACATGGACAAATTCAGTGTCGATCCCTTTTTCTGCCAGGTACATGCGGACTCGGCGGCAATTCGGGGCACTTGCAAATTCATAAATTTTCATAGGGCTTCCTCTCGCCTTGGCGATTGCGGTAAATTGGGGAACTTTCAATAAAAACGATACCAATCTAAGAGAGACTTACCGGTGACGACAATGACAACAAGTACCAAGAGAAGCTGCTTCTTTCGCCGTGCAGCCACCGCTCTGGCGGTTTTAATCGGATTTTTTTGCCAGTTGGCTTCGGCAGAAGAGTTGGCTATTTATGCGGGTAAGCTTTTCAATAGTAGTAATGGAAAGTTGTTGGAGAATCGCACCATCCACATTGTGGATGGGCGTATTGAGTCGGTGCAAAAAGGGTTTGCTAAGCGCGACCGCGAGGTTTTGGTCGATTTGCGCAATTTCACGGTATTGCCTGGGCTGATGGATATGCACAGCCATTTGACCTACGAATTCGGCCCTAGCGCTTATATGGAATCCTATACCTGGAACCCGGCGGATTTCGCCTTGCGCGGAGTCGATGCTGCCAGCCGCACCCTACAAGCGGGCTTTACCACGATTCGCAATTTGGGTGACCACGACAATGTTACCGTGAGCCTGCGCCATGCCATCGAAGCGGGCACAATTGAGGGGCCGAGGATTTACACCGCGGGTAAATCCATTGCCACCACCGGTGGTCATGCCGATCCCACCAATGGCCGTCGCCAGGATTTGGTTGGGAACCCCGGCCCTGTTGACGGTGTTGTCGATGGGCCTATCTCCGCGCGCAAGGCGATACGCCAGCGCTATAAAGATGGTGCCGATCTGATCAAAATCACCGCTACTGGCGGGGTGCTGAGTGTGGCTAAAAGCGGGCAAAACCCACAGTTTATGCACGATGAGCTGGAAGCAATTGTCTCCACCGCTAAGGACTACGGTTTTACTGTGGCGGTACATGCGCACGGAAGAGAAGGGATGATCCGGGCCATTCGTGCTGGGGTAGACTCTATTGAGCACGGCACTTATATGGATGAAGAGGTTATGGACTTGATGCGCCGGAATAAAACCTGGTTCGTTCCGACGTTGATGGCCGGTGAGTGGGTAACGGAGAAATCTGCCATTGAAGGTTTTTTGCCGGAAATCGTGCGTCCTAAAGCGGCCACTATGGGGCCATTGATGCAGGAAACTTTTTCCAAGGCCTATAAGCGTGGAGTCAACATCGCGTTTGGTACCGATACCGGGGTGACTCGACACGGTGAAAATGCACGGGAATTTGTTCTGATGGTGCAGGGCGGTATGACGCCGGCCGATGCGATCCGCTCGGCGACCTGGAATGCTGCAGAGTTATTGCAGGTGCAGGACGAGCTGGGGAGCATCAGTGAAGGTAAACTTGCCGATATTATTGCGGTAGCGGGTGACCCATTGGAGGATATCTCTGAGTTACAGCGTGTGCAGTTTGTGATGAAAGAGGGGAAGATTTTCAGGGCGCCCAGTGAGCCGGCCGTCGAAGTATTTCTGGAAGCGGATACCAATGGCTGAGCGGTAAACTTGAAGGCGGTGTTCTAAAGACTCAATTCGAGACGCTAAGGCGGGTTTACAAGGGGCAGCGGCCTCGCGAGGCCGGTACAAAGTGGCTATTTTTCTAGTTCGAATACCAGGTCCAGGTTGACCGAGAGGGTGGTTTCACCGGGGGCGATCGGCGTTGAGGCGCTTTCTTTCATTGATTCCATCTGGCCTCGCAGCATCATTGGGCGGGGTATGCCGCCACTACCCTGCTCAGAGATACTGACAATCCGACGCACCTTCATGCCCAGCGCTTTTGCGTAAATGGTCGCGCGCTCCTGGGCGTCCAGCAATGCTTTTTCTCGGGCCTCGGCTTTAACGGGGCCGGGTTCGCCAATCTCAAAGCTGGGGCCGTTGATTTGGTTGGCGCCGGCGGTTGTTAGATCATCCAGTACTCCACCCAGCTCATCCAATTTACGCACCTTGATGCTGACGGTGTTACGTGCGGTATAACCGACAATTTGAGGTTTCTGGTTTTTTTGGTAGTGATAACGGGGGGAGAGGCTCACACCACTGGTTTGGATATCTTTCTTGGCAATACCGGCTTTTTTAATGGCTTTTAGTAATGACTCCATCTGCGCGGCATTGTTACGCATGGCTTTTTTGCTATCTTCGGCTTCGGTTACCACACCGACAGAGAGATTGGCGACATCGGGAGTCTGACGGGCTTCTCCTTCGGCTGCGATAGAAACAAGTGTGCCGCGCTCGGAGGGTATTTGGCCGTTGTCACAGGCGGTAACCAGTAAGGCGAGCAGTGTCACGGTGGAGAGTTTAACGAACTTCATAATTTTTCCTTATCTATCGCTATGGGGTTGGCAATATAGCAATGCATCATGTGCCAAAATGCTATCAGCGTGTATCTGAACCGCAGCTGAGCAAGTATTTCAGCATAACGGATTCACCGGTTGTGCTATAGGGCTGTGATCCTGTTGAGGTTGGCAATAGAGGCGACCCTCCAGCGTCCAAATGAAACCTTTCTTCTTTAAAGTGCTATTCAGAGCCGAACACCTGCTGGTAAGTTTCATCTTGGTCGTGGTAGATGGCAAAACCTAGCCGCAATAGTTGCTGGCGTTTGTCGCATAAAACAGCACGGGTTTTCAGCTCACTTTGCAGTCTCCCAGCATTTTCGGCACTCTGACAGTCAAATGTGAAAAAGTGCCCATGGCCCTGCTCTAGGTCGTGGTGGATTAAATGTTTCCGATTGAGGATAGGGTGGTCGGCATTGTCCATGCTGTGCAGGAATCGCCGCTGAGCGGCGAGCACAAAGCGGTGGATCTTATTAACGGTAATGCCTTCACGCCGAAACAAGTCAAAAATTGCCAGACCCTTGTAAAGGCAGGAGTAGTCCATGGTGGCTCCCGCAAACCTGAGCCAGTTGTCCGCATAACCGACCTTGCCGGAGCGGTTGTCAAGCGCTGAAATCTCAGCGAACCAGCCGGTGTTTAGGGGGCGCAGGCTGCAGTGGCGGGGTACACTCATAAAACACATCCCCTCACCGGCGCCCAAGTATTTGTAGGAGCCGGCGGTAAAAAAAGCCTTATCGGCAATCCTGCTCAAGTCGATAGGGAGGGCGAAAAACCCGTGATAGCCGTCGATTACAAATTGGGTTTTCTCTGGTTTTTGCTCGGCGATGCGCACGAGCTCCGGAAATACTACGCCGGCGTCGAAGAACACCCAGCTGGCATAGGCCAGTTGGTAGTCTTGAGCATGTAATTCCCGTTCGAAGCGCTCGGCCAGTGTGGAGTAAGGCGCCCTGGGGATACGCGTCACCCGTACATTGGGGAGTTCTTCCAGCCTCCGCAGTTGGTGTGTGAAACTGTAGAATTCCCCATCGGTTGTGAGGATATGCAGCGGTTCGCTGGGATTGAAGGTGCTAATTAGCCGGTAAACCAGTTCGTGTGTGTTCGGGGCGATGGCGATTTGACCGGCATCCGGCAGATTCAGTGTCTGTGCGACAGCGCTTTGCCAGGACGGTATTTTCTCTTGGAAAATAGGCCCCCACTTTTCATCGGCGAGCAGCGCGGCATCATGCCAGTACTGCCTGGTTGCCTCCAGAGTAACATCGGGCCAGTAGTGGTGTGAGTGGCAGGCCATGTGCAGCATGGAAGATGGGCTGCCACTGGGCGCCTGTGAAAATGCTCGATAGAATTTTTTATACATTTGCTTTTCGCCGGGCGAAGCTGAATTATTTATTATTCCGCGATTGTAGATCCTGGCAACAGGAAGGAGTAGAGAGTGAGATATCTGCACACAATGGTCCGTGTGGCCAACCTGGAAGAATCTTTAAAATTTTACTGTGAAAAACTCGGTTTACAGGTGATGAGCCGCAATGATTATGACAAGGGGCGCTTCACCCTGGTATACCTGGCTGCACCAGAGGATGTTGATGCCGCTCGCGAGAAAAAAGCGCCTACATTGGAGCTCACCTACAACTGGGATCCGGAATCCTATGACAGCGGGCGCAACTTTGGCCATTTGGCCTATGGCGTTAATGATATTTACGCCGTTTGCCAGCGCATGATGGACGCAGGGGTCACCATAAACCGCCCACCCCGCGATGGCCATATGGCCTTTTTCCGCTCACCCGATGGCATTTCGATTGAACTATTACAAGATGGCGAGCCTCTGGAGCCAAAGGAACCTTGGCAGTCGATGGAAAATACTGGCGAGTGGTAAGTTTTCCAGGGAAGCTCTCAATATTTTTATTTTTGGCCTGTAGGCAAACCTTTTAAGGAAATTATGTGAAGAACAGCAGTTGCATTTTGCTGGCCGGTGCTGTTGCGGCGCGCAGGATTCGCGAGGAAGGATTGCACCAGGAGCAGTTTTCCACTTTGCTGGGGGCCTCTGGCGGTCCTAAATGGCTGGTTCTCAGTCAGTTGGATCGTGTGCTGATGGGGGAGTTTTTTAAAGGGCGTTGCGAACCTATGGCGACACTGGGCTCTTCCATCGGTAGTTTTCGCAACATGTGCTATGCCATGCAGGCGCCTCTGGCAGCACTGGAGCGCCTGGAGTATGGTTATATCCATCAGAGTTATGGCACTTCAAAGCCCACTCCCGCGGAAATCACCGCGGCGGGGGAGGCTATTCTGCTTGAAGTATTGGGTGAGCGTGGCGCGAGTGAGGTGGCGGAAAATCCTCTGTGGCACAGTCATTTTGTCACGGTGCGAGGACGTGGTCCTCTCGCGAGTGAGCGGTGGGCCCTACTGGCACCAGCTCTCTTTACATCGGCGCTCGCCAATGCGTTTTCCAGGCGCAGCCTGAAAGCCTTTTGGGAGAGAGTGGTGTTTCACTCGCAAGAGCAAGCTGCGGTGGCGTTCGATAACCTGAGCACAGTCAATTCGCCGCTCACTAGACAAAACGTCTGCGCAGCAGTTTTAGCCAGTGGCTCTATTCCACTGGTGATGGCCGGTGTTCAGAATCCTGCTGGTGCGCCACAGGGCAACTATCGCGATGGGGGCATTACCGACTACCACTTTGATCTGCGCTTTAAGCACCCACCGGGTCTTGTGCTTTACCCCCACTTCTTCCCATTTATGGTGCCCGGATGGTTCGATAAAGGGTTGTCCTGGCGGCGGGTGCGCGGTGATGCCATGGCCTCTGCACTGCTGATCGCACCATCTCCTGGGTTTGTTGCAAAACTCCCATTCGGCAAGATACCGGACCGCAATGACTTTTATAAGTTGAATCAGGATGAGCGAGTGCGCTACTGGAACAAAGTGGTGGATTTGAGTCGGCAGGTGGCCGAGGACTTCCATGAAATCTGGCAGTCAAGCCGTGTGGCCGATTATCTGATCGAAGTAGGTTCTGATGAGCTGCCCCACAAGTTGCAACAGGTTGGGGCCGCGTGAAGATGGCATTGGAATTTAGCCCTCCCCAAGAGGAATTTCGCACGACCCAGGAACGCGTTTACTTCCAGGTGCGCGATGCCATCCTGCGCGGTAAGTTTCTGCCGGGGCATGCCATCACCATTCGCGGTCTGGCGGCAGAACTGAACTGCAGCCCCATGCCGGTACGTGAGGCCCTGCGGCGGCTAACTTCTGAGCGGGCGTTGGAGCTTTCCGACACCCGTCGTGTCACTGTGCCCACTATGACCCCAGAGAAGCTCGCAGAGATCTGTGCGGCTAGGGTTGCGCTGGAGTGTCAGGCCGCAGAGCAAGCCCTGCCTTTTGTAGGAAAGGGAGAGTTTGAGCAGCTGCGAGAGCTGGATGGGCGGGTAACCGCTGCACTACAGCAAAAAAACATCGAGCAGTATGTGACTGCCAATCTCGACTTCCACTTTACGCTTTATCGCCTGGGGCGTCCCCATATCATTCTCTCCCTGATTGAGAGTCTCTGGCTGCAAACTGCCCCTCTGCAGCACCTGGTATTCCAGCGTTTTGGTGTGCAGGAACTGCCGGATCGCCACGAAGACCTACTCGAGGGTATGGCCGATGGGGATGTAGGAAGAGTGCGCCAAGCTATTCGCCAGGATATTGAGGAGGGGCTCGGCTCCATCTCTGCCGAGGAGCTTCATTAACTCCCTGATCTCGGCCTCTTGTCTCTCAGATTCGTTTGAATAAGTCCCGTGCCATCCCGGTGTGGGATTATCTCCCCTTCAGAAGCGTATTAAGGCTGCTCAGTTTACTCGGGGGAAGTGGCTCCGCTGACCCTATTGTTGTTCTGAGGCATAGATAGATCTTGCGCTTTCGTGAGTCTCACCACTAGAATGTGATCACAAATTTTGAAAGCAATGCGGCATCCCTAGTGTCTGCGTGTAGGCAGCGTATGGGGTGGAAGACAAATTGCGGGACTATTCATTCGATGCATGCGGATTCCTTGTCCGCAGCTATGGAGAGCCCCAGAGCAAAGCCAGGAGCGAAATATGAACAAAAGTGAGCTGCAACAACACGATCGCGAGCACCTGCTGCACCCCTTTACTGACTTCAATGATTTGGGGCAACAGGGCACCCGCGTGATCACTCGTGCCGAAGGCGCTTATATCACCGACATTGATGGCACCCGTTTGCTCGACGGTATGTCCGGCTTGTGGTGCTGTAACCTGGGTTACAGTCGCAAAGAGATTAGTGACGCCATCTACCAGCAGTTAAATACACTGCCGTTTTACAACAGCTTCTTCCAGTGCACCACGGTGCCATCTATCGAGCTGGCTGATGCCCTGGCAGAGGTAACTCCGGCGCACATGAACAATGTGTTCTTCACCGGTTCAGGTTCCGAGGCGAACGACACAAATTTACGTTTGATCCGTCGTTTCTGGGACCTGCAAGATAAACCCGAAAAGCGCATTGTGATCTCCCGCAAGAACGGTTACCACGGCTCCACGATTGCCGGAGCCAGCCTGGGTGGTATGAGCGGTATGCACAAGCAATTCCAGCCGCTGGATTATATTGAGCACGTGCAGCAGCCTTACTGGTTTGCCGAGGGCGGTGATATGTCCCCGGAAGAGTTTGGTATCCAGGCGGCGCGCAGCCTCGATGAAAAAATCCAGGAACTGGGCCCGGAAAAAGTCGCCGCCTTTATCGCCGAGCCGATTCAGGGTGCCGGAGGTGTGGTGATTCCACCGGAAACCTATTGGCCGGAAGTGAAGAAGGTCTTGGAGCAATACGATATCCTGCTGGTGATGGACGAAGTCATCTTCGGCTTTGGCCGCACCGGGGAGTGGTTCGGCGCTGATTACTACGGTATCAAGCCCGATCTGATGACTTTCGCCAAAGCGGTCACTAATGGGTACTTCCCCCTGGGCGGCACTATGGTGAGTGACCGTGTCGCTGAGGTGATCAAGAGCAAAGGCGGTGAGTTCACCCACGGCTATACCTACTCCGCCCACCCGGCGGCCTGTATGGCGGGTCTGGCGACTATCAATATCCTGCGCAATGAGAAAATCATCGAGAATGTGCGCGATGTGACCGGCCCCTACCTGGCCAAGCGCTGGGCTGAGCTGGCGGAGCATCCAATTGTCGGTGAAGCGCGCAGCCTGGGCATGGTTGGTGCCCTGGAATTGGTGAAAGACAAGGGCAGCCGCGCCCGCTTTGATGACGACTGCACCGCCGGTAGCGTGTGCCGCGACCTGAGCATCAAGCACGGATTGGTCATGCGTGCCGTCGGTGATGCAATGGTGATTGCACCGCCACTGATTATTACGACCGAGCAGGTGGATGAGCTGGTTGAAAAAGCGCATCGCGCGCTGGACGACACGGCCAAAGCTCTGGCGTAAACTCGGGTCTTACCCCCTTGTTGGAAGCGGCTCTAAGCGGCCAACCACTATCTGCCCTCGGCGGATGCGGTCGGTGGATCGGGGCCGCTTCTGCGATTTGACTGGACTACCTCAGGCTATATATGTCACAAGAAAAAGAATTTTCCGCTCAGCCGGAGCTGCTGGAGCAGTCGCGCAAATTTCTCTCAGAGCACCCAGACCTAAAGTGGATCGAAGGCTTTATATTCGATATCAATGGCGTGCCTCGGGGCAAGTGGTTGCCAGCAGAGGCGGCAGAGAAACTGCTCAAGGGCAGTCTGCAAATGCCGCGCAGTGCGGTTAGCCTGGATATCTGGGGGCGGGATATTGAAGATAGCCCCCTGGTGTTTGCCAGTGGTGATAGCGACGGGGTTTGCCTGCCGGTTTCACCGGTCAGCCTCGCGCCCTGGCATCGTGAGGAGACGGCACAGCTGCATATGCAGTTGCACGAGGCCGACGGCTCTCTTCTTTATGCCGACCCGCGCGCGCAGCTACAGCGTGTGGTGAGTAGATTGCAGAAACTTGGTTACACCGCAGTTTGTGCCACTGAGCTGGAATTCTACTTGTTGCGTGATGAAGTGGACCATTTGGCGCGTCCACGTCCAGTGAGTGACAACGACACGGAACTGGTGCCCTCTACCGATGTATACGACCTGTCAGAGCTGAATGCACAGCGCCACTTTTTTGCCGATGTACGGGCTGCCTGTGAGGAGCAGGGTATCCCTGCGGATTCGGTGCTGTCCGAGTGTGCGCCCGGTCAATTTGAAATTAACCTGTTGCATAGCCCCGATCCCGTCAAGGTTGCAGACCAAACTCTGTTGTTCAAGCGCCTACTGAAAGGGGTGGCACGCAGCCATGGTTTCCGTGTGAGTACCATGGCCAAGCCCTTCGGTGATCAGGCTGGCAACGGTATGCATGTGCATATGAGCCTGATTGATGGCGCAGGCAAAAATGTTTTTGACGACGGCAGTGCGGAGGGCTCAGATTTGTTGCGTCAGGCGGCCGCGGGCATGTTGGCAACTGCCAATGATGCAATGGCATTTTTCGCGCCGCACAGCAATTCCTATCGCCGTTTCCAGGAGGGCTCCCACGCGCCATTGAATCTTTGCTGGGGTTACGATAATCGGACCACCACATTGCGGGTTCCCGCCAGTAACCCCGAGGCGCGTCGCATCGAGCACCGTATTGCCGGTGCCGATGTAAATCCTTATCTGGTGTTAGCGGGTATTCTTGCCGGGGTTTGTCACGGTCTTGAAAATCAGTTACAAGCTCCCGCTCCGGTGGAAGGTGATGCCTATCAGGCGCAAAGTGCACAGTTGACTAACACCTGGAGCGGTGCCCTTGAATGCTTTGAAAAGAGCACCTTGTGGCGCGAATACCTCGATCCGCGTTTTATCGAGTTATTCCTTTTGTTGAAACGTCAGGAGCAGGCGGAAATTGGTGCGCGGGTGACCGATGTGGAGTATCAGAGTTATTTACACCGGGTCTGAGATGGTTCTCTGTGGCGAGGGCGTTCTAAATATTGAAAGGCTTTTACGACAGGGGCGCTGGAGAGTGGCAATACTCTGCTATACCTAAATTTAAGTGCGTAAAGTGCTTGAAACTCTCCTCCTGAAAGTGTGTTCGAGAAACCTGGCCCGCCATCTGGCGGGCATTTTTTTGTTCCGGTAAGCAAAAAACACTACTGCCATTTTTGGCAGAATTCCTATCGCTCCCAGCGTAAAAACCAGTTGTTACTTTTCTCTTCCGGTATCATCGGCTGCCAGCTGTTGGGCTAGTCGGATGCGGGGCGGAGAAACAACAGCCACTTCGTCGATTTGCGCCAGTTTTCATTGAAGGCTCAATCAAGCCTGCAGGGGCCGCATTTTTATTTGGCCTGTGAAGCCACAAGGAGGTCACACTGGCCAATAGTGTGGATTGCTTCTGCCTAGCAGTCATTTCCCCGCCAGTGTATTCTTCCGCTTTACCAGCGTAGGGCCCCGGATTGGTCGACTGCCACAGCCTGGCTTTACAGCTCGGCGCTGCCTTTTTGATTAATGTATGTGGGTCTCAGAACAAGCAGATGGGGAATCTATGACCGCCTTGGGAAATTGTGCAGACGGTCCAATGGCTGGCGAGGCACGGCCACTAAAAATATGTCTACTCGGTTATCGCAGCCACCCGCACAGTGGTGGCCAGGGAATTTACCTCCGCTATTTGAGTAAGGCACTGGTTGATGCTGGTCATTCCGTGGATGTCATATCCGGCCAGCCCTATCCTGAGCTTGATGAACGAGTCAAGCTCATCAAGATGCCCGGACTCAACCTTTATGAAGTAGAAAAGCCGACTCGGGCGCTCAAGGTTAAGCACCTATTTTCCTGGGCGGATTTTTTCGAGTGGTGGAGTAAGCTGACAGGCGGTTTTGCCGAGCCCTACACGTTTGGTCGTCGGGCGCATAAATACCTGCGTCAACACGGCCACCATTACGATATCGTTCATGATAATCAGTCCCTTTGTTATGGCTTGCTAGATATCGAGCGCAGTGGTTTACCGGTTGTCGCCACCATTCACCATCCTATTACTCGCGATCGCCAGCTGGCCCTAGATGCGGCCCCAGACTGGCGCCTTCGTCTATTAGTGCGCCGTTGGCATTACTTTCTGAATATGCAGATTAAAGTCTCGAGAAAGTTGCGTCACATTGTGACGGTTTCGCGCCAGTCAGAGCGGGATATCATCGAGCAGTTTGGAGTGGCGCCAGAACAGGTGCACCTGATTTACAACGGTATCGATACGGAAATATTTAGTCCAAGCGATACGGTAAGCCGTAAACCATTGCGCATAATGACAACCTCGTCTGCGGATCAGCCTCTCAAGGGACTGGGAATACTGCTGCAGGCTCTGGCCAGTTTGCGCGGGAAGTTCCCCGGCCTGGAATTGCTGGTAGTCGGGCGTTTGCGCGAGGGTGGTGCTACGGAAAAGCTACTGCAAAAACTGAATCTGCAGGATGCGGTGCGGTTTGTCTCTGGTATTTCCAACGAAGCACTGGTGAATTATTACCGCAGCGCCACCGTAGTTGCCTGTCCGTCACTGTACGAGGGGTTTGGCCTCCCGGCGGGTGAAGCTATGGCCTGTGGGGCTCCGGTGATCTCCAGCGATGGCGGTGCGCTGCCGGAGGTTGTCGGTGATGCCGGTATCGTTGTGGCAGCCGGTGACAGTGAGGCATTGGGTGAGGCTCTCGGCCGCGTGCTTGCGGATAAAGCGCTGCAGGCAGAGCTGAGCGCTCGGGGCAGGGCACGTATCGAGAATAAGTTCTCCTGGAGTTTGGCCGCGGCGAGCCTGGTGGCTTACTACCGCGCCATACTTGGGGAGTCCACCGCGCCGACTAGCACCCGGCAGGATCTGGGTGATGCCGGGGTTAGCGGCGCGGAGGCGGCTTGAGATGATTACTGTTAATCCACGACATTTAAACCTTTGTTCTGGGCAAAAGGTGCTCGATTTGGGGTGTGGCGAAGGGCGCCACTCTATCCATTTAATGATCACTGATGACGTCGATGTCTACGGTATCGATCTGTGTCTCGATGATGTGCGTACTGCCAGTGAACGCGCAGAACCGTTTAATAATCCAGAGCACGCCAAAGGGCGCCTACTACTCGGGGTTGCCAATGGTTTGCAGTTGCCATTTGTCGATGCCACCTTCGATGTGGTGATCTGCTCCGAGGTGCTGGAACATATCCCTGAATTCAAGGCTGTCCTAGCGGAAATTGACCGGGTGCTGAAGCCTGCGGGCGTATTTGCCGCCACGGTGCCTGCGTACTTCCCCGAGTGGATATGCTGGAAGCTCAGTGACGAATACCATCAGGTGGAGGGTGGGCATATCCGTATTTTTCGCGAGCGTGAATTGCGCCAGAGCATTGAAGCTTTGGGGCATCATCATTTTGCCCGCCATAAGGCCCATGCTCTGCACGCACCCTACTGGTGGTTGAAGTGTCTGTTCTGGAACAAGCCCAACTCCCGTCTTGTGGCGGCCTATCACCGTCTGCTGGTATGGGATTTGATGAAGCGACCTGCGCTCACTCGCGTGGTGGAAAAACTATTAAATCCGCTGTTGGGTAAGAGTATTGCCCTTTATTTTGTTAAGGCGGAGCAGAAAGCGCCGGAATCGCTGCGCCTGGTAGGGGAGGTGAGTTCGTGAGTGATTTGGCGATACCGCAGGTAAAGAGTACCAGCCTGTTTCCCTCTGGTTTTGTGCGCGATAGTGCCGCCTATATCCTCTCCCAGCAATTGCCCGATGGTTCTATTCCCTGGTTTGAGGGGCACTTTGCCGATCCTTGGGATCATGTCGAAGCCGCTATGGGGCTGGCCATTGCCGGTGAGTTTGCGGCCGCGGAAAGAGCCTATCGCTGGTTGGCAGATATCCAATTGGCCGATGGCAGCTGGTGGGCGGCTTATAAAAATGGAGCGGTCGATAACGGCGAGCGTCGGGAAACCAATTTTGTCGCCTATGTGGCCACCGGTATCTGGCACTACTACTTGATCAGCGGGGACAAGAAGTTTCTGCAGCGATACTGGCAAATGGTGGAGCGCGCTATCGATTTTGTGCTGGGGCTGCAGACAGAACATGGGGAAATCCACTGGGCCGTGGATGCCGATGGAAAGCCTAGAGAAGATGCTCTTATTACCGGGTGCGCCTCGGTTTACAAAAGCCTTGAGTGTGCAATCAATATTGCCTGCGAGCTGGATTGTGCACGACCGGAGTGGCAGCGGGGGCGCTCAGCTCTCGGTGAGGCCCTACAGCACAAGCCTGAGCGATTTGATCGCACCTGGGAGAGTAAAGCGCGTTTTTCCATGGACTGGTTTTATCCGGTTCTGACGGGTGCAATTTCCGGTGAAGCGGCTCGTGCGCGTATACAGCAGCGTTGGGACGAATTTGTAGTGACCGGCTTGGGGTGTCGCTGTGTCAACGATGAACCCTGGGTGACTGTGGCGGAGTCTTGCGAGTTGACCATGGCATTACTCGCTTCCGGACAGCGGACGCGAGCCGAGATTATTTATCGAGGTCTACATCGCTGGCAGGACAGCGACGGAGGTTACTGGACCGGGTATGTCTACCGGGATGAAGCGGTTTGGCCGGAAGAAAAAACCACCTGGACGGTGGGAGCGATGCTGCTTGCGGCAGATGCGCTCGCCGACCTGACACCGGCGAGCGGACTGTTTACCTCGGTGCGCCTGTTGTCAGATACGGCGCAGGATGCCCAGCGTGTCGACTGTTTCGACCAGCTCGAACTGAGCGGAAGCCAAGGCTAGTTTGTAAATATCGTAGGGGGCCTGGCCGCCATCGGCCGGGTCGGGGAAAATATCGTGAATGGCCAGGTAGCCACCTGGGACTATGTGTCGAGACCAGCTGCGGTAATCAGTCATTGCGGCCTCCAGTGAGTGACCACCGTCAATAAATACCAGCCCCAGAGGAGTATTCCAGTGGCGTGCGGCCACTGCTGAAGAGGCAACCACCGGCACAACCCAATCTTCCAGTTCTGCCGCACGCATATTAGTGCGAAAAGTCCGGAAGCTGTCCATGAGTTTCACCTGTTGGTCAAACAGGGCTGGATCGTGATACTCCTCGCCCGGCTGGTGTTCCTCAGAACCGCGATGGTGATCTACGGCAAACACAACGCTGTCGGTCAGTTTGCAGGCTGAGGCCAGGTAAATGGTGGATTTGCCGCAGTAGCTACCTACTTCGAGGCAGGGGCCAAGACTGCTGGCCTCTGCGGCGAGATGGTAGAGGGCCTCCCCCTCGTGGGCGGCGAGGAATCCCTTGATGGCTCGGATATCGATGGGCAAATGAATGGACATAGTTTACTGCTTGCTTTTTTACTTGACCGAAACACTAAACCGGGGCTTGCACAAAAGCAATTGCGATTTTATAGGGGCAGCGTGCCTAAACAAATAGAAGTTAACTATGCGCAAGGATCATAGGCCTTACTGGCTAAAGCGCCTGCAGTTACGTTGGCGCAACTGGCGGACAAACTATTTTCTGATTCCACAGTTTGATGCCATTGGTGTCGAACCAGAGGTTATGGACCCCACTTCGGTACACGTATTTGGGAGTAATGTTCGCCTGGGTAATTATCCCCACCTGATTTCCAATGCGGAAAAATGTATCCGTTTTACAACTTTCGGGCACAAGGGCGGCGAGGCTTTTATTACCGTTGGGGACTATGTATTGATTTCTCCTGGGGTGCGTATTTCAGCGGCGCAGTCTATTGAAATTGGTGATGCCTGTATGATTGCGGCCAATGTCTATATTTCCGACTCCGATTGGCACGGCCTCTACAATCGCACCAGACCTTTTCGTTGTACTGCACCCGTGTGCCTCGGCAACAATGTCTGGATTGGTGATAGCGCGACGATTTGTAAGGGGGTAAGCATCGGGGACAATTCCGTTGTCGGCGCGGGCAGTGTTGTCACCAAAGACGTGCCGGCAAATACGGTAGTGGCCGGAAATCCGGCTAAGCCGGTAAAAACACTTAACCCCAAGCGGAGAATGATTACCCGCGAGGCGCTCTTTGCCGATGCTTTTCGCCAGGCGCACAATATGGATGAACTGGATAAATTAATGTTGAAAGACAATAGTTTGCTCGGCTGGCTGCGCGCGTTATTGTTTCCCCGGCGCGGCGATTAAAGGCCGGCCCGTTTTCCCTGCGGACAGGTGAGCTGATGAAAAAAATAAAAAGTATTATTCTGATCGGTATGCCCGGTGCCGGGAAGAGCACTCTGGGCGTTCTACTGGCAAAGGAATTGGCCCTGGATTTTATTGATACCGATGTGTTGATCCAGGCCCGCGAGGGTAAAACTTTGCAGGAAATAATAGCGGATAGTGACTATCTCAATCTGCGAGCTATTGAGGGCGAAGTCATCGCTACTGCTCAGTTGCCCAGGCACGTGGTTTCCACCGGGGGCAGTGCGGTGTATAGCGCGGAGGGGATGGCCAATTTGCGCGAGCAGGGAACGGTTGTTTTTTTGCAGTGCTCCGCAGATGAGCTGCGTCGGCGAATCCACAACTATGAAAGCCGTGGGATAGCCAAGGCACCGGAGCAGAGTTTTGAGGATTTATTTGCCGAGCGTCAGGCCCTGTACCGCAAATATGCAGATATTACGTTGAGCTGCGATGGACTGGATTTACAGCAGGCACTGGATGAGTTGCTGCAGAGGTTGCAGGGATAGTCTTTAAGGGTTTTGAGCCCCTTAGATAGGGGGCTCGAATTTGCGTTATTCTACAGCGGTAACTGGGTAGTATATTTTACTTGCTTAAGGGCAAAAGTGGAGTTTACTGAAGCGACATTGGGCAAATGCACCAGTGAGCGCTTCAGCAGTTGCTCATAGTGCTCAACGCTGTCTACTACTACACGCAGTACGTAGTCTTTGTCGCCACTGGTTGAATAGCACTCAACGACCTCCTGTACATCCTGCACTGCGGTTTCAAAATTGTTCAGGGATTCTTCATCGTGGTTGTGGATGGTCACATAACAGTATACGGTGACACCTAGGTCCAATTTTCGCGGGTCCAGCAAAGTGACGCGGCCGCGAATAATGCCATCTGCCTCCAGTCTCTTGATGCGTCGCCAGCAGGGCGTGTGGGAGAGACCAACTTTGTCTCCGAGTTCCGCCATGGAATAATCGGCGTTCTCCTGCAGCGCTCGTAGAATCTTGCGGTCAAAATCATCCAGGTCTGTCGAACGCTTCATAAAGACTCCTATCCTATAAAAATTAGCTCGATCGAGATTTTCATCACAAATTTACGCACATTTACGTAAATAAAGCAATGCTCTGTTGCGCTTAACGAACTAGTATGACCTGACTAATCCGTTTCAGGCTGAAAGCTTTTTGTGATTCCCCGCCAAAAGACTTTTCAGGGTGGTGAAAAAATGTGCGCTTGGCTGATGCGGTGAAGTGATTCGGAAGAATAATGACTCATAACTCGAACCGGGTTTCGAGAAGAATAAATGACCGGAAATTAGGTGTATGACTGATAAAGTAGCCAGTCCCCAGCGCGTGGTGGACCCCCAGGTAAAGAAACAAATATCACTGGATGATCGCTATACCACTCTCAAAGGCCGTGTACTCCTCTCGGGAATACAGGCCCTGGTGCGCCTGCCTATTGACCAGATGCGCATGGACCAATCCCGCGGTCTGAATACCGCGACTTTTATTTCCGGTTATCGCGGCTCCCCCTTAGGTGGTTACGATTTACAGCTCTCCCGGGCCAAGAAGTTGCTGGACCAACACAATATTCGTTTCCAGCCTGGGGTGAATGAGGAGCTGGCCGCCACAGCTGTGTGGGGCTCCCAGCAAGTTGGCTTGTTCGACGGGGCCCGGGTGGATGGGGTCTGTGGTATTTGGTACGGCAAGACACCCGGTGTAGACCGCTCCTGTGACGCTTTCCGCCACGCTAATGCTGCGGGTTCCTCTCCAAAAGGTGGCGCATTGATTGTCGCCGGCGATGATCATGGCTGTAAATCCTCTTCCTATCCGGGCCAGTCAGAATTTGCTTTCGTGGATATGCATATTCCGGTGTTGAACCCCGCGACAGTGCAAGAGGTTTTGGATTATGGCCACTATGGCTTAGAGCTTTCCCGCTTTAGTGGATGTTGGGTAGCAATGATTACCTTGGCGGAAAATATGGACAGCTCCGCCACCGTGGAAGTGGATCCACAGCGGGTGCAGTTTCACTACCCGGAGATCGAGCGCCCCACGGGCGGCCTCAATATTCGCAAACAAGATAATCCCCTTGAGCAGGAAGAGCGCCTTTGGCGCCACAAGCGTCCGGCGGCACTGGCGTTTGCCCGGGCTAACAAGTTGAATAAAGTGGTGCTGGAAAACCCCCAGGCCAGCCTCGGTATCGTCACTGCCGGCAAGGCTCACTTGGACCTGTTGCAGGCTTTCGAGGATATGGGTATTGATGAGGGGCAGGCCAGGCAGCTGGGTATCCGCATCCTCAAAGTTGGGATGACCTATCCCCTCGACGTACCCGGCATCCAGGAGTTTGCCCGCGGCCTGGATACCCTGCTGGTGCTGGAGGAAAAGCGCAGCCTGATGGAGGTACAGCTCAAAGAGGAGCTATACAACGTACACCTTAAAGATCCTAACTTCCCGCGTATTCTCGGCAAAGTGGACGAGCACGACCAACCTCTGATGCCGGCTTATGGAGAGCTGTCCCCGGCTATTATTGCCCAGGTATTGGGCCTGATCCTGGATCAGGACAAGCTGGGCGAGCGCGGACAACACCGCTTGATGCGTCTCGATGCCCTGGCTCGGCGTATTGCTCAGCAAGCAGGTTCCAGTGTGTCGCGCCTGCCTATGTTTTGTGCTGGCTGTCCCCATAATCGCTCTACCAAGGTCCCAGAGGGCAGTCGCGCCCTCGCCGGTATCGGCTGCCACTATATGGCCCAGTGGCTGGATCGCGAGACCTTCACCTTTACCCAAATGGGCGCCGAGGGCGTCAATTGGGTGGGCCAGGCACCGTTCACTGATGAGAAACACGTGTTTGTGAACCTGGGGGATGGCACCTATTTCCATTCGGGTATCCTGGCGATTCGCGCTTCTGTCGCCGCCAAGGTGAATATCACCTACAAGATTCTCTTTAACGACGCCGTGGCTATGACGGGCGGTCAGCCCCACGACGGAGAGTTGGCACCGGATATGATTTGCCGTCAGGTGCTGGCGGAGGGCGTAGAAAAAGTCGTTCTGGTAATGGATAACCCGGATAAGTATCAGGGTGCTCTGAGCTTCCCCTCGGAAGTGGAGATCCGCCACAGGGATTACATGCCGGCGGTGATGGAAGAGCTGCGTGAAGTGGAAGGCTGTACAGTCATTATTTACGACCAGACCTGCGCCACTGAGCTGCGCCGCAAGCGCAAACGGGGGCTGTTGCCGCAGGCGGAGGGGCGCCCCTATATCAACGAACTGGTCTGTGAGGGGTGTGGCGATTGTGTGCAGCAGTCGAGCTGTATCGCTGTGGAAAAGGTTTCTACCACCCTGGGTGACAAGCGCCGCGTTAACCAGACCGGCTGTAACCAAGATCTGTCCTGTATCAATGGCTTCTGTCCCTCGTTTGTGACGGTAAAAGGCGGCCGCCTGGCTAAGGGGGCACGCGTTGGCGATGTGCTGCGTACAGAGGCGGATAAATTGCCGGCGCCGCAGCTTCCCGGTCTTGGCGAACCCTATAACTTCCTGGTAACAGGAGTTGGTGGTACGGGTGTTGTGACGATTGGTGCGCTATTGGCAATGGCTGCACATATAGAAGGCAAAGCCTGCAGTACCCTCGACCAGACCGGCCTTGCGCAAAAAGGGGGCGCGGTGTATTCCCATATCCGTTTTGCCGCCCAGCCCGATGCGTTGCAGGCGGTTCGGATTTCCGACGGCCGCGCCGATGCGCTGATGGCTTGTGATCTGATTGCTGCCGGTAACCTTGCCGCCTGTCTGGCCAAGCTGGATGAAACCCATAGCCGCGCGGTAGTGAATACTCACCTGAGCCCAACCGCCGCTACTGTTTTGGGGCGTGAAGATGCCCACTCCCCCCAGGCGGTTCTCGACACACTGAGCGACGCAGTTCGCGAACTGGATTCCATCGAGGCCCATCGTCTAACCAAATCTGCGTTGGGTGATACTCTTGCGGCCAATATATTCATGCTGGGCTTTGCCTGGCAAAAAGGCCTACTGCCACTCTCAGAGGAATCGCTGCTGCAGGCGATTGAGCTCAATGGCGTAGCGGTGGAGGCCAACCAGCAAGGGTTTGCCGCGGGGCGACTAGCCGCTGCGGATCGCAAGGTCTTGAATCGTCTTCTTGCCCATGACCGAAAGCCAGCGGCCTTACCGCAGGGGCTCGAAGAAGTGATGGCCCACCGGATTGAACACCTGGCTGGCTACCAAAATGAGCAGTTGGCTAGGCATTATCAGGGGCTGGTGGATAAGGTTAAAACCGCCGAGACTCTCAGGGTACCAGGAGGCCAGGCGCTTGCTGAGGTCGTCGCGCGAAATTATGCCAAGTTGCTCGCCTACAAAGATGAGTATGAAGTGGCGCGCCTCTATACGGATGGTCGTTTTACCCGGTCGCTAAAGGAAAACTTTAGTGGGGACTTTGAGCTCGAATTTAATCTGGCTCCGCCGCTGCTGGCGCGTTTCGATAAGGTACTTGGGCGCCCCCGCAAAATGAAATTTGGTGGCTGGATGTTTAAAGCATTTAGCTTGCTGGCCAAGCTGAAGTTCCTGCGCGGAACAGCCCTGGATATTTTTGGCTATACTGCCGAGCGTCGAATGGAGCGGGCCTTGATTACAGAGTATGAACAGCTGGTTAACAAGGTAGTGAGTGGGTTGAACGAGCAAAATCACCAGGCGGCTATTGAATTGCTCAGCTACCCGGAGACGATTAAAGGCTACGGACATATCAAGGAGGCCAATGTGCTGGAGGCCAAGCAGCAGAGGGAGCAAGCGCTTAGCCGTTTTGAAAACCCCGCGCATAACACCGAGCGAGCTCGAAACGTTGAAATTTTCGATCCAGCCAAAGCCCAGCAAGTAGGCTAAATCGTTTTCCGGTAGCCGTTCTTGGTGATTTTCACCGAGGATGGCTTGCCGGAAACAGGAAGTTAATACTGCCTACCAGAACCCTTGCATACGCACGGCAAACTGTTTGGTTTGATCGCGGATAAAACGGTCATTTCCCAGTGTCACATTCACCATCAGACGCACCTTGGGATTGAAATAATAATTAAACCCAAAAACGAAGTTGCTGACTTTCATGTTGGGAATATCTTTATTTTCGATGATGTCGTAGCGTGCGGTAACCTCGAAAGCCCCCTCGGGCGGTCTAGGTTTGATAGATCTGAAAACTCCACTTTTCTCATCGTAGGGTTTGTGCTGACCGGTGATGGCCCAGCTGCCAGTGATGTACCAGGTGTGTACGCTCTGGTCGCCAATAAAGCAGCCAGTGATGGGGTCGCAAAGAAAACTGGGTGGGCCGCCAAAGAAATCCCCGAAGGTGATTTCTGAGAGGTAAATATCGCCGGAAAAATTACCAAAAGCGTACTCTGATTGAGCGTAAAAAGGTCCGTAAGTACCGGCTAATTCCAGTCCTAGAATCCATACTTCTCCGCCAGGTTTGCCCTGATAAAACTCATCGTCACCGAATTCGCCGAAGAAAAATTCTACCCCGCCGGGGCTCAGGGCTACCAGCTGCTCGGGGCCGCGACGCCCGGCATACTCAATCAAAGCCTCTCGTGGGAGAGTATCTTCATTGGCATCCTCATAGCTAAAAGATGCCCCCAGGTGTACTGTGCTGTCGAAATCGTTGATTGGTGCCCAGGTAAAGCGGGAAGCGGCCCCTACGCCTTCATTGCGGGGATCGCCGGGGTTGCGCAGGTTGAATAGAGTGATCCCAAAAGTATGGCAGCACCAGTGGGTGTTCCAGCCAATTCCCTGTTGCCTGCCGCGATTGTCGAAAATACCGGCTGAGGAGCCAAAGGATCGCTCCATCATGGTGGTTTGATTGGAGGAGGTCAGCTGGCTCATAGAGCGACTTGGCTTAAAATTTCCTATACGAAGATCGCCGTCAAAAATTTCCGTGCCCAGAAACACATCGCGAAGTCCCCCTGTTCCAGAAGAGGCGAAGTCTCTCTCCAATTTGTATTTCCATTCCCATAATTTCCCCCTCATTGTTAGTCGCACACGGCGAAAATCTGTGGTGTTTACCGGTTCTTCAAAGTTGTCGATAATTAAGAGCCTTTGTAGTTGGCCATCGTCCTTGTCAAAAAAGTACGTATCAAAATGGATACGTCCGCCGAGCTCAGCGGAAAAATTATCGTCTTCGGAGGTGATCTTGAGCCCGCCCTCGGTTTTAGCCTTATCGGCAATACTGGGTAAGGGGAAAAATACACAGGCTAGGGCGCAATATAGGCCGTAGTATTTCATTGGGTGCTCTCTGAAAACTGTTCTATCTACAGCGGCGTGTTGTTGCAGTTTAGCAAGCCCGTATGATCAGCTATTGGCTTTGCGCGGGTGGCGCACCAAAGTAGGCAGTGGTGGTGTGTGACTGGCGTTGATCCGCGACCTTGGTTCCAGGGGTGAGTCGATTTGGCTGCAGCCTGGTCATTAAACTAGATAAGCTTTCATCTCATTCATTGTTGCCAGCGCAACCTAGGTTTAGGTGTGCGCCTCAAAGGGTATTCATTGCCCCGCGCCGGCCAGTGGCCGGCGCGGTAAGCTCTTATGCTGAATTACTCTGGTTGATTAGCGGATAACTCAGATGCGTTCCAGTTTATAACCCTCTTTTTTCATCCGTTCCACGATGCTGCCTTGCCCAACTAGGTGACCGGCACCGACAATTACAAAGAAAGAGGAGTAGTTCGGTGCCTTGGACATAATTCGCTCGGCCATCTTTTCATTACGTTGGAAAAACAGTTTGTCGTAAAGTGGTTTGTATTCGGGGTTTTCTGTGAGTCCATCGAGAATGATCAGGCGGTTGAGGGTGTCCTGATCCCCCGCTTTCCAGGCATTGGTGACCTGTGGCAAGAAGGTAGAGATGTCTTCCAGTTGCTCAAGGGTTTGCTGTAGCAAGAGGGCGGGATTATCCAGGCCGTTTAAAAGCTGGAATTGCTGCAATACGCCTTCCAGCTCCAAAACTGGTTTGCCATCTTTTTTGGCTTTACTCAAAAAGTGTCGGTCGATACCCAGTTCCGGGTTGAGGCCGTAAGCCTGCATTTCAATCATGCTCATGGTAATCATGGCGATAGCGGGACGCTGCCGAATAAATATAGCTTCGGGTATATTGCGTTTGTGCATCCACGCCTGCAGTTTCTTGTATAAATCTGGGGGTAGATCGTCGCGCAGACTGCGCTCTCCATGGTAAACCGATTCCATCCTGATTTTTTGTTGCGTTATCACGTCAGTTTCAACCGCGAGGACATCGGCTTCAACGGCAATGGCATCGCTGTTGGCATAGGCGCGTTCAATTCGGGAGCGCATCGGATAAAAATCCTCTGTTGCCAAGTGGATGGATCCGAGCAGGTAGACAGTTTTTTCCTTTTTGGTGGCTTTCCATAAAATACCTTGGTCAGTCTCGGCGGCAGAGGCAAAACCAACAAACACAATAAGAGCAAGAGTGATCGACAGCTTTAGATAGCGATGAAACATTGCTTTTCCCTGAATATATTGAAGCAAAAGATATTAGCACTGGTTAAGCCCGCCTCACACCTGGCGATGGAAGAAGGCAAATTGGCCGTAAAAGACGATTTTGTTGCAAGTCTGTGTGGAATTTACTGGGAAATTATTCTTGTGAGGGTCAAAATGCATCCTTTGTTCCACTTTTGCGGTATGTATTTTGAGAATTGTACAAGTCTGGCCTGAATTAGAGCCTGGGGATACAGGAAAGGCCGCACTGGAATTTATACAGGAGTTGACCCGGCAGGGCGTCAAGCCTGTTGTCATCTCGGCTGGTGGGGCGTTGGTAGCGCGTCTCGAGTTACATGGAATTCAGCATATTCAACTGCCTTTGAACAAGAGGCCCATTTTAGCTATAGCCATGGTGCGTCGCTTACGTAATGCTCTGCAGGGTTTAAATGCCGATGTTATCCATGTGCATGGCCGCTTGGCGGCCCAACTGGTTTGGCGTGCTTGGCGCGGCATGGAGGAAAGTGCGCGTCCCAGTCTTGTTACCCATGTTGACCAATATTATTTGCCCAATCGCAGGGATGCGGGGCTGACTGGTGGTCACTCCGTAATCGTATCCTCTCAGGGAATTGCCGATCATTTGCGGGAGCACTACGGAGAGAAGTTGGCAGAGCCGGTAGCGGTGGTGCACCAGGGAATCAGCTCCCGGGAGTTCGATCGCAGCAAGCCTATTCCGAGCCAGTGGCATTTGCGACTTCTTAATAGCTACCCGCAACTGGAAGGTAAAAACTGGTGGCTTTACTCGGGCTCTCTATCGGAAGAGGGGGAGCTGGATGTGTTTTTGCAGGCTCTGGCACACGCTGTCAATCGCAGTGAAAATTTGTTCGGTCTGGTAGTGGGCGCGCTGCGAGAAGACGATTTGCGCTATGTGCGTAAACTCGAACAGCAGGCCCGTGAACTGGGACTGGAGGGGCGGGTGTTATTTCTGGGGGATAGGAAAGATTTGCGGGAGCTCTATGCTTCCTCACAACTGACCTTTTGCCTGGACGGTGCAAAGGAACCAAGTGGCAAGAGCGCTATACAGGCTTTGGCAATGGGCTGCCCGGTACTTGCCTATAGGGATAGCTGTGCGGGAGAGATACTTGCGCGCTGTTTCCCTGAAGGGATGGTTGAGCGAGAGAGCCCTTCGACTTTATCCGAAGTGGGCCTGGCTCTGATGGCGCGGGGCGCTAAGGCGGAGCTGTATGGTTTTTTCTATGAGGATGCCGTGAAGCAGACGGTGAGCTTTTACCGATCACTGCGTGATTTTTCATTGATGAGTGAGGCCTAACCTTTGCTCTCTAGAAACTAAAATGACCATTGATTGAGGCGAAATCAAAACCAGGGTTGGGGACATTGGTATAGCCATTGGAAAAGTGGCTGTAGCGCAGGGACAACGTATGACCACTGGTAAATCGGTAGCCGAGAGCAAAGTGCAGGGCAAAATTTACTTTGGTGCTGAGTTGAATATCGCCAAACTCGCGCTGACTTAAATAGGAGGCCCCGACACCGGCTTCAGCAAAACTGCCCAGGGGTTCGTTTTGCGGATACCAGCGCAGCACTGGTTTGATTTCGATGATGTTTTGCTGTTGAGTTTCACCGAGGTGTTCCAGGCGCAGATATGAATAACTGCCTTGGCCCCACCACTGCCAAGAATTATTTGCGCTGTTGGAAGAGCTGAACAGGTAGGAGTAGTTCACACCAGCCGCTTTCGCCGTAGAGTTGGCATCCCGTTGCATCAGCACACTTCCCAACCCCTTCCCGGCGCTGATGATTATTTCCTGCCCCGCAAAAGCAATTGGTGAGCAGGAGAGGGTGCAGGTGAAGAGAAAAATACAGCCAACTACTGTATTGTCACTTACGCGCTTTAAAAAATATTTGTTCATGGATTGTGGGGTGATAATTACACAAAAACGTACCTAAGGTGACTCTGCAAAATTCCGAAGTATTTCTGCGGAACTTTAATACCGCGTCTCACGTCTTTAGCTGCCAAGCCACACCCGGTTGAGCTTTCAGGGGGAATCACGCCCAATATTACGGCTTCATGAAAGGTCTGGGTATTCCTGCGAAGCCACGTCCCGATTGTGAGCAGCGCTGAAAGCCAAAAAAGTATTACGGAATAATTTAGAGCTTCTCTAAGACTAGTGGGAAAGTGATTGATGGCAAGCGCACTGGGTGCCGTTCGCCATCGGCTTCCTCTTGTTTGATTAGGCTTGAAATCCGCCCTCATTTTTTATGGCTTGGGGAGCCTCTGAACAAGTCCTTAATTTCTTCGCAGCCTGCAGGGCTACCCTTTCCTATTCCTAAATTATTCAGAGGCTTCTCGAGCTGCTAGCGCCACTGTCGCTTTAGTTGACGGATAGCATCGGAGTGTAATTGACGCGCGCGCTCCTGGCTAAGACCCAGCTGCTCACCGATGACACGGAAAGAGCAATCCCTGTCTGAGATCAGTCCATAGCGCAGATTTAGAACCGTCCTCTGGCGAGCGGGTAGTCGGTCGACCGCTTCGCGTAGACGCTCAGCCAGTTCTTGATTGGTTACCAGCTCATCGGTGTTGTAGAGTTCATCGGCGGGGGCGTAATCCAGGCGGGTGCTGCTCTGGTCGTCTGCGACAGGGTCGTCCAGGGAGCCTGTGGGACCAGGCAGCTTGAGTAAGCTCTGGATACGTTCGAGATCCAGACCTGTGTGTCTGGCTAGGTTTTCATCCGAGGCGGGTTGTCCCAGAGCGCGGACCTCACCGATTGCCCGGTAAATCGCCCGCAGGTCATCCTGGACATTGGCTGGCTGGCGAACCAGGTCCTCATTGCGGCGCATAGCCAGCTGTATTTCTTGCTGAATCCACCAGTATGCATAAGTTGAGAAGCGGTATCCCATTTGCGGTTTGAAACGCTCAATCGCTTTCATCAAGCCGACATTGCCTTCCTGAATTAAATCAATAAAAGGCACGGAGGGATTGCGGAAGCGTTTGGCTATGGCGATAACCAGACGCAAATTGCACTGGATGAGTTTTTTGCGTTGCGCCTGAAAACGCCTGAGTAGCCCGCCAAGTCTGCTTCTTTCCCGCCGTGTGAGCTCGTCGAGAGTCAGTACCTTCTCCGTATGGGCTATGATCAAACCGTGATCATAGGCGCCAGTGCTACCGCGTTGCTCCACTCCCTCGCTGCGCAACTGCACAAGCTCGGTACCACTCTGTTGCAATCTCTCGATGAGAGTATCCTCAAGATCACGCAGCAGGCAGGTGGTGCTGTGTTCCTCCTCGGGGGTGAGTAATTCAAGCCGGTAGAGGTGCTTGAGGTAGCTCTGCATTGGGGTACTGCCGCTTTCGCTCAGTGGTTCCCCAGTTGAATGAATCTCTTCGACATCGGGTCCGGAATCTTCTGCCGGGCCACGACTTTCCGCATTGGAGCAGGAATCGGAGAGGGCGTTGTCTGTATCCTTCAGCCAGTCTTCATCCCTTGAGTAGAAATTTTCTCGGGACAAGTGCTTTAACCTTCTGTTGACTGCGTGAACGATATGTCTCGTTTGGTCTCTCCAGGCGCTTTGGCGTTCATTTCACCTTAACAATAGTTGAAGGTTGAATATGACGCCTGAATAAGGCTGACTCGCGGGTTTTTTGGTTAAGGTGGAGTATCGCTGGGTGGCGCGGGTGCTGCCCTGAAGCGTCAGCACCTTGGTGTGGGGAAGAGGGCCTATTTCAGGCGCCTGACCCGCATTTTCTTCCCGCCTTGGGTAGGCTTCATAAAGAAGGAGCCGAACATGGCGCGCTCCACTATAACGAGATCGCCGGCTTGCCAGAATATGCGGCCAGTATCATTCTGCTTCCAGATTTGGCCGTTCTCCAGGGTGACGATCTTTTTATCGTGGGCGCCGTCCTGGATATCTGCGATTTTTGCTTCGATCGACTCTGGAGCTTCGGCAATTTGCTTCAATTCCTGACCAAAATCTTGTTCGGCGAGTTTCTCCAGGGAGAGGCTCAACTTGTCATAGCAGGACAATCGGTCCGTATTGGTTGTTATTTCAGAGCACTCTTTGAGTTGCTTGCCAAGGGAATTGGCGTAAATGGTGGGGGCGAGTAGGGTCAGCAGGGAGGCTATAAAAATTCGTTTCATGACTATTTATCGCATTATTTGCCAAGTGTGGCCTTTATTTTGCCGGAGCCGCCCGTGATGGACAATTGGATTTGTGCGCCTCAGCACGCTTTTAACGGAACCCGCATGGAAAAATAGCTTCAATAGCGTTGTGCCGATTAGCCGCGTAAAGGCTTCAATTCGGCTCAGCTGCCATAGCGGTACTTGCCTTGAGGGTTTCGCAAGTATCTGGCTATTGGTTGGGTTTAAACTATAGACAAAAACTATCCAGGGGCGGAAAAATGAAAAGTCTTATCACTCCCGCAGTGTTATTGGCTACTGCAGGTTACCTCGGTATGGAGGGGTTGCGCCTCTCATTTTCAGGCGAGGCTTTTGCCTCGGCGGGAGTGGTCACGGCGTCCCAAACTCAACAGGGGCAGGGTGTGGAGCGGGAATTTTCCGGCAGCGGCGGCAAGAAGGGCGAGATACTCGGCGGCAGTGAGATGATGGAGTTTGATGGGGATATTTTTGCCGATGTTCCTGAGCAGACTGAAATAGGCGATAGAGCAGGGCAGGGGCAGGGGAGCCAGTCGGGAGAAGATTCCCCAGGTAAGCGCCAGGGTTAATATTTACCGCTATTGATCACAATAAAAAACCGGGTGCCACCCGGTTTTTTATTATTGGTATTATTTAGCGCTTTTGGGCGCTGAAATGTTTGCCGCTTTGGTTCCGGCTGTCATCGCCCATCAAATATAAGTATGTGGGCATAATTTCTTCCGGGGTGGCTACGGATTTGGGGTTTTCTGCGGGATAGGCCGTTGCGCGCAGGGCAGTGCGTGTGGCGCCTGGGTTGAGGCTGTTTACCCGAATATTCGAGACCCCTTCCAGTTCATCGGCGAGCACCTGCATCAGTCCTTCCGTGGCGAACTTTGACACAGAGTAGGCGCCCCAGTAGGCCCTTCCTTTCACGCCAACACTGGAACTGGTGAATATCACCGATCCAGCTTCAGATTTTTCCAGCAGTGGTAACAGCGACTTGGTGAGTCCAAATGCTGCGTTCACGTTAACCTGCATCACCTGTTGCCATGTGGAAAAATTGTAACTAGTCAAGGGGGTGCGCTGTCCGAGCAGGCCTGCATTGTGTAGCAGGCCATCGAGGCGGCCAAACTCCTGATCGATCGCCTCGGCGAGATTTTCAAAATTTTCTATGCGGGCTTCACTGAGGTCCATGGGGAAAATAGCCGGCTGCGCCCCTCCGGCGGCTTCAATCTCGTCGTAGACCATTTCGAGTTTGGGGGTGGTGCGGCCCAGTAGTATCACGGTGGCCCCGTGAGCAGCGAAAGTTTTCGCGGCTGTTTTTCCAATGCCGTCCCCGGCGCCGGTAACGAGTATGATTTTATCTTTCAGTAGGTTGGAGGGCGCGACATAGTCGCCGGCAAATTCAGACATGAAAAATCCTGATGCTGGCGCCCAGCATCGGGCCGGGCATGATTTCGAAAGTTAAATATAGTGTTGCTGTAGCAGGGGCCAGATTTCATCCACTGAGCTGACCAGGTGATCGGCACCCCAGTTGGCGGGGTTGTCAGAGGCATCGATATAACCGTACGCACAGGCAATGGTGGGCATGCCCGCACGCTGACCGGCAATAATATCCCGCTGGTGATCGCCGATATAGACCGCCTCCCCTGGAGTGCAGCCTATTTTGCTGCAGGCGAGCAAAATCGCTTCGGGATCCGGTTTGGATTTGCTCACATGATCGGGGCAAATAACCGTGGAGGCCGGTGGCAGGTATTCAAATGCCTGCATAAGTGGGACAGTGAATGCCTCTGGTTTATTGGTAACAATGCCCCAGGGGATTTCATTTTGTGCGAGTGTGTCGAGCAAGGGTTCTATGCCGGGGAAAGGCACGGTTTGCTCAGCTAGGTGGGCCAAGTAAAGGTCTAGTAGGCGCTGCAATAGGCTGGAAAATTCGGGGTCGCCCTCCTGCTTACCAAACCCGAGGGTAACGAGGGCCCGAGAGCCGCTCGAAACGGTGCCGCGGATAACCTGATCGGGCAGGGGGGGCAGCTGCTCCTGCTGTCGCAACTGGTTGAGCACGACGATAAAGTCCGGTGCGGTGTCGAGGAGAGTACCATCCAGGTCAAATAAAACAGCTTTCATTGTATGGTTCACTTCGCTTACTCGGGTTTGCTGGCATACATCAGGTAGTTGACGTCGACATCGCGGGGATTGAGTTTATAAGTGCGTGTCACCGGGTTGTAGGTCATGCCGGTCATATCGCGCAGCTCCAGGTCCGCCTCGCGCAACCAGGCCCCCATTTCTGAGGGGCGGATAAACTTGCTGTATTCATGGGTGCCTTTGGGTAGTAAGCGTAGGATATATTCCGCTCCCACCACTCCGAAAAGCCAGCCTTTGGGAGTGCGATTAATGGTCGAGAAAAATAGGTGGCCGCCTGGTTTGACGAGCTTCGCACAGGCGCGGATTACCGAGGATGGATCGGGTACATGTTCGAGCATTTCCAGGCAGGTAACGACGTCATAGCTACCCGGTTGTTCCTCGGCAAGTGCCTCCACGGCGATTCGTTGGTAATCCACATTTACGCCGCTTTCGAGTGCATGGAGTTTGGCGACGTTGAGAGGCGCTTCCCCCAAATCAATACCTGTAACGGTTGCGCCTCTTTGCGCCATGGCCTCGGTTAGAATGCCCCCACCGCAACCGACATCCAACAGTTTTTTTCCGGCCACTAAAGCATGCCTATCAATATAGTTGGCACGCAATGGGTTGATTTCATGGAGCGGTTTAAACTCGCCTTTTTTATCCCACCAGCGGCTGGCGAGCTGCTCGAATTTGGCGATTTCCGCGGGATCTACATTACTCATGAATTTCTCTGCAAACTCCGTCGCTGTTAACCCGGCAAATAAGCCAGCGGGTTAAGGCGGCACAACAGCGTGCCCTCACCGGCTGCTGGCCGGCGCAAGCCTGTGAAATACCGGTAGGTTCGCTTGGCGGCGCCAGTACTTCGCGGGCGGTAATAAAGCCGGTGAGGGTTCATCGGTTTTATTGTCTGATTAATGGATAGCCGGTTGTTTTCAGTGGCTGAAACGCGGCGATCAAATCGCGGCTAGCGCGAATGGCCGGAGATTCTATCACGCCACAGTTGTGCCCGCTGGATTACCTCTGTCTCGTTCAGGGTGAGCAACTGGCGTTCTCTCAATAATTGTTTTCCCGCCACCCAAACATCGCTGACATTGTGGCCTCCGCCGGCGTAAATGAGTTGAGACATGGGGTCGTGTACTGGTTGTTGCTCCAGGCCGGCCAGATTGATTGCGGCGATATCGGCGCTCTTGCCGATTTCCAGGCTACCGGTCTCCTCTTCAATGCCCAGTGCGCGGGCACCGTTGATGGTGGCCATTGCCAGGGCCTGGTGTGCGGGTAGTGCGGTAGCCTTGCCGCTGACAGCCTTGGCCAGTAGCGCGGCGGTATTGGCTTCGGCAAACAAGTCCTGGCTGTTGTTGCTGGCGGCACCGTCAGTGCCCAGTGACACATTGATACCGGCATCGAGCATCTCCATGGTGGGGCAGAAGCCCGAGGCAAGTTTGAGGTTGGATGATGGGCAGTGGGCCACGTGCGCACCGCTGGTTTTTAACAGTTCTATATCCCGCTCATTGGTCGCAACCATGTGCACACAGAGGGTCTGTGGATTCATCAGGCCCAGGCGCTGCAGTCGCTCGGTGGGGCGTACACCATTTTGCTTTAAGGCCGTTTCCACTTCCTGGTAAGTCTCGTGCAAATGTATTTGCACGGGAATTTGTGCCTCGGCGGCGCACACAGCAATCTTTTCCAGGGTCTGGTCGCCAACCGTGTAGGGCGCATGTGGCGCAAAGACGACTTCGATGCGTTCATGGGCGCGGTAATCGTCGCGCAGGGTCAGCCCCTTGTGCAGGGCCTCTTCGGCGTGTCGGCTCCAGGGGGTGGGTACATCCAGCACGGGGAAGGCGATGTGCGCGCGGATACCGGTTTCCCGCGCGGCGATAGCAACGGCCTCCGGGAAAAAGTACTGGTCAGAGAAGGTCGTGGTGCCCGAGCGCAACATCTCGGCAATGGCGTGGCGGCTGCCATCGGCGACAAACTGGGGTCCAACCCAGCGCTGTTCCGCGGGCCAGATGTGCTGTTCCAGCCACTCCTTGAGCGGGCGGTCATCGGCATAGCCGCGCAGCAGTGTCATTGGAGCGTGGTTGTGGGTATTGATTAGCCCCGGAATCAGGGCGTGCTGCCCGAGTTCCACTTCCTGTTTTGCCTTGAAGCGAATCTTGGCCTCTGAAGAAGGCAGCAGGGCGGTGATGCGTCCCTGTTCTATGGCTAGAGAGCAATTTTCGTACACTTTTTGTGTGGGGATCACTGGGATAATCCAGCGTGCGTGAATCAGGGTGTCTATGGGTTGGAGCATGGGAACTTGGCAGCGGCGGTTAGGGTGGGGTTTTACTTTAGCGGCAGAGTTGACCTGCGGCAACAGGGGCCTGGAGACGCTTCAGAAGTGCGTGGGGGCAGCCTCCAAAGGCGTCAAACTGTGCTAGAATCGCCCGCTTATCCGGGCTCAGTACTCATGCCCGCGCTATAAAAGGAACGTCGTAAGCCATGGGCGAATTAGCCAAAGAAATCTCTCCGATTAATATCGAAGAAGAACTCAAGCAGTCTTATCTCGACTACGCCATGAGCGTGATTGTCGGGCGCGCGCTGCCGGATGTGCGCGATGGCCTCAAGCCGGTACACCGTCGTGTGCTCTTCGCTATGAGCGAGCTTAAAAACGACTGGAACAAATCCTATAAAAAGTCAGCGCGTGTCGTTGGCGATGTAATTGGTAAATATCACCCGCACGGGGATACCGCGGTCTACGACACCATTGTGCGTATGGCCCAGCCGTTCTCTATGCGCTACACCCTGGTGGATGGCCAGGGTAACTTCGGTTCTATTGATGGCGATAGCCCGGCCGCCATGCGTTATACAGAAATTCGCATGGATAAGTTGGCCCACGAGCTGCTGTCCGATCTCGATAAAGAAACCGTCAACTTTGTCGACAACTACGATGGTTCCGAGCAAATGCCAGAGGTGTTGCCCTCTCGCGTGCCGAACCTGCTGGTCAATGGCTCCTCTGGTATTGCGGTGGGCATGGCCACGAATATCCCCCCACACAACTTGGGTGAGGTTGTCAGTGCCTGTCTGGCACTGATTGGCAATCCCGAGCTGTCCGTCGACGACCTGATGGAATATATACCCGGGCCTGATTTCCCCACGGGTGCAACCATTAATGGCCGAGCCGGTATCCTGATGGCCTACCGGACCGGCCGCGGGCGTATTTATGTCCGCGCCAAGGCCGATGTGATTCGCGATGACAAGACCAATCGCGAAACCATCATAATCACCGAGATTCCCTTCCAGTTGAACAAGGCGCGTTTGATTGAGCGCATTGCTGAGCTTGTGAAAGAGAAGAAGATCGAGGGTATCTCTGAACTGCGCGACGAGTCCGATAAAGACGGTCTGCGCGTGGTGATCGAATTGAAGCGCGGTGAGCTGGGTGATGTGGTTCTGAATAACCTCTACTCCCAGACTCAGCTGGAAAGCGTATTCGGTATCAATATGGTCGCTCTGGTCGACGGCCAGCCGAAGGTACTGAACCTGAAGGAGCTGCTCGAGCACTTCGTGCGTCATCGCCAGGAAGTGGTTACCCGTCGTACGGTTTACTTGTTGCGCAAGGCGCGTGAGCGCGGCCATATCCTGGAAGGTCTGGCTATCGCCATTGCCAATATTGACCCGGTCATTGAGTTGATCAAATCCTCCTCGACTCCAGCGGATGCCCGCGAGGCGCTGTTGGCCAAAGGTTGGCCGGTGGGCAATGTACAGCAGTTCCTGGAGCGTGCCGGCGCCGATGCCTGTCGTCCGGATGACCTGCCGAGTGAGTTCGGTTTGCGCGATGACGCTTACTATCTCTCCCCGGCCCAGGCTCAGGCCATTCTCGAGTTGCGCCTGCACCGCCTCACCGGTATGGAGCACGATAAATTATTGGCGGAATACCAGGATCGACTGGAGCAGATCGCAGAATACCTGCATATCCTTGGCAGCTTCGAGCGTCTAATGGAAGTCATCCGCGAAGAACTGGAGCAACTGTCAAAAGACTTTGGCGATGAGCGTCGCACGGATATCGTTGCGTCCCGCCAGGATCTTACTGTGGAAGACCTGATCACCCCGGAGGATAAAGTAGTAACCATCTCTCACGGGGGTTACGCGAAGAGCCAGCCGCTCACCGATTACCAGGCCCAGCGCCGCGGTGGTATGGGCAAATCCGCCACCCAGGTGAAGGACGAGGATTTTGTCGAGCACCTGCTGATCGCCAACTCCCACGACACTATTTTGTGTTTCTCCAACAAGGGCAAGGTGTACTGGCTTAAGGTGTACGAAGTCCCCACCGCCGGCCGAGCTTCTCGTGGGCGCCCGGTGGTTAATATGTTGCCGCTGGAAGAGGGTGAGCGCATCAGCAGCCTGATGCCGGTTTCCGAGTACGATGAGAAGCACTTTATTTTCTTTGCTACTGCCAGTGGCACGGTGAAGAAGACCCCGCTCACCGCCTTTGCCCGTCCGCGCAGCGTAGGGTTGCGCGCCATCGAGTTGGAAGAGGGAGATCGTCTTGTTGCCACGGCAGTGACTGATGGCGAGCGCGATGTATTGCTGCTCACCAGTGCCGGTAAGGCCGCACGCTTCTCTGAGGCGAATGTGCGCTCCATGGGGCGTGTCTCTCGGGGTGTGCGCGGTATCCGCATGCAGGAAGGCCAGGAAGTGATCGCTATGGTGATCCCGGAAGAGGGCGGTTCTGTCATGATGGCGACCGAAAACGGCTTTGGTAAGCGCACCGCTATTAGTGAGTTCCCCACTAAGGGACGCGGTACTCAGGGCGTTATTGCGATTGCAGAGAGCGAGCGCAATGGTGCCCTGGTTGGCGCCTGTCAGGTGCACCCCGGTGAGGAGATGATGTTGATCTCCGACCAGGGTACTCTGGTGCGCACCCGTGTCGATGAGGTTTCCGTTCTGGGCCGCAATACCCAGGGGGTGCGTGTCATTCGTCTTAAGAGCGGTGAGAAACTCGTGGGACTTGGGCGCATCGAAGAGACCGAGGATGAGGGTGAAGATAACGGTGGGGAGGAGTGATCCACCCTTCGGTATCATTAAGAAAGGCTGCGATTATCGCGGCCTTTCTTGCCTCTGGCGCCCTAAAAAAAGCCTGAAAGCGTGATGCTTATCTCCCTGAAGGGCGGTTTGTGCGTCGGCACATCTAGTTGAATTTGAAACCATTTTGAGTTTTTGGAAATCAGATCATGAGGAAATATAACTTTTGCGCCGGCCCCGCCGCTCTGCCGGAACCGGTTTTACGGCAGGCACAACAGGAACTGCTGGATTGGCGCGGGTTGGGCTGCTCGGTAATGGAGGTGAGTCACCGCTCGCCGGAATTTGTCGAGGTGGCGGAGCGCGCTGAGCAGGACTTACGTGACCTGCTGACGGTGCCAGATAATTATAAAGTGCTGTTTCTACAGGGCGGGGCCACGGGGCAATTCAGCGCGGTGCCCTGGAACTTACTGGGTGCGGACTCTAAGAGAGCCGACTTTATTCACTCTGGGCAATGGGCAGCCAAAGCGATTAAAGAAGCTAGGCGCTATGGCGAGGTCAACGTGGTGGCGTCCAGTGAGGATCGCAACTTTAGCTACGTACCGGCCAGGGGTAGCTGGCAGCAGTCTGAAGGGGCGGCCTACCTTCACTACACTCCCAACGAAACTATTGGCGGTATTGAATTCGACTATGTTCCAGAGGTGGATTGTCCTCTGGTTGCGGATATGTCCTCGAATATACTCTCCAGCCCTATCGATGTAGAAAAATTCGGTGTGATCTATGCCGGCGCACAAAAAAATATAGGGCCTTCGGGGATTGCCATCGCCCTTGTGCGCGAGGACCTGCTGGATAGGGCCATGGACAATATACCCCGAAGCCTCAGCTGGAAAGTGGCGGCGGATGCGGGCTCTATGGATAACACACCGCCGACCTTCGCCTGGTATCTTTCCGGGCTGGTTTTTCAATGGCTAAAGGCTCAGGGTGGGGTCGAGGCCATGGCTGAGCAGGCTATGAAAAAATCCACTCTGCTCTACGAGTTTCTCGATGCCAGTGATTTCTATTCCAGTCCAGTAGAGAAGTCGAGCCGCTCGCGTATGAATGCTCCCTTTGTTTTGGCGGATGATCGTCTCGACAAGCAGTTTCTATCAGAGGCGGAGAAGGCTGGGCTTCTCAGTCTAAAAGGGCATCGCTCCGTCGGGGGGATGCGTGCTTCGTTATACAACGCAGTCCCTTATGAGGCGGTAGAGGCCCTGGTGGCCTTTATGGCGGACTTTGAAGCCCGCCGAGGCTAGAGATCAGGCAATTATCAAATATCAGGAAAAGTAGAAAAGCGGATGAAAGAGGAAACCGTGAGTGGCGATCAGCGCCTGCTGGAGCTGCGCAATCGCATCGACAATATTGACTCCGAGATTGCCCGACTGATCAGCGAGCGGGCCAGCTGCGCGATGGAGGTGGCTGGGGTAAAAAAAGCAACCGGAGAGGATGCGCTCTACTATCGACCCGAGCGCGAGGCGCAGGTGTTGCGCCAGGCTATGGAGCGAAATACAGGCCCCTTGACCGATGAGGAAATGGCGCGGTTATTTCGCGAGATTATGTCCGCCTGCCTCGCTTTAGAGGAGCCCGTCAAGGTGGCTTATCTCGGACCGGAAGGGACCTTTACCCAGCAGGCGGCGCTGAAGCACTTTGGCAATTCGGCCCAAAGCCGTCCACTTGCGGCGATCGATGAGGTTTTCCGTGAGGTTGAGGCGGGGGCGGTGAACTATGGCGTTGTACCCGTGGAGAACTCCACAGAAGGTGTGATCAACCACACCTTGGACAATTTTATGAACTCCAACCTCAGTATTTGTGGTGAGGTTGAGCTGCGTATTCATCACCACCTGATGATTTCCGACGTGACCCGCCCGGAATCGATCACCCGTATCTACTCCCATGCACAGAGCCTGGCCCAATGCCGCAAGTGGTTGGATGCGCACTACCCCAATGTAGAGCGGGTTGCCGTGTCCAGCAATGCAGATGCCGCTAGGCGTGTCAAAGGGGAGTGGAATGCCGCGGCAATTGCCGGCGATATGGCGGCGGAGCTCTATGGTTTGAAAGTGTTGTCAGAGAAGATTGAAGATCGCCCTGATAATTCTACCCGCTTCCTGATTATCGGCACTCAGCGGGTTCCCGCCAGCGGGGATGATAAAACTTCCTTAATGGTTTCTATGCGCAATGCGCCAGGAGCGCTGCACGATATGCTGGAGCCGTTCCGTCGCTACGGTATCGATCTCACCAGAGTGGAGACGCGCCCCTCTCAATCAGGTAACTGGACCTATGTATTTTTTGTCGATCTCAAAGGACATTGCGATACAGCGGATATTGCCGAAGCGTTAAAAGAGGTTGGTGCCTGCGCCTCTGACCTCAAGGTGCTCGGCTCCTACCCGCGCGGTGTGCTGTGATGGGGCAGGGACAGGTTGGCCGGCTGCTGGTGATTGGAGTCGGTCTTATTGGCGGCAGCTTTGCGCTCGCGCTCAAAGCTGCGGGTGTCTGTCGTGAGGTAATTGGCGTCACGCCGCAGAGAGAAGCGGGCGAACAGGCAAAGACACTTGGGGTTGTCGATCGCGCTTACACCCACCTTCCGGAGGCGCTCGGCTTGTTACAGCCTGGAGACCTGGTTTTTGTTGCGGTGCCGACACTCGCGGTGGAGTCGGTGTTTGCCCAGTTGAAGGACTTTTTGCCCACTGGTGTTACGGTAACTGACGGCGCCAGTGTCAAGGGCAGTGTGCGGTCGGCAGCGGAGAAAGTGTGGGGGGAGATGCCCAGCTTCCTGGTGCCGGGGCATCCTATTGCCGGCTCCGAGAGGAGTGGTGTGAGTGCTGCTCGGGATGATCTGTATCGCGATCACCGCATTATCCTCACGCCAGCACCCGATACCGGCGCCGACCACCTGCGCCGGGTGGTGCAGGCATGGCAGGCGGCTGGAGCTGAGGTGCTGGAGATGTCTGTGGAGGAACACGATGAAGTGCTGGCCGCAACTAGTCACCTTCCGCATGTCATTGCCTTCAGTCTCGTGGATACACTGGCTCACGATGCCGAGAATGAAAATATTTTCCGCTATGCCGCCGGAGGTTTTCGCGATTTTACCCGTATCGCCTCCAGTGACCCGGTGATGTGGCGGGATATTATGCTGGCCAATCGGGAAGCCATCTTAAAAGCTATCGATCTATACAGTCTTAACCTCTCCTCCCTGCGCAGCGCCATTGCCTCCGGTGATAGCGCCGCGCTGATGGGGGTATTTACCCGTGCCAAAGCGGCGCGGGATCACTTTACAAAAATGTTGGCGAAACAAGCGTACTCAGAAACTATGCAAGCACAGGAAGTTACATTTATCGCGCAGCCGGGCGGTACCGTTAGTGGCAAACTCCGCGTTCCCGGAGACAAATCCATGTCGCATCGCTCAATTATGCTGGGCTCCCTCGCAGAAGGTGTGACTGAGGTGCAGGGGTTTCTAGAGGGGGAGGATGCTCTCGCTACCCTGCAGGCTTTCCGCGATATGGGGGTGGTGATTGAGGGACCACACGATGGCCGGGTGACAATACACGGAGTCGGCCTGCATGGCTTGAAGGCGCCACCGGGGCCTCTTTATCTGGGTAACTCGGGGACTTCTATGCGCTTGCTGGCGGGCCTGCTTGCCGGGCAGGGTTTCGATGTGAGCCTGACCGGTGATGAGTCTCTCTCCAAGCGCCCCATGAACCGAGTTGCCAATCCGTTGCGTGAGATGGGGGCGATTATCGAAACTGGCCCGGAGGGGCGCCCACCGCTCTTGGTTAAAAGCGCTGGTCAACTTAGTGGTATCCAGTATCAGCTGCCAATGGCCAGCGCCCAGGTGAAATCTGCAGTACTACTTGCTGGCCTGTATGCCCAGGGGGAGACCTCCACAGTGGAACCGGCGCCAACTCGGGACCATACTGAGCGCATGCTGCAGGGGTTTGGGTATTCCGTTGAGAGGGATGGTGCCCGAGCGACCGTGTGTGGCGGTGGGGAGCTAAAAGCTGCTCGAATTGATGTGCCGGCGGATATTTCTTCCGCAGCTTTCTTTATGGTGGCTGCCGCTATTTCTCCGGGGTCGGATGTGACTCTGGAGCATGTGGGTATCAACCCCACTCGTGATGGCGTCATACATATCCTGCGCGCTATGGGTGGTGATATAGAGCTTCAGAATACGCGTACGGTGGGTGGTGAGCCTGTAGCGGATATTCGTGTTCGCTATGCGCCGTTAAGAGGGATTCTTATACCCGAAGCTCAGGTGCCCCTGGCAATCGATGAGTTTCCCGCTCTGTTTATCGCTGCCGCTTGTGCTCAGGGAGAGACAGTCTTGACTGGTGCCGAGGAATTGCGGGTAAAGGAGAGCGATCGCATTCAGGCGATGGCCGATGGCTTGTCTGTCCTGGGGGTGAGTGCCAACCCCACCAAGGATGGGATTGTGATCGCCGGCACCTCAGGGGGGGCGGTATTTACTGGGGGCACTGTCGACAGCCTTGGGGATCACCGTATCGCCATGGCGTTTGCGGTGGCATCATTGCGTGCAAGGGATACAATTCGCATCCTGCACTGCGCCAATGTGGCGACCTCATTTCCCAACTTTGCCGAGCTGGCGGTAGGCTCAGGCCTGAAGCTACAACAGCTGTGATCTGAAGTGTCGGTTACGGGGTAGGGTTTAGGGTTGCGCGGCTTAAGAAGAAGTAGAGTTGTAAAAAGAATATGAATGACACAAACAGGCTGCCCCCGGTAGTCACAATCGATGGCCCCAGCGGCTCGGGAAAAGGGACTATTGCAAAGCTGTTGGCGGATAGGCTCGGTTTCACCCTGCTTGATTCGGGGGCGCTCTATCGGGCTGCCGCACTGGCCGCCCTACAAAAAGAGGTGGACCTTGCCGATGAGGCCGTATTAACCCAGGTTGCCAAAGACCTGGATGTGCGCTTTTTGGTGAGTGACGGTCGCCTTCAGGTTCTACTGGAGGGGCGCGATATTACGAATGAAATTCGTATGGAACGGGTGAGCATGGCGGCCTCTACGGTGGCCGCTATCCCCGGGGTGCGAGCGGCGCTACTGCAGCGCCAGCGAGATTTTCGCCTGGAGCCGGGATTGGTAGCGGATGGCCGCGATATGGGCACCACAGTGTTTCCGGATGCGCCGGTCAAGGTGTACTTAACCGCTACCGCAGATGAGCGCGCCAGAAGACGCGAGGCGCAGTTGCGGGAGAAGGGGGTTTCTGTTAGCCTCCGCGACCTGCTGGACGACATCCGTGCCCGAGATGCACAGGATATGAACCGAAAAGCTTCACCCCTAGCTCCCGCTGAGGATGCGGTAGAGCTCGATAGCACCGGAGTGGGTATCGAAGAAGTCCTCCGGAGAGTGTTGGCATTGGTACAGGAGCGGACTTCTTCCTGAGCCACGGTTATCAACAGTAGATAGTTTTTAACGACAGCGGCCGGGTTTTGCCAGAATTGCCCGGCCGCTGTTGTAATCCGACCCGCGTTCTGGCAGCGCGGTTGGGGTCACGGCTGGCGGTTGACTAAACTCAATAGTTACCAACGGCTGGACCCAGCACTATAGGTATTGTAATGAGCGAGAGCTTTGCTGATCTATTTGAAGAGAGCCTAAAAAGCGTTGAAATGGCACCGGGCGCTATTGTCACTGGTGTTGTAATCGACGTAGATAAAGACTGGGTAACCGTTCACGCGGGCCTGAAGTCTGAAGGCGTTATCCCTGCTGCACAGTTCGCCAACGACAGAGGCGAAGTTGAACTGCAGGTGGGCGACGAAGTACAGGTTGCCCTGGAAGCTGTTGAAGACGGTTTCGGTGAAACCCGTCTGTCCCGTGAAAAAGCCAAGCGCGCTGAAGCCTGGAAAATCCTCGACGCTGCCCATGCAGCTGACGAAGTGGTTAAAGGCGTTATCAGCGGCAAGGTCAAGGGTGGCTTTACTGTCGACGTTGCCAACATCCGCGCGTTCCTGCCCGGCTCTCTGGTCGATGTTCGTCCGGTTCGTGATACTGCGCACCTGGAAGGTAAAGAACTCGAGTTCAAGGTTATCAAGCTGGATGCCAAGCGTAACAACGTAGTGGTTTCCCGTCGCGCCGTAATGGAAGCTGCGACTTCCGAAGAGCGTGAAGCGCTGTTGGAAAGCCTGCAGGAAGGCATGAGCATTAAGGGTATCGTTAAGAACCTGACCGACTACGGTGCTTTCGTAGATCTGGGTGGTATCGACGGCCTGCTGCACATCACCGATATGGCTTGGAAGCGCATCAAGCATCCGAGCGAAATCGTAAACGTTGGCGACGAAATCGAAGTAAAAGTACTGAAGTTCGACCGCGAGCGCAGCCGTGTATCCCTGGGCCTCAAGCAGTTGGGCGAAGATCCTTGGGTATCCATCAAGCAGCGTTACCCAGAGAACAGCCGCGTGAAGGCGGTTGTAACCAACCTGACCGACTACGGCTGCTTTGCCGAGCTGGAAGAGGGTGTGGAAGGTCTGGTACACGTTTCCGAAATGGATTGGACCAACAAGAACATCCACCCGTCCAAAGTTGTCCAGGTGGGCGACGAGGTCGAAGTGATGATCCTGGATATCGACGAAGAGCGTCGTCGTATCTCCCTGGGTATCAAGCAGTGCCAGGAAAATCCGTGGGATGCCTTCGCGCGTAAATTCGCTAAGGGCGATAAGATCTCCGGTAAGATCAAGTCCATCACCGACTTCGGTATTTTCATCGGTCTCGACGGCAGCATCGACGGCCTGGTGCACCTGTCCGACATCTCCTGGAATGAAGCTGGCGAAGAAGCTGTTCGCAAGTTCAAGAAAGGCGACGAGATCGAGACTGTTATCCTGGGTATTGATTCCGAGCGCGAGCGCATCTCTCTGGGCGTGAAGCAGCTGGAGTCCGATCCGTTCTCTGACTACGTATCCACCAGCGATCGCGGCAGCATCGTCAATGGTATCGTGAAAGAAGTGGATGCCAAGCAGGCTGTAATCACCCTGGCGGGTGAAGTTGAAGGTATCCTGCGCGCTTCAGAGATCAGCCGCGATAAGGTTGAAGACGCTCGCAACATCCTGAAAGAAGGCGAAGAAGTAGAAGCTAAGATCACTAGCGTGGATCGCAAGAACCGCGTGATCAGCCTGTCTATCAAGGCCAAAGACCAGGATGACGAGAAGCAAGCCATGAAGGATCACAGTAAGAAGCAGTCTGACCAAGTTCAGCCCGCTACTATCGGTGACCTGATTAAGGCGCAGATGAACAATAAAGACTAATCATCTTTAAGTGTTCACCACCCCAAATACTGTATCTGGGGTGACTCGAAAGCCGGACTGGGGTTGCCCAGTCCGGCTTTCTATTAGATGATTGGCGCTCTAGTCCAGAATAATCAATGACTTACAAAGGTTGCGGAGCGCATGACCAAATCCGAACTGATCGAAAGGATTGCGTTGAGGTTGGATCAGCTGCCAGTTAAGGATGTCGAGCTGGCGGTGAAGGTGATGTTGGATACTATGTCTGATTCCCTGGCGCAGGGGGAGCGTATTGAGATACGCGGTTTTGGTAGCTTTTCTTTGCACTATCGTGCACCGCGTACTGGGCGCAATCCCAAGACCGGAGATGCCGTAGCGCTGGCCGGTAAATATGTACCTCATTTCAAGCCCGGAAAGGAATTGCGCGACAGAGTGAATCGCAGCATGCACAATATGGCCGGGATCGAAGTATGATGCACCTCTGATGCTGCCGAAATTAGGGCGGCTTTCTGATGGTTGTATAGCCTGTCTGAATACCCTTGTGGCTGCGAGATAGAGCCAACTTTAGTGGAACGCGGAGGTTCCCTTGTCATTTCTGCGCTGGCTGATGCACTTTATGTTCGGCCTTTTGGCCCTGGCCTGTGTCGCTCTCGGCATTTATTTTGCTGTGGAAAATTCCCAGATAATTTCGCCGGTTGTTGCCGGTTACGCCTTGCAGTCTGGTAGTGTCGGCGTTTGGCTTGTCTGCGTGTTGTTACTGGGTATTTTGCTCGGCTTCCTCGCTAGCCTTTTACCTATTTTTTCCCAGCGTCGTCGTGTGAGGGGTTTGAGCAAGCAGCTCAAGAAGGTGGAGCGTGAGCTTCAAGCCGCCCACCGCAAGGCATCCGGAGACTGACTTGCTGGATCTCGCCTATTTCTTCTTCCTGTTGACGGCCGTTGCTATTGGTTGGGTGTTGGGCCGTGGTAGCTCCAGGAAAAAGCCTGATTTTAGTGAGCAGGAACAGTCCTTGGCTCGCTCCTATGCGCAGGGTCTCAACTATCTGCTGAGCGAGCATCACGACGATACGATTGAGAAGTTTATCGATTCCCTTGAAGTGAGCCCAGTCACTTTTGATACGCACCTGGCACTGGGAAACCTGTTGCGCAGGCGCGGTGAGTACGATCAGGCAATCCGAGTCCATCAAAACCTACTGGCTCGTCCGAGCCTCTCAAGGCAAAGTCAGCACAAGGCCCAGTTTGAGCTGGCCTGTGATTATATAGCGGCCGGCTGGCTGGATAGGGCTGAACGTCTTTTACAGGAGTTGGTGGAAACTTCGCAGGAGTTGCGCGCTACCAGTCTCGAGCACCTGATAGAGGTTTACCGCGATGAGCGGGAATGGGCCAAAGCTATTCATGCGGTCAATCTTTTGCACGGCCGTAGATTTAAGCGCCTATCGGCGGATTGGGCACCTATACAAGCACACTTTTGCTGTGAGTTGGCTGAGGAGGCTATTGCCTCCAAAGACTACTTAAGTGCGCGCAAGCATCTCGATGCGGCTTTGGGGTATGATCGCAGCTCGGTCAGAGCCTCTCTGCTGTGGGCGCGCCTCGAGTATTTGCTCGGTAAAAAGCGAGATGCAATTAAGGTTTTGCAGCGAATCCCCAAGCAAAGTCCCGACTATATTCCAGAGATTTTAGAGTTGTTAATTACCTGTTACGTCGAGCTCGATGACGGAGCGGGGTTGGATGGCTACCTTGAGTCGCTTCTCAAGGAGTATCCCTCTAACAGTGTGCTGATCGCTTTAACTCGCAGGATCCAAGAGCAAGATAGTGAAGCTGCGGCAGCGGCTTTTATGGGTAAGCAGTTGGCCCTGCGTCCCTCTTTGCGTGGGCTTGGGCGGTTTTTGGATTTGTATATTGGCACTGCTCAGGGGAGGTCGAGGGAAAATCTCTCCCTTTTGAAGACGCTGATTGATCAGTTGATTGCCAGTCGTCCGCATTATCGCTGCAGCAATTGCGGCTTTTCTGGTAATCAATTGCACTGGCTGTGCCCCAGTTGCAAGCACTGGGATTCTGTCCGTTCAGTCAAAGGGATCGAAGGTGAATAGGTGCCCCTCTTAGGGTATGTCATTACCTGGGCCCGCTTTGTAATCTAACTCAATGAGGTATTTCTTTGCAGTCTCAAGTTTCCTCTCCAATCGTTGTGGCGCTGGACTATGACAGTGCCGATGCCGCCCTCGCTATGGCCAGTCAGCTCGACCCCTCTCTGTGTCGGGTAAAGGTCGGTAAGGAATTATTCACTATTGCGGGGCCAGACTTGGTCCGCACTCTGGTGGATCGCGGTTTTCAGGTTTTTTTGGATCTTAAGTTCCATGATATCCCCAATACTGTCGCCGCGGCGGTAAAGGCAGCTGCGCGATTGGGTGTCTGGATGGTTAATGTACATGCCGGTGGTGGAGAGCGCATGATGCGAGCGGCAGCAGAGGCTTTAGCTGAATTTGGTGAACGAAAGCCGCTACTTATAGGTGTGACAGTGCTAACCAGCACTACCCCGGAGGAGTTGGCTGCAGCAGGAGTGGTAGCGCCCTTGGGAGAGCATGTGCTGGATCTGGCGGTTAAGGCTCGTTCCTGTGGTCTTGATGGTGTCGTTTGTTCCGCGCGAGAGGCCAAATCGCTAAAAGCTGCCTGCGGTTCGGATTTTAAGCTGGTAACCCCGGGGATTCGCCCGAGGGGCAGTGATACGGGAGACCAGCGACGTACTCTGACACCCTCCGAGGCCCTGAGCCAAGGAGCGGACTATTTGGTGATCGGCCGGCCAATTACGGCTGCGGATAACCCTCTGGTAGCGTTGCAGGATATATTGTCTGAAATTACAGGAAAATAAGGTTTGTTTGCCTAGGTCGGGTGTTATGTAGTGTAATAAGCGTTTGCAGCAGTCTTACACGACCTATTGGTATCATGGCTCGGCTTGGGGAGGTAAAAGCAGTCCCAATGTGAAACTAGAACACTTTCACTGGGAGTCGATCATGATAAAAACTCATGCACTATTTACTGCGTTACTGGTAGTTGCGCTTTCACTTTTCTCTTCATCTGCAGTATATGCCAATGAGGGTGAGTTAATAGGCGCGGAACAAGTTGAACTTGAGGTCAATGTTAACAGTGCATCTGTGACTGAGTTGGCCGATAAACTTGTTGGAGTCGGTGAGGCAAAGGCGCAGTTGATCATAGAGTATCGGGAGAAGCATGGCCCCTTTACGTCGCTCGATCAGCTACTCAATGTTAAAGGGATTGGCACGGCAACACTTGACAAGAATCGCGAGCGGATTCGTTTATAGCACCCGCATTTGGCACGGTTTGGCGGCGAGTAAGCCGCCTTCCTTGCTCCCTATAGCTTGTCGAGAATTACCCGGTCTATCGGCAAGCCTCTCAGGGCCGCTGCCTGCCTTTACTCCCTTCAATGCTGCAAAATTGGTGTCTGCGCTTATTTCGTTTGTGGTTTTAGCGCTTAGTGTGGCGTCAATATAAGGTTTTGAGGGAAAAAGGTTTGATTGGTCAAATTTCAGGGTGGCTGCTCCCTTTGCTATTGGGGGGCGGGCTTAGTTATTGCATGACGTCAGTCCTGCTATCGCGTATGCAAAATTTGGCTTTGGATATTCCCAACCACCGCTCAATGCATAGCGCCCCGGTTCCACGCACGGGGGGATGGGCATTGTTGGCAGGTTGCGGGTTAGGCTTGGCGGTAGGTCCAATTTCCCTTCCGATGCTTGTCTATGTGTCTTTCTTCCTCCTCCTTGCCGTGTCGGCTCTGGATGACATTCGGCATGTCACTGCTCCGTTGCGTTTCGCGGCTCAATTGACCGCGGCTACATGGGTTGTTCTCGCGCTACCCGCAGGGGTGGATTGGTGGTGGCTTCCTCCACTTGTTTTATTGGGTGGGTGGGTGATCAATCTGTACAACTTTATGGATGGCATGGATGGTTTGGCTGGGTGCATGACGGCAGTCGGCTTTTTGTCCCTCGGTGCTGCCTGTCTTCTGGGGGGCGACTGGGAGCTTGCCGGTGTGTGTGCCTTGTTTGTGCTTTGCGCGGTGGTCTTCCTGCACTTCAACTGGCCTCCCGCAAGTATATTTATGGGCGATGCGGGATCGACGGGCATTGGCTTAGCAGTATTTACCCTAAGCCTGTTTGGCTGGCAGAGAGGCGCTTTTGAATTGTGGTTCCCGGTTATTGTATTTAGTCCGTTTTGGCTGGATGCCAGCTATACGCTATTTCGGCGTATGATCGAAGGGCAGCGTTGGTGGGAGGCTCATCGAGAGCACTTTTATCAGCGTTCCGCTATGCGTTTAGGGGTGAAAAAGATCCTACACCTACAGCTGACTCTTATGGTTGCCGCATCTGCCGTGGCGTTCGCTTTTATTGGTTTGACGGCTGCCTGAAAATGTATCAGGGGTTGGTTGGTTTCCTTTTTGGGGTGCTCGTGTGATAGGTATTTGGCGAAAGTTTGAAAGAGCCCAGAAGCCGGCGTTGATGTTGCTATTTGACTTGGCAATGCTGAGTGTTGCGTTTTTTTTGGCAATGGCAATTCGACTTAATGGTCTGACCGAAGCTCTGACACTGCCAATGCTGGCCTGCCTGGTAATAACTATCTGCTCCAGCAGTTTTATATTTCTCAAGCTTGGTCTCTATCGTACGGTCATTCGCTATATGGGGCAGAAAGCGGTTGTCGCTGTGCTCCAGGGGGTCACCGCATCCTCAATTTTGCTTGCGGTGGCTTCTTATCTGACGACGGCTGGAGTTCCCCGTTCGGTTCCAGTTATTTACTGGTGTTTCGCCCTGATTGCTGTTGGTGGGTCTCGCTGGCTGGTTCGTATTTACTACCAAATGGCGCTGGAGATCCATAAAACCCGCGTGGCCATTTATGGCGCCGGTACAGCGGGACTTCAGGTTTATAAGGCATTGTTGCACGGTGAGCTTTATAAGCCGGTCGCTTTTTTTGACGATAATATCTCGAAGCAGAAGACGCTAATTGATGGAGTAATGGTTTACTCGCCGGGAAATATTCTTGGGGTGGTTGCCGAGAAAGATATTGCTGAAGTGTTGCTGGCAATGCCGGGTGTGCCCAAGCGCCGCCGCCGTGAAATTGCGCGGAGCCTTCGCGAGCAGGGCTTGGTGGTGAAGGCTATTCCTGGTGTCGAGGAGCTTGTTGATGCCGCAGGCCGCACCGAGGGCATGTCGCAAACGTATGAAAATATTTTAGGGAGGGCTCCAGTCGAGCCAGAGAAAGCTTTAGTCGCGGGCTCTATCAGCGGTAAAGTGGTTCTTGTTACTGGTGCTGGAGGGTCGATCGGATCAGAGTTGTGTCGGCAGATTGCCCAGTGGGGGCCGGCGCACCTGGTTTTGGTGGAGTCCTCTGAGTTTGCGCTCTATCAGATCGAGCGTGAACTTCGCCAGCAGCAGCTGGATGAAGGGTATCAGCTCCGGATGAGTGCACTTCTCGGGGATATTCGGGATGGTGTGCGAATGACCGAAATTATCAGGGAATTTTCGGTAAACACTATTTACCATGCGGCGGCTTACAAGCATGTTCCCCTGGTTGAGCAAAACGTTGTTTTAGGGGCGGATAACAATGTACTGGGCACCTTGTCGGTCTTGGAGGCTGCCGAAGGTTCCAGGGTAGAGCAGTTTGTCCTCATTTCTACCGACAAAGCCGTGCGCCCAACCAATGTAATGGGGGCAACCAAGCGCTTTGCTGAGTTGATATGCCAGGATTATGGGCGTCGCTCCGGCAAAATGCGGGTTTGCATGGTGCGCTTTGGCAATGTTTTGGGCTCCTCCGGGTCGGTCATCCCCCTATTTACTGATCAGATAAATGCGGGTGGCCCCGTAACGGTCACGCACCCCAAGGTAACCCGTTACTTTATGACCATTCCGGAGGCCGCTCAGCTTGTACTGCAGGCCGGTAGCATGGGGCGTAACGGCGATGTATTTGTTTTAGATATGGGTGAGCCTGTTCTTATCCACGATCTTGCTGAGCGCCTTATTAGAATTATGGGGCACTCGGTTAAGGACGATAAAAACCCCGATGGGGATATTGAGGTCCAGGTGACCGGGCTGCGCCCCGGGGAGAAGCTCTACGAGGAATTGCTGCTGGGCGACAATGTGTCGGGCACCGATCACCCCATGATACTGCGGGCAGAAGAGGAGTATCTTGAAAGTGATATCTTGCGCTCTTTAATTGCGGAGCTGAAGCAGGCTTGTGCAGAACATCGCTGTGAAAAGGTTCACCAGGTTTTATCTTTAGCGGTGAGCGGTTACACCTCAAAGCAGGGGTTGGTGGATGCTGTGTGGTCTCGCTCCCGCAAAGTAAAGCCCGCGGTAAAAATGGCTACCGTGGAGCGACTTCCGGTTACCAGTGAGGGTGGCCTGAGCTAGTGCGCTCGAAAGTGGGCTCCCGAGTTTTAAGTTGGGTGGGGCCCGTTCTTATGTAGGCTTTAGGGGGCGCGAATTTTTCAGGGGTAGGGGCGACGGAAAGCATATTGAGCAGATAAGAAAAAACCCTGCATAGTGAACTATGCAGGGTTTTTATTTGGCTCCGCCTGCTGGGCTCGAACCAGCGACCCAATGATTAACAGTCATTTGCTCTACCAACTGAGCTAAGGCGGAATTTAATCTAACTTGTATAGCGCAAATTAACCTGCGCTTTGGAATTTGGCTCCGCCTGCTGGGCTCGAACCAGCGACCCAATGATTAACAGTCATTTGCTCTACCAACTGAGCTAAGGCG